>NZ_PSVB01000023.1:0-50191 GCF_002932165.1 Rathayibacter sp. AY1F8
CCCCGGGAAGAACGCCTGCAGCACGGCGGCGGGAGCCGACGGCCCGTCGAGCGCCCAGCCCACGGCGTAGGGGCGGCCGGTCAGCAGCACGAGCACGACCGGGGTCCCCGTCGCCACGACGGCCTCGACCAGCTCGCGCTGGCGGCCCGGGAGCTCGAGGCTCTCGACGTCGTTGCCCTCGCCGACCGTGCCGCGGCCGAACAGGCCCGCCCGGTCGCCGACGACCACGATCGCCACATCGGAGTCGGCGGCCGCCCGGACCGCCTCGGCGATCCCGGAGTCGTCGTCCCCCTCGACCGAGCAGCCCTCGGCGAGCAGCAGCTCGGCCGAGCCGAACTCGTCGGCCAGCGCGTCCGCGACCGTCGGGATCTCGAAGCCCAGCGGCACGCCCGGGTGGTGCGCCAGCACGTGGTTGGCGAAGGAGTAGCAGCCCATGAGCGCGGGCGCGCTGTCGGCGTTGGGGCCGATCAGCGCGAGGCGGCGCGGCGCAGCGAGCGGCAGGACGCCGTCGTTCGCGAGCAGCACCACCGACTCCTCGGCCAGGCGGCGGGCGATGTCGCGGTGGGCCGGCGAGTCGAGGTCGATCGACTCGGGGGCGTCGTCGAAGCGCGCGTCGAGCAGTCCGAGCCGCTCCTTCTGCGCGAGCACCCGCAGCACGGCCCGGTCGACGAGCGCCTCGTCGGCCTCCCCGGCTCGGATGCGCGCGGCCAGCGGAGCGAGGAACGCGTCGCCCGTGGGCAGCTCCACGTCGATCCCCGCGGCGAGCGCCAGCTCGGCCGCCTCGCCCAGATCGGCGGCGACCGCGTGCATGAGGTGGAGGAACGCGACCGAGAAGTAGTCGGCGACGACCACGCCGTCGAAGCCCCAACGCTCGCGCAGCACGCCCGTGAGGTAGGCGGGCGTCGCTCCGACCGGGTCCCCGTCGATCTCGGCGTAGGAGTTCATCACCGAGCGGGCGCCCCCGTCGCGGATCGCCATCTCGAACGGCGGCAGCAGCACGTCCGCGATCTCGCGCGGTCCGGCGTGCACCGGCGCGTGGTTGCGGCCGCCGCGGGAGGCGGAGTAGCCGATGAAGTGCTTCAGCGTCGCGTCGACGCCGGTGGACTGCAGCCCCTGCACGTACGCGGTGCCGATCGTGCCGACGACGTACGGGTCCTCGGCGATGCACTCGTCGACCCGGCCCCAGCGGGGGTCGCGGATCACGTCGAGCACGGGCGCCAGACCCTGGTGGATCCCGAGCTCGCGCATCGAGCCGCCGATCACGGCGCCGAGCTCGGCCACGAGCTCCGGGTCGAAGGAGGCGCCCCAGGCGAGCGGAGTCGGGAACGTCGCGGCCTGCCAGGCGGCGAGCCCGGTCAGGCACTCCTCGTGGACGATCGCCGGGATGCCCAGCCGCGTCTCCTCGACGAGCCGGCGCTGCTCCGCCCACAGCCAGCGGGCGCGCTCGAGTGGATCGACGGGGCGCGTGCCGTAGACGCGGGTCAGCTGGCCGATCCCCTCGCGGGTCGCCTCGGCGTACCCGGTCGAGGTGGCCATCTCGCCGGCGAGCGGGGCGACGACCTCGCCGCCCTGGTCGACCCAGTAGCCGACCAGCTGGGAGAGCTTCTCCTCCAGCGTCATCCGGCCCAGCAGCTCGGTGGTGCGGGCGGACGGAGCCTGGGGGTCCTCTGGTGCGTGCGGTGCGGTCACGGTGCGACCCTCTCTGCGGGTGGGGCGACGGGTGCGGACGGAACGGGGGACGCGGCGGACGGGCGGATCGATCCGCTCATCCCTTCACCGCCCCCGTCAGCCCGCCGACGATGCGGCGCTCGAAGACGCTGAAGAAGATCAGCGCCGGGATCATCGACAGCGACACGAAGGCGAGCACCTTCGCCGTGTCGACCGAGTACTGCGACGAGAACGCCTGCACTCCGAGCGGGAGCGTGAAGGTGGACTCGTTGTTGAGGATGAACAGGGGCAGCAGGTAGCTGTTCCAGCTCGCGATGAACGCGAGGATCCCCGTGGTGATCACGCCGGGCATCGCCAGGCGCACGACCATCCGGAAGAAGAAGCCGATCCGGCTGCAGCCGTCGATGAAGGCCGCCTCCTGGATCTCGTCCGGGATCGCGCGGAGGAACGGCACCAGGATGATGATCGTGGTCGGCAGGCCGAACGCGATCTGCGGCAGCACCACTCCGGCGAGCGAGTTCATCAGGCCGAGGCTCTTGATCACCAGGTAGAGAGGAGTGATCGCCACGGTCATCGGGAACATCAGGCCGGCGGCGAAGAGCGCGTAGAACACGCCCCGGCCGGTGAAGTCGTAGCGGGCCAGGACGTAGCTCGCCCTCAGGCCGAGCACGACCACGCCGAGCGTCGTCGCGAGGCCGGCGATGGTGGAGTTGCCGACCTCCTGCCAGAAGACGCCGCCGGTGATCACGTCGAGGTAGTTCTGCACGTTCCACGGCGAGGGCAGGCCCGCCGGGTCGGTGGTGATCTGCGCGTTCGTGCGGAAGCCGCCGAGGATGATGTACGCCACCGGGGCGAGCATCAGCGCGATCACGACGATCGCCACGACGTAGGCGATCGTGGTGCCGCGGCCCAGGGGCTGCCGGCGCCGCTTCACCGCGAGAGGCCGAGGGGTCTCCGGAGTGATCGGCGGGGCCGTCATCGTCGTGCCGGTCATCGCTTGTCTCCCGTCAGTGCGCCCGCCGTGTCGCGCCGGAGCACGAAGCGCTGGTAGAGCAGCGCCACCACGAGCGAGATCAGGAACAGGACCACCGCGACGGCGTTCCCGTACCCGTAGTTGCCGGCGTTGCGGCCGTTGGTGACCAAGTAGATCGCCATGGTCGAGGTGCCCGCGGTCGAGGACACGTACTGGCCCCAGATGATGTAGACGAGGTCGAACAGCTGCAGTGCGCCGATGATCGACAGGAACGCCCAGATCCGCAGGGTCGGCGCGAGCAGGGGCAGGGTGATCCGCCGCTGCACCTGCCAGTAGGAGGCGCCGTCGATGGCCGCGGCCTCGGACAGCTCCTCGGGGATGCCCTGCAGACCCGCGAGGAAGAGGATCACGGCGAAGCCGATGTACTTCCACGTGATGATCAGCATCAGCGTCCAGATCGCGATCGCCGGATCCGAGAGCCAGTCCTGCTTCAGCGTGCCGAGGCCGACCTTCTCGAGCAGGCCGTTGACCGCGCCGCTGGTCTGGAGCATCAGGCTCCAGCCGGTGCCGACGACGACCTCCGAGATCACGTACGGCACGAAGATCAGGACGCGGATGATCGACTGCCCGCGCAGCTTGCGGTTCAGCAGCAGCGCCAGGAGGATCGCGACCGGCCCCTGGAGCACGAGCGAGAGCACCACGATGATGCCGTTGTGCGCGAGGGCGTCGTGGAAGGTGGGGTCCTGCAGGATCGTCAGGTAGTTGCGGAAGCCGACGAAGTCCGTCGGCACTCCGTAGCCCTGCCAGCTGAAGAAGCCGTAGTAGGCCGCCATCACGACCGGGAAGATCACGAAGGCGAGGAAGACGATCAGCGCCGGGCCGACCAGGAGCGCGATCTCGAAGCGCCCCGCCCAGCCCACGCTGCGGCGGCGCCGGCGCACCGGAGGCGTCGAGGTGACGCCTCCGGTGCGCGCGGTCCCGCGGGGCTCATCCACTCCGAGGAGCGGGCTCTCGCGGAGTGCCATGGTGGCTAGGCCTTCGCCGCGGCGGCGTTGACGGCCTCGACCAGCTGCTCGGGGTCGCTCTTGCCGGCCAGCAGGTCGACGACTCCGACGTTCAGCGCGTTGCCGACGTTGAGGCCGTAGACGGTGTCGAGCCACTGCGAGACGTACGGGGCCGAGTTGTAGGCCTCGAGGATCTGCTGCAGGTACGGCTCGGTGACCGCCTCCTGCGCCACGGTGTTCACCGGGGGCGCGTTGAAGGCCGCGTAGTACTCCTTCTGCACGTCGGAGGTGGCCAGGTAGTTGAGGAAGTCGACGCACTCGTCGGGAGCGCCCGCGGAGCAGGAGTAGCCGTCGACACCGCCCATGATCGCGCCGGCCTCGCCGTCGCCGCCGTCGATCTCGGGGAACGGGAACCAGCCCAGGTCGGGCAGCGGCTTCTCGTCGGGGGTGAGGGAGGCGATCACGCCGGGGTTCCACGCGCCCATGAGCTCCATCGACGCCTGGTGGTTGGCGAGGAGTCCGGCCGAGCTGCCCGCGCCCTGCTGGGCGGCGGTGGTGAGGAAGCCCTCGTTGAACGGCTCGGTGGCCGAGAAGTCCTGCAGGTCCTCGCCCGCGCGGACCCAGCAGTCGTCCGAGAAGTCCTTGGTGTCGGCCGCCTCGGCCATGGTGTCGGCGCTGCACTCGCGGAGCGCGAAGAAGTAGTACCAGTGCGCGGCGGGCCAGGCGTCCTTCGCGCCGAGCGCGACGGCCTGGGCTCCGCTGCCCTTGATCTTCGTGATCGCCGAGTCGAGCTCGTCGATGGTCTTCGGCGTCTCGGTGACGCCCGCCGCCGTGAAGAGGTCCTGGCTGTAGAACAGGCCGCCCGGGAGGACGGCGACCGGCATCGCCCAGACCTTGTCGTCGAGGGTGTTCGCCGAGAACGAGCCCTCGGGGATCTCGCTGCGCGCCTGGTCCGAGATGCCGTCGGTGAGGTCCTTCAGCTGTCCGCCCGCGACCATGGCGGCGAGCTTGCCGCCTCCGCGCTGGAGGAAGACGTCGGGGGCGTCGCCCGAGTTGAGCGCCGTCTGGAGCTTGCCGTCGAGGTCCTCGTTCTGGATGGCCTGCGACTCGATGGTCACTCCGGGGTTCGCGGCCTCGAAGTCCGCGATCGTCTTGTCCCAGAACTCCTGGCCGGGGCCCGTGGTCGAGTTCTGCCAGAGGGTCATCGCGACGGTGCCGTCGCTCGATCCCGAGTCCTGGCCCGAGCAGCCGGTGAGGGCCGCGACCGTGCCGAGCAGGGCTGCTGTCGCCACTGCGATCTTCCTGAACTTCATCGTCCAACCGTTCTCTTCATCGAGGGCGCCGCCTGGCGCACCGGCGCCGTGGGGGTTCCCGCCTTCGCGGGTGGAGTCAGTGTCCGCAGTGCTTGCGAAAGTGGTCAAACGTTTTCGAAATGGTTTTCGAAGCACGGGTTACAGTCGGCCACATGACCACCCGACCGACCATCCACGACGTCGCCGCTGCCGCCGGCGTCTCGGTGGCGACGGTGTCCAAAGCCGTGAACGGCCGCTACGGCATCGCCCCCTCCACCGCCACCCGCGTGCTCGAGGTCGTGCGCGAGCTCGGCTACGAGTCGAGCCTCGTCGCGAGCAGCATGCGCTCCCGGCGCACGGGCGTGATCGGCGTGCTCGTCGCGGGGTTCGAGCCGTTCAGCGCCGAGATCCTGAAGGGCGTGGGGTCGGTGCTGGCGGAGTCGCGGTTCGACCTGCTCGCCTACTCCGGCTCCCACGAGGGCGAGCAGGAGGGCTGGGAGCGGCGCTCGCTCAGCCGGCTCAGCGGCACCCTCATCGACGGGGCGATCATGGTGACACCGAGCGTGGTGAGCGCCCCCTCCGACATCCCGCTCGTCGCCGTGGACCCGCACACCGGCCGCGCCGACCTGCCGACCGTCGAGTCCGACAACTTCGGCGGCGCCCTGCTCGCCACCCGCCACCTCGTCGCCCTCGGGCACCGCCGCATCGGCTTCGTCGCGGGCCGCGGCGACCTGCGCTCGGCGCGGCTGCGGGAGGCCGGCTACCGGGCGGCGCTGGCGGAGGCCGGCATCGCCTTCGACGAGCGCCTGCTGCGGGTGGGCAACTACCACCGCGACACCGCCCGGCGGCCCGCCTCCTCGCTCCTGTCGCTGGCCGACCGCCCGACCGCGGTCTTCGCCGCCAACGACGTCTCGGCGCTCGCGATCATCGAGACCGCCGCGCACCTGGGCCTCGCCGTGCCCCACGACCTGTCGGTGATCGGCTTCGACGACGTGCCCGAGGCCGCTCGCTTCGATCCGCCGCTGACCACCGTCCGCCAGCCGATGCAGACGCTCGGAGCGACCGCCGCCGAGATGCTGATCGCGCTGATGGCCGGGCGCGAGCCGCGCTCGCTGCACGTGCAGCTGCCGACGCAGCTCGTCCGCCGCGCGACGACGGGACCGCCGGCATGAGCGGCGACGGGACCGCCGGCACGGGCGACGAGCTGGAGGACGACGGCCCGACCGCGGTGCACGCCGCCCTCTTCGACGCGCTGGAGCTGGTGGACCTGCCCGCGCTCGAGGCGCTGCTCGACGAGCGCTTCGTGATCGAGCACCCGACCGGCCTGGTGCAGTCGCGGGAGGAGTGGCTCGCCGACATCGACGAGGCGCGCAAGGAGTACCACGAGATCGACCACGTCGAGAGCGCCCTCTCGGGCGGCGCCGCGCACCCGGTGCTCTCCTCCCGCACCATCACCGAGGCGACCATCGGCCGCCTGCACGCGACCTGGCGGCTCCAGCTGACGAGCCGCCTCGTCCGCCGCGACGAGGGGTGGGTGATCACGCGGACCGTGGTGACGAGCTGGTGAGGCGGGCGGACCGGCGCGTCCGCGGCCGGCTGCAGGCGCGGCGGGCAGGATCGACACCGTGCTCCTCCAGGTCGTGACCCGCTCCGCCCGCCCGGCCGCCGAGATGTTCGACCGGGCGCGCGACATCGACCTGCACACCGCCTCGCAGGCCGGCGCTCGCGAGCGCGCGGTGTCCGGGACGACCACCGGGCTGATCGGCCTGAACGAGCACGTGACCTGGAGCGCCCGGCACTTCGGCGTCCCGCTCCGGCTGACCAGCACCGTCACCGCGCTCGACGCCCCGCACTCCTTCGTCGACGAGCAGACCCGCGGGCCCTTCGCGACCTTCCGGCACGAGCACCGATTCGAGCCCCACGGCTCCGGCTCCGTGATGATCGACCGGCTCGAGTACTCCGCGCCGCTCGGCGTCCTCGGGCGGATCGCGGAGCGGCTGGTGCTCGACCGGCACCTGCGGCGGCTGCTGGAGGAGCGCGGCGCGTTCCTCGCCGGACGCGACCGGTGAGGCTCCTGATCCGGACCCTGCTGACGCTCGTCGCCGTCGCCGGCGTCCTCTCGCTCGCGACGACCTCGGTCCTGTTCGCCCTGTCCTCCCTCGACACCGGCCGGGACGTTGGCGATCTGCTCCTCCCGCTGGCCCGAGCGCTTCTGGCGACCGCCGTGACGGCGGCCGTCGGCGGGCTCCCCTACTCCGCGGGACGGGGTCGCGCGCCCTGGCCGGTCCTCTGATCGGCCTCCACCGTCTGCATCCTCGCGATCGCCTGGATCGTGGTCTCGATCGCGGCGTGGACCGACGCGGGCGACGGGACGGACGCCGTCGTCGCGCTGCTGACCGTGGTGCCCGCCGCCTGCTGCTCGATCGCCGCGGTGCCGGTGACCGAGCTCGTCCTCCGGGTGGGAACCCGCAGGATCGGCGCCCGCTAGCGGATCCGTTCCCGCCGCTTGACGTTGACGCTGCGTCAACCCGTACCGTCGCTTCCATCGCCGCCGGAGTCACCGGCGACGCGGAGACAGAGGGCACTGTGGAGCAGGAGTGGTCCGTGCACGAGGTGGCGCGGCTGGCCGGCACGACCAGCCGGACGCTGCGGCACTACGGGGCCGAGGGACTGCTCCCGGCGAGCCGGGTGGGCGCGAACGGCTACCGCTACTACGACGCCGCCGCGCTCGTGACGCTGCAGCGGATCCTGCTGCTGCGCGACCTCGGTCTCGGGCTGCCCGAGATCGGGCGGATCCTGCGGCGCGACGCGGAGCCTGTGGCCGCTCTCGAGCGGCACCTCGACGTGCTCCAGGAGGAGCGCCGACGGCTCGACCGCCGCATCCGGGCGGTCGCCGGGACGATCACCACGATGAGAGAAGGGAACGGGCCGATGGCCGAGGACATGTTCGACGGGTTCGACCACGCGGAGCACCGCGAGGAGGTGGAGCGATGCTGGGGCGCCCCGGCGTACGCCGACGGCGACCGCTGGTGGCGCTCGATGAGCGCGGAGGACCGCGAGCAGTGGCAGCGGCGGCAGGCGGACCTCGCCGACGCCTGGACCGCCGCGGCGGCGAGCGGGGCGGATCCGACCGGTGAGGAGGCGCTCGCGCTGGCCGAGCGGCACCGCGCCTGGCTCGCCGAGGTGCCGGGCACGCCCCGCGACGCGACCGGCGGCCCGAGCGACGAGTACCTGCTCGGGCTCGGCGAGATGTACGTCGACGACGAGCGGTTCTCGGCGCACTACGGCGGAGTCGCCGGCGCCCGGTTCGTCCGCGACGCGCTGCGGGCACTGGTCGAGCGGCGGGGATGACGGAGGTCTCGTCGGCCGCAACGCGACCCCGCTCCGGAACGGCATGATCGCCTCATGGGACGCATCCGATTCAGCAGTCCGGGCTGGGACGAGGACACTGATCGGGGGCCTGCGCCCGACCCCGACCGTGCCCGGTACTCCCGGGACGACGGGGCGAGGTTCACCGCGATCACGCTCACCTGCCTGTCGGTTCTCCCCGCGATCGTCCTCACGGCCGCGTTCCTCCTCGTGCGGCTTCCTCCGCTCGACCGCGACGACCAGCCCGACTGGACGGCGCCGAGCGCGGACGTCCTGGCTCCGTGGCTGCTGCTGTTCCTGCTCCCACCGCTGGTCACGGGACTGCTCGCCCGTCTGGTCGGCGGGCGGGACTCCTTCCACGGGTTCCTGCTGTCCGCCGCGGTCTGCCTCGTGGTGATGGCGCCGTTCCTCGGCCTCTCGGCCCTGTCGCTCCTCGGCTAGGCGCTGCCACCGCTCACGCCTGCAGGACCACCGCGCCGTAGTGCGTGCCCGCGCCCGTGCCCACCAGCAGCACCGACTCCCCCGGCTGCACGCGCGAGCGGTGCAGGGCAAGCGGGATCGCGCTGCCGATCGTGTTGCCGACCTCGCCGAGCGTGATCGTCATCCGGTCGCGACCCCAGAGGCGGGCCATGCCCTCGAGCCCGGCGGCGCTGGTCTGGTGCGGGACCACCCGGTCGATGCCGGGGAGCCCTCTCGAGAGACCGGGCCGCACCTCCTCGAGGAACGCCGGGAAGTGCCGCAGCGCGTCGACGAGCAGCGCCTTGCCCTGCATGTCGAAGCGGAAGTCGGCGAGCCGGTCGGGCGCCTCCTCGATCCGGATCCGCGAGCCGAAGCCGCGCAGCTCCGCGTGGCGCACACCGCTCGGGCGGGTGCGGAAGTGCGTGGTGACCAGGCCCTGGCCCGGAGTCTCGGCGCGGCCGATCACGACGGCGGCGGCCGCGTCGCCGAAGAGCAGGGCGCTCTCGGGCTGGCCCGGGTCGATGCCGCGGCTGCCGCAGTCGGTCGAGACGATGAGCACGGTGTCGGCGCGACCCGTGGCGAGGAGGAACCCCGCCTCCTGCAGAGCGAAGAGGAACGACAGGCAGGTGGCGCCGACGCTGTACGCCGAGACGTCGTCGAGGCCGAGTCCCGCCGCGAGCAGCGCGCCTCCGTCCGGGATCGCCTGCAGCTGAGTGCCCGAGGCGTTGAGCACCACGTCGACCGTGTCGAGCCCGGCCGCCGCGAGCGCCCGGCGGGCGGCGAGCAGGCCGAGCTCCAGCGGGTCCTCGTCGTCGGTGACCCAGTGGCGGGTGCGCACGCCGGAGCGGCGCTCGGCCTCGTCGGAGGGCAGGCCGCAGAGCGCGGCGACCTCGGCGGTCGTGACGATCCGCTCGGGCAGCGCTTCGCCCGTGCCGAGGATGCGGAGCGGGAGGAGGTCGGGCACGCGGGCCCCTTCCTGCCCCGGGACGTGCGGAGCGAATCCCTGTATAGCGCGCCTCTGCACCTCCGCGCGCACTGTTCGGCGCGGTTTGACGGCACGGGCCCCCGCCGACACCATGGTCCCGGAGCGGGGGACGGATGGACGCGCGCGGTTTCTGGGTGGTCGTGCCCTTCCTCGACGAGGAGAAGCTGCTCGGCGGCGCCCTCGACGCGCTCGCCCGCCAGACCGATCCGGACTTCACCCTCCTGCTCGTCGACAACGGCAGCACCGACGGCTCGCGCGCCGTGATCGAGGAGTTCCGCCGCCGGTGCCCGGAGCGGCAGGTCGCCGTGATCGACGAGGCGCAGAAGGGCACGGGAGCCGCCTCCGACACCGGCTTCCGCCACGCGATCGCCGAGGGCGCGACGGCCGTCGCCCGCACGGACGCCGACTGCCTGCCGAGCGCCGACTGGGTGGCGCGCCTCAAGGCCGACCTCCGCGGCGGCGCCCGCTTCGTCGGCGGCCGCCTGTCCCCGCGGCGGGACGAAGCCGTCTACCGCTGGTACGACGGCGTGCTCGGCACCGCGCTGATCCGCCTGATGGAGCACGCCCCGGGCGTCTTCTACCGCCGCCCCGGCCAGCGGTACCGGATGTTCATGGCCGCCGGCTGCAACCTCGCGATCGACGCCGCGCTGTACCTCCAGGTCGACGGCTTCCCGCGCTCGAGCATCGACGACACCGACGAGGACCTGGAGCTGCACCTGAAGGTCTGCCAGGTGATCGGGCGGAGCGAGGCGCTGCTCGACAAGGACGCGGTCGTGCTGATGTCGATCCGGAAGGGCAAGGCGCTCGGGTACCTGGGGATCGTGCTCTGGTACTGGGGCCGCAAGCGCGGGTTGGAGGTCGTCGATGTCCGATGAGCGCCGGCGCCGCGTGCTGATCACCGGGGCGACGGGCTTCCTCGGCGGCTACGCGGTGCGCGAGTTCCTGGCCTCGGGCGACGACGTGCTCGCCACCGGTCGCGCCCCCGAGGCGCTGGCGCGGCTGGAGGAGGAGGGCGCCACGGTCCTCCGCGCCGACCTCGCCGAGCTGGGCGCGACGACCGTCGAGGCCGACGTGCTCGTGCACGCCGCCGCTCTCTCGAGCCCGTGGGGCACGTGGAGCGAGTTCGAGCGCGCGAACGTCGCGGGGACGGAGGCGATGATCGCGCTGGCCGAGCGCTGCGGGATCCGCCGCTTCGTCTTCGTCTCCTCGCCGAGCATCTACTCCGCCCGGCGCCACCAGTACCTGGTGCGGGAGGAGGAGGTCGACGCCGGCAGCCGGATGAGCCTCTACATCCGCAGCAAGATCGAGGCGGAGCGGCTGCTGCAGGAGGCGCACCGCGCCGGCCGGATCCCCGAGCTCGTGATCCTGCGCCCCCGCGGCCTGATCGGCGTCGGCGACCCCAGCCTCCTCCCCCGCTTCGTCGCCGCGAGCCGCCGCCGCGGCATCCCCCTCTTCGACGGCGGTCGGAACCCCGTCGACATCACCTGCGTCGAGAACGCCGCGCACGCGCTGGTGCTCGCCGCCGACGCTCCCGTGGCCGACGGCGGCGTCTACAACATCACCAACGGCGAGCCCGCTCCGCTCGGCGACCTCCTCGAGCGCTTCTTCGCCGCGATGGGCGAGGAGCCGCGCTTCATCCGCGTGGACCTGCGCGTGCTGACCGCGCTCGCCGAGATCCTGGAGCGGGTCTACCGGCTGCTGCCCGGCCGCGAGCCGCCGTTCACCCGCTACACCGTGGCGACCCTCGCCTACGCGCAGACCCTCGACATCTCGCGGGCGCGGACCGAGCTCGGCTACGAGCCGACCGTGCCGCTGGCCGAGGGCATCCGCCGGGTCGGCGAGCACCTGAGGGGGACGCGTGGCTGAGTCGTCGCTGCAGGTGATGGCGTGCGGGAGCACCGTCTTCCCGCTGTCCCGGGTGTTCCGCGGGAAGGGGCTCCCCCGCCGCGTCTTCCCCTCGAACGTCTTCCTCTACACGCACGCGAGCGGCCGGCGGGTGCTCGTGGACACGGGCTACCCGCCGACGTTCCGCGGGACGGGCCTCATCGGACGGCTGTACGAGCGGATCCTGCCCGCGACGGTGCCGGACGACGAGACCGTCGACCAGCGGCTGCTCGCCCTCGGCCTGACCCCGGCCGACGTGGAGTTCGTGGTGCTGACGCACCTGCACCCGGACCACGTGGGCGGCGTGCGCTGGTTCCCGGACGCGACGTTCGTGCTGTCCTCGGGCCAGGTCGCCTCCGTGCGGCGGAACCGCGTGCGCGAGGGGATCTTCCGCGCGCTGCTGCCGCCGGGGTTCGCGGCCGGGATCGTGGCGGACGAGCAGCCCGCGACGACGATCGCGGGGCTGACCGGATTCGACCTGTTCGGCGACGGGTCGCTGCTCGTGGTGCCGCTCCCGGGGCACGCACGCGGTCACCTCGGGGCGCTCGTCGAGGGGCGCGTGCTCGTGGCCGGGGACGCGGCGTGGGGAAGGGAGTTCCTCGGCTGGTCCGGGCGCCTGCGCCGGCTGCCGCGGTTCATCAGCGACGACGCACGGGCGCACGAGCGGACGTCCGAGATGCTGGAGCGGGTGGAGGCGGCGGGCGTGCGGCTGTGCTTCTCGCACGACGCGTATCCGGAGGGGGACGTGCGGCTGGGTGGCGCGGCACCCGTCGGCAGGAAGTCGCCGACCTGACGGCGGGACGGCTCGCGTCGTACCCTCTCGTCCATGACGGACTACGCCCGACCGGCAGTCGCGGACCGCGTCTTCATCGGCGAGGACGGCCGACCCATCCCCTACGGCACTCGCTGGCAGGGTGAGTCGCCTCCGGACGAGAGCTACTCCGTCACGAGAGATCTCGAGCGTTTCCAGCCGCTGCACACCGTCGCGGACGCCCTGCTCGAGCACCTCGAGCGCACCTACGACGTCACGGTCGAGGACGACCCGGCCCTGGCCTCACGAGACGAAGCGGAGATCTCCTGGGCCGCCCGCGCCGTCCGCGTGACGCCGCGGTCGGTCGACGCCGCACCTCTGACGATCGTTTGGACCGTCTTCCCCGGCGTCCTCCTCCACGCCGGAGCACTGCACCGCTTCAACTACCCCGTCTGCGGCTGCGACGCCTGCGACGACGAGTGGACCGCCCTCGCGGACGACCTCGAGCGCACCGTCTTCGACGTCGTCGCGGGCCGCTACGAGGAGAGCATCGCCGCCGGGAAGGACGGCATCATCGTCGGCTACCGCATCGGGAGCGGCAGTGAGCTCGGCTGGTCGAGCGGCTACAGCAACGACGTCGGGGGGCATCACAGGATCGGCCACGACGGGCAGCAGCTGACCGCGCCCTTCAGTCGAGTGTGGGAGGCCTGGCCGGAACGCTGACGCCGCGGCCGGCAGACTCTCGCGAGGTCATCGACCCTGTCCGAGGAGTGACGCGCCTGCCGCCTCGGGCCGCGAGATCTCGAGTTCCGATGCTCGACCAGCCTCTAGCGGTCGTCAGCGGGGCAGGTCCTCGTAGGGGACGCGGCGGCTCAGCCAGGCGAGCAGACCGGCGGCGAGCGCCGCGATCGCCGCAGGGATGAGCAGCAGCCAGAGGGCCGAGGTCACGGCGACGAGGACGAGCGCCGCCGCGGCGACGCCGGCGCCGATCGCGAAGTTCCAGCGCACGTCCGTCGCCACTCCGCCCTCCGGTCGCGCCCACAGCACGACGAGGGCCGTCGCGATCGGCCCGAGCAGCAGCCCCAGCACGAACCAGCGCCAGCGCGAGCGGCCCTTCTGCTCGGCCAGACCGGCGGTGACGATCGCGAGTCCGAACCAGATCCAACCGGAGTCCTGGGTGAGTGTCATGCGTGGAGCCTAGGGCGCGGGCAGGATCGCCCCGGAGAGGTCGCCGGTCGGGGGCGTGGGCCTGTCGCCCGCGTCTCCCGCTCAGCGGTCCCCGGCACGGCGCCGAATTCCTCCGCTACCCGGGCACCACCACGAAGGCGACGCCGACGACGAGGCCCAGCACGAGAGCCGCCGAGCCGAACCCGATCAGGAGGGCGAACGTCAGCGGACGGGTCTCGCGGAAGCTCATCGTGCCGGGGATCAGCTCGTTGATCTCGGAGGGGCTGAGCGTCTTCTCCGCGGCGGGCGGCGCCTCGATCTCCTGCCGACGAGCGGCTCCGGTCAGGCGCGCCCACACGCTCCGGCCACCGGTGTGCACGCCACGCGCCGCCGGCAAGAGCGGCGTCGTCACGGCGGCGACGACGGCCCGCAGATCCTCGAGCTCCCAGTCCGCCCCGCGGAGCCGCAGCGACCGGCTTCCGTCCGACAAGAACAGGATGAGCGACGGCGGCAGATCGATCCCCTCACTGTTGGGGCCGGCGGGCACCCATGCGAGCAGCGCCTTCACCGACGGGTCGGCCCGCTCGAAGGTCACGACCCTGCCTCGAGCGTCCGTGCACTCGATCGCCCGGTCCGAGATCCGGAGCGACGCGGTGGCGAGGAACCGCCGATTGCGGAGCGCCAGCACTCCGACGATCACCAGAGCCACCACGGTGGCGAAGCCGAACAGCCCGAGGTAAACGGCCAGCGCCGCACCGCGGTCGTCGGCGACCACGACTCCCCAGACGCTCCCCGCCAGCAGGACCAGCGCGGGGAGGACGGCGACGGGCCTCAGCCGTCGCGACTCGTTCTTCTGCCGGGCCCTCGAGGGCCGGAACTCGCGAACCGGCTCCGAGCGGTCCGCCCGTCGCCGCCCCATCAGGCCGACGCGACGGACGGAGAGCCAGTGCGGACGCGGTTCCGAAGAGGGTCGTCGAGGATGCGGCGCATGGCGTCAGGGTAGCGGTGGCGTTTGGTCGTGCCGCGCGGGACGTCGGCTGACGACAGGTCGGCCCCTCCCGAGGTGCTGCCGCCGGGCACGATCATCCGAGCGAGGGCTCGTCCGGGTCGACAGACTGGGCTGGTGTCCTCACCGATGACGATCCGCGCCGTGCCGACCTCGGCCCAGCGTGAGGAGATGTACCTCAGGCTCCATCTCGCAGAGAGCAGGCGAGTGCTGCCTCTCGCGGCCGTCCCCGGCGATCGGCCTCCTCAGGACCTTCCGTACCGGACCGCGCACTCGACGCACGCGGGACGCCGGGCGCGGCGGCAGCCCGCCGGGGGCCGAGCGCCCTGACGCGACTCCCGCGCCGCCGGCCACACGACGCCCCCACCCGACGCCCACGCACCCACTCCAGACAGGACCCGCCATGACCTCCTCCCTCTCCCACCCGGCGAGCCGCTGGGCTCTCGACCACATGCCCCTCACCGCGCAGGCCGTCCGGGAGCTCGCTCCGGTGCTCTCCGGGAAGAAGCTGGCGATCTGCCTCCACGTCGAGCCCAAGACCGCCGCCCTCGTCTCGCTCCTCGTCGAGGCCGGGATGGACATCGCTCTGACGGGCTCGCCCGGAACCACGAAGGACGACGTCGCCGACGACCTCCGCGCCCTCGGCGTGCACGTGCACACGAAGCAGAGCGACGGCGAGGCGGAGCACCTCCGCAACATCGAGAAGGTGCTCGAGCACGATCCCGATCTCACCCTCGACAACGGCGCCGACCTGACTCTCCGGCTCATCAACTCGGGCGTCCCGGACCACTACCTCGGCGGCACCGAGGAGACCACCACCGGCGGCATCCGCCTGCGGGAGAACAGCGCGACCCTCCCGCGACCGGTCGTCGTCATCAACGACTCGCCCCTCAAGCTGATCGTCGAGAACGAGTACGGGGTCGGCCAGAGCGTCGTCCAGGGCTTCATGAACGCCACGAACCTCATGATCCCGGGCACCCGCGCCGCGGTCATCGGCTACGGCCCGTGCGGGCGCGGGGTCGCCGACACCCTCTCGCAGCTCGGAGCGCGGGTCTCCGTCGCCGACGTCGACCCGATCCGCTCGCTGCAGGCGATCCTCCGCGGCCACCGCGTCGGAGCCGTCGCCGACGTCCTCTCGGACGCGCAGTTCGTCTTCACCGCCACCGGCGCACCCGGCGTCATCGGCGCGGCGGAGATCGACGCGTTCGCCGACGGCGCCGTGATCGCCGGCGTCGGCCACTTCCCGTGGGAGATCGACGAGGACGCCCTCGCGGCCGCCACGGAGTCGACCACCGAGTTCGCCGACGGACAACGCCGGCAGGGCATCCGCCTGAAGAACGGCAAGCGGATCGTCCGCCTCGAGAACGGCCGGATGATCAACCTCACCGCGGCCGGCGGCAACCCGATCCAGGCGATGGACCTCGGCCTGACCCTCCAGGCACGGAGCCTCGCCGCTGTCGTCACCGCGGACCTCGACGCCGTCGTGCAGCCCGTCCCGGCCGACGTCGAGCACCGCATCGCGACCGACCTCGTGGCCCTCCTCAGCCGCTGAGGGGCGAGCGGCGGGTCCTCGGCGGCGATCCGCGGGGCGGCGGCGCCGCACCTCAGAAGACGGCGATCGGATTGACCGGAACGCCGGTGAGCCCGAGCAGGCGCGGTGGGGCCACGCTGAGCAGGAACGACCAGCGGGACAGCTCGGCGCAGACCACGGCGAGCTGCTCCACGTCCGCACTGTCGATGAGGGGCATGCCCAGCCGTGCGAGCGCGACCATGTGCATCGGCATCTCGGGATCGTGAGGGGGGAAGCTGTCGCCGACGTCCCCCGCGTAGAGCGCTACGCCCCGCTCGTGCATCCAGGTCACGGCGTCGACGGTCATGCCGGGGGCCTGCTCCTCCGAGTCCCAGGAGAAGCCCCACCCGCTGCGGACGACGAGCGCGTCGCCGGACTGCAGGGGGACGCCTCCCGGCGCTCGGCCGCGTCGAGGTCGGCGGCGACGATCGCGTGCGCCGCCGGCAGCCTCCCCTGCGGCGCGAGGTCGAGGAGGACTCCGCGCGTGACGATGCCCTCGGCGAACGAGGAGGTGGATCCGTGCATCACTCCGCCGGCGGTGACGGCTTCGGCGAGAGGCCGGCCCGGGTAGACGACTCCGTCATCGACGGGCAGGTGCGCGAACGCGTCCAGGTGGGTCATCGCCGGGTGGTGCGGAGTCACGATCAGCACCTCGGACATGCCCATCGGAGGGGTTCCGGTGTAGAGGAGCGCCTGCTGCACCGGGGGCGACGGCGGAGCGGCGGGCGCGAAGGGGCCGCCCAGCATCGACGCGGGAGCCACGGGGAGGGCGAGCGAGACCCAGCGGCCGGTCCTCACCTCCTCCGCGGCACGTCGCCGTGCGGCATCGTCGATGAGGGTGAGCGTGCCGAGCTCGTCCTCCGCGCCCCATCGGCCTCGGTCGTCGGGGAGCTGCGTGCCGGTCATGGGATGTCCTGTCGGATCGATGTGGTCCGGGGTGTGGTGCACACTCCAGGGAGGGGACTGCAGAAGCAGGTCCCTGCAGGCTACCTCGTGAAGCAGGTTCCTGTTTCTTTGAATCACCCGGGAGGGATGTGGGCGTGGACGACGACGAGGGACTCGAGGCCGTCCTCGGCTGGAACGCGGTCAAGGTCGCGCGGATCATCGGCGCGCGCATCACCGCCGGGCTCGCGGAGCACGACGTGAGCCTGGTGCAGTTCGGCGTCCTCTCCTGCCTCACCGGCGGAGCGCAGCTGACCTCGGCCGAGATCGCCCGCGCGGTCTTCGTCCGCCCGCAGACGATGTCCGAGGTCCTCGACGGCATGGAGCGGCGAGGGCTGATCGAGCGTGTCGGAGTCCGCGGGAAGGGCCGACGCACACCCATCCGTACGACCGCCGACGGGGAGCGCGTCCTCACCGCGGCGCGCGCGGTCGCGCTCGCGACCAACGACCTCAGTGACGTCGGCCTGAGCGCCCCCGCCGCCCAGCAGCTGAACGACCTCCTGCTCACCGTCATCCGGAACGCCGAGGAGCCGACGGGAGCCGGGTTCGGGTCCTGACGAGGTCGAAGCCGGGCTTCGGAGCATCGCCGACGCAGGACCTCGTCCAGACGGTGTTCACAACGAAGGATGGATCTGCTCCAGGACCCCGCGATCCGCGCGGAACGGGCGCCGGAGCCTCATCCTTCCTCCGTCGTGAACAGGATCAGCCGAGCGGGGCCGACGAAGGACGTCCGCTTGGGCGCCCTCTTCCGGACGTGGCCGGAAGAGGGCGTTGCCCACGGCGCTCGCAGCTGTCACGGTCGCAGGGCGGCCGACGACGGCCGACCCGACCGGAAGACCCCATGCGCCTTCGAAGCACTGTCCGCCCGCTCGCGCTCCTCACCGGCGCCCTCCTCCTCGGGACCGGCCTCGCCGCCCTCGACGGGCCGCTCACCGGCACCGCGGCCGCGGCTCACGCGGCCGACGCTCCCGTCGCGGGCGGGCGCGTCGTGGGCTGGGGATACGACGAGGACGGTCGGACGAGCGCCCCCGAGGATCTGACCGACGCCGTCTCCATCGCGGCCGGCCAGTACTACGGCGTCGCGGCGAGGAGCGACGGCACAGTGGCCGTCTGGGGTGACAATCTCGAGGGCGGCCCCATCCCGGCGGACGACCTCCGCGGCGTCGCGGCCGTCTCCCCCGATCTGGCGCTTCTCGAGGACGGCACCGTTGCGCCGCTCTTCCCCCCGGAGGACCGGTACACCGAGCCGCAGGCGGGGCTGAGCGGCGTCACCGCGATCGACTCGAGCGGCACCCACAGCGTCGCGCTCCGCGACGACGGGACAGTGGCGATCTGGGGGTACGACCAGGGGCGAGTGCTGGAGGCGCCTCCCGGTCTGGACGACGTCGTGGCGATCTCCGCCGCGTCCTTCCACACCCTCGCCGTCACGAGAGACGGCAGCGTCGTGAGCTGGGGCTACGACGGCCCCGACGACATCTTCGCGGGCTACTCCGACATCGTCGCGGTCGCGGCGGGACGGACCCACGACCTCGCCGTCCGCGCCGACGGCAGCGTCGTCGCCGAGGGGAGCGACAGGGACGGAGAGAGCGACGTCCCCGCCGGGCTGACCGGTGTCGTCGCGGTCGCCGCCGGGTACGGGCACAGCGTGGCGCTCCGCGAGGACGGCACCGTCGCCGCCTGGGGCGACGACGGTGCCGGCCAGTCCACGGTTCCCGCAGGACTGAAGGGGGTCACCTCGATCGACGCCGGCTACGGCTTCACCCTCGCCACCGGGACCCGTCCCGTCCTCACGGCTGCCGCGCCTCCCACGGCGACGGTCGGCACTCCGTTCTCCTTCGCCTTCGGAGGGGATGCGCGCCTCGCGGACCACACCCTCGCCAGCGGGACGCTCCCGCCCGGACTGACCCTGACTCCCGAGGGGTTCGTGACGGGCACGCCCGCAGAACCCGGAACCTCCGACTTCACCGTCACCGCGACCAACTCCTTCGGAACGACCACCACTGCCTCCCGGCGGATCACCGTCGAGGCCGCCCCGCCTGCACCCGTCGCGCCGACGATCAGCGGAACCGTCGCAGCCAGCGTCGTCGACTCGGCCTACGACTTCACCTACGCGGTCGCGGGAACTCCGGCGCCCGTCGTGACCGTGTCGTCGGGCGCCCTTCCCCCGGGTCTCACCCTCGACCCGACGGGGCGCCTCACCGGCACTCCGACCAGGACCGGCGCCTACGTCTTCACCGTGCAGGCCGCCAGCACCGCCGGAACCGCGACCGCGCAGAGCACTCTCACCGTGTCCCCTGCGTCCGCTTCCGCGAAGGCCGACCTTCGCGTCGACGTCTCCGCTCCGACCACCGCGGTGAAGGGGAGGACGTTCACGTACACGCTCATCACGAGGAACGCCGGACCCTCCGCGTCGACGTCCGTCTACTCGAAGGTGATCCTCCCGCCGGGGGTGCGGTTCGTCTCCGCGACGGGGAAGTACACCCGCATCGGCAGCGTCGTGGTCTTCCAGCGCTCCAGCCTCGGCAACGGGCGGACATCCACCGAGAAGATCACCGTCACGGCCGTGAGCGCAGGCACGGGCACAGCGCTCGCAACCACCTTCTCCGTGAGGACTCCGGATCCGTCGATCCGCAGCAACGCCGACACCGCTGCCACCACCGTCCGCTGAGGAGGGTCGGGCGGGCGACGAGACCCTCCCGCCCGTCCTCGTGTATCACGCCGGGCGCAGCCAGTCCGTGATCGCGCCGACGACCTGGTCGAGGTGGGACTCGAGCAGGAAGTGCCCGCCGTCGACGAGCTCGATGCGCGCGTGGGGCGCGTCGCGGAGGAACGCCTGGGCGCCGGCGGGGGCGAAGATCTCGTCGTTCCGGCCCCAGACGGCGAGGACGGGGACTCCGGACTCGCGGATCCACGCATGCACGGCGGGGTAGAGCTCGCGGTTGGTGGCGTAGTCGCGGAAGAGCGCCAGCTGCACGTCGTCCTGGCCGGGGCGGGCGAGGAGCGCGAGGTCGTGCTCCCAGGCGTCCGGGTCGACGGTGCTGGAGTCGGGGACACCGTGGGTGTACTGCCACTCGACGGCCTCCCGGCCGAGAGCCGGCCGGAGTGCGTCGCGCGTCTCGTCGGTCCGCTCGGCGGCGTCGGCCCAGATCGGGTCCCAGAAGCCGGGCACGAAGCCCTCCTCGTAGGCGTTGCCGTTCTGCGAGATCACGGCGACGACCGCGGACGGATCGGCGAGGGCGAGGCGCCAGCCGACGGGGGCGCCGTAGTCCTGCACGTAGATCGTGTACCGGGTCACCCCGATGGTCTCGAGGAAGCGGCCGGTCACCGCGGTCAGGGCGGCGAACGTGTAGTCGAAGTCCTCGATGGAGGGCGCGGACGAGCGTCCGAAGCCGATGTGGTCGGGGGCGATGACGCGGTAGTGGCCGGCGAGGGCGGGGAGGAGGTGGCGGAACATGTGCGAGCTGCTCGGGTACCCGTGCAGCAGCAGGAGGACGGGCGCGTCGACGGGACCGGCCTCCCGCCAGAAGACGTCGAGTCCGTCGACGGACACGGTGCGGTGATGGACGACGACCATGGCTAACCCCTACAAGTCGATTTACTGGTTAGTCGGACGCTAGCATGGATCGAACGGGCCGCACGGCGCGGGAGGACGGGGAACGATGGATCGGGACGAGGAGCTGCTCCTGGCGGTGCTGAACAGCGCGCCGGTGGTGGACGGACGGCCGACGGACGACCTCGGCGACGCGGCCGGTCGCGAGCTCGCCCGGCGGTGGGGCGGAGTCGGCACCGAGGACGAGCTCGAGCGGCTGCGCCGCGCCCGCGACGCGCTCCAGGCGGTCGTGCGGTCGGGCGCGCCCGCGGCCGTCGCGGAGCTCGCGGACCTGGTCGCGCGCGCCGTGCGCACCCCGCGCGTCACCGATGAGGGCGTCGTGTGGGAGCTGAGCGCTCCCGAACCGGATCGACTCGCGGTGGAATCGGTCCTCGCCTGGTCCGCTGTGAACGCCCGGTTCCCCGGGCGGCTCCGCGCCTGCGCGAACGACGAGTGCAACCTCTTCCTCCTCGACCGCAGCCGCCCCGGCACCGCCAAGTGGTGCTCGATGGCGACGTGCGGCAACCGGATGAAGGCCCGCGCGCACGCGAGCCGGTCGCGGGACTGAGGGCGGCCGGGAGGCGCAGCGGCGAACGCTAGGCGCCGCGCAGCCGGGCCGTCGATGCGGACGCCTGCGCTCGAGCCCGTTGCAGGGCGTCCTCGCGTCCGGCCGCGTCGAGGCGGGCGGGACCGTAGGTGACCACCGGGGGCAGGACGTCGTAGCCGACGAACTCGAGCATCCCGCGATGGATGTGGAAGAGGAACGACTGCAGGTCGCCGTAGCCGTCGGCGGCGCCGGGCGCGAAGGCCGCCTCGCCGCCGCCCGTCGTCAGCAGGAGCATCGCGCTCCTGCCGCGCAGGCCGCCCTCGGCGAAGACGCCGTGCTCGCCTCCGAACGTCGCGCCCATCACGAAGACCCGGTCGATCCAGCCCTTCATGATCGCCGGCATCGAGAACCACCACAGGGGGAACGAGAGCACCAGGAGATCCGCCTGCAGCAGCTCGTCGAGATCGCTCGTGACGGGCTCCCCGAGCGTCTTCTCGAGGACCGCGGTCATCTGCTGCGCCTGCGGCTTGAAGTAGCCGGAGCCGGCCGCGAACTGGTCGCGGTGCAGCACCGGGTCCCGGCCCTCGGCGTACAGGTCGAGCCGGCGCACCTCCATGCCGTCGGCCCTCAGCTGCTCGAGGACCGCGTCCGCCTGCGCCGAGGAGAAGGACCGCTCCTCGGGATGGGCGTGGACGAGCAGAGCACGGCGAGCGGGAGCGGTCTCGGAAGCATCGGTCATGCCGCCGATCATATCGACGATTTGCGATACGTCGCTAGATCGACGATTTGCGATACGTCGCTAGATCGACGCTCCGAGCCGCTTCAGGAGCCCGTCGACGTCGGCGTCGCTCCTCCGGTAGTGGGTGTACTTCCCCACGCGCGTCGAGCGGACGAGGCCCGCGCGCTCCAGGGATCCCATGTACGACGAGATGGTCGACTGCGCGAGACCGCTCTTCGCGGCGAGATGCGTGACGCAGACCCCGAACTCGGCGCGGTCGGCGATCGGCTCGAACTCGCTGAACGACGCCTCGGGAGAGCGGAGCCACTCCATGATCTGCAGCCGCGTGGGATTGCCCAGCGCCTTCAGCACCTCGACCAGTCCCGTGTCCACCGCGCCATTCTCCTCTGCTCGCCGCCCGGGCGCCTCCGCACCGGAATCACCCTCCGCCCGGACGCACCCCGCTCACGGCAGCAGGATCACCTTGCCGTCGAGCGTCCGGGACTCGGCGAGCTCCATCGCCTCGACGATCCCCGTGAGCGGGAAGCGGGCGGCGATGTTGGCCGCCAGCGAGCCGTCGGCGAGGAGTCCGAGCACGCGGCCGAGGTCCTCCTCGAGCCGCGCACGGAAGCGCGCGGGGCGCATCGAGTGGCCCGCCCAGAGGTCGTAGAAGACCGCGCGCCGGCCGTTGGGGGCGAGCTGGTAGGCCTGGATCCGCGCGAGCTGGCGGAGGAACGGGGGCCAGATGCTCCCGGTGCTCGCGCTGACGATCGCGTACGCGACGAGGGTGCCGCCGGGCGCGAGCAGCGACCACGCCAGCCGGGTCGTCGCTCCGCCGACGTTGTCGAAGACGGCCTGCACTCCGCCGGGAGCGAGCTCGCGCACGCGAGCGGCGAGGTCGGGATCGGCGTAGTCGACGGGCTCCACTCCGGCCGCTCGGAGGGCCTCGTGGTGGCGGGGCGAGGCGGCGCCGATCACGCGGATCCCCTCGAGGCGGGCGAGGCGGTGCACGAGGCCGCCGACTCCGCCGTTCGCGCCGAACAGGAGGATCGTGTCGCCGCGGGAGACCCGGGCCGAGCGGTGCAGCATCTGCCACGCCGTCACTCCGTTGACCACGACGGCCTCGGCGTCCTCGGACGCGACTCCGTCGGGGACGAGAACGCAGTCGCGGGCGGCGACGCGGGCGTGACCCGTCCAACCGCCGGTCTTGGTGAGGGCGGCGACCCGGCGGCCCTCGAGCGACGCGTCGCCGCCGGGGCCGACCGCGAGGACCCGGCCGACGAGGTCGTAGCCGGGCGTGAAGGGGAACGGCGGCTGGGCGAAGTAGCGGCCGCGGCGCATCGACTGCTCGGCGAACGAGATGCCGGTGGCCTCGACGGCGACGAGCAGCTCGCCGGCCGCGGGCGGCTCGACCGGCGCCTGCTCGAGGAGCAGTCCGGACGGCTCGACGATCCCGGGGAGGACGACGCGGGTGGTGGTGCGGGGAAGGGTGGTGGGCATGAGCGGCTCCTGGAATTTGTAGTGAGTGACTGGACAGTCACAATGGCGGGCATGAGGAAGAGGGTGGCGAAGAGGAGGAGGGGAGGAAGAAGAGGAGCAGACGGGAGGACCGCGGACTCAGTCGCGGTGCCGGATGCCGTCGGAGACGATGCGGGCCCACTCGGAGTCGACGCCGCCGAGGTCGGTCTGCACGATCAGGTGGCAGAGCTGCCCGTAGGCGACGAAGCGCTGCACGGCCGGACCGTCGGCTCCGGAGACGACGGTGACCGTCCGGACGACCGCGGAGATCCCGCGGCGCACCGCCTCGCGGATCTCGGGGACCTCGCACGCGCTCTGCGCCTGTGACTGCAGCATGATCAGGTCGCGGTCGGCGATCAGGTCGATGTAGGCGACGGTCATCGCCTCGAGCCGGTCGGCCGGGTCCGAGGAGGGCGAGGCCTCCCCCGCCGCCGCGAGCGTGGACGCCACCTGCTCGTAGCAACGGTCGACCGCGGCGACGAAGACGCCGAGCTTGCCCGGGAACAGGCGGAAGACGTAGGCGGGCGAGACACCGGCCTCGGCGGCGACCTCGGTGATCGGAGTCGCGGCGTAGCCGGTGCGCGCGAACACGTGGAGCGCCGCCGCGGTGATCCGCTCGCGCTGCGCCTCGGCGGTGGAGCGGGAGGAGGGGGAAGGCATGTGACTGATCGAACACTTACTTCGCTCGCCTGTCAAGAGCGCTGCCGGACGAGTCGACACGCGGGCCGGATCAGGAGCCCCGACGACTCCGTCAGCAGTACCGACGCAGGCCTGCCGGCCAGGAGGGGCGCGCGCCGCTCCGGAGCTCGAGCGCGCCTCCTCCGCCCTGCCGAAAATGGTTCGGCTACCGTCCGTGGCGGGCCGAGTTCCTCGGTCCGCCACCCGAGGAGGGATTGCCCATGCACGATTCGACCGAGGCTGCCGTCGTCAAGAGGGTCCTGGAGGACGAGATCCTCGAGAACTACGCCTCCGTGGTGGACGTGGTCCGGACCTGGATCGAGAGCCCGAACAGCGTCTGCATCGTCTACCGGCGCCGTCTCGACGGCGACCATCTGATCGGTCAGCGCTTCCGCTTCCCACCGCACGCCGCGAACGACGATCCCGTCTCGACGGGAGTCGATGCGGCGCTGAACACGGCCGAGCCCCTCGGCGCGCCCTTGGAACGCGCGCGGCTCGCGGACGGGGTCTTCTGGTTCGCGATACCGCCGACCGACGCACTGCCCGCCATCCCCGACGGGCCGTCAGCACCGAGCCGGGACTGAGCGACGGCGGCGAGCTCGACCGGGCACCCCCTACCCCGCACCCCCACCCCGCCCCTAGGTTGGGGGGACCCGCATCGCCGACCGCGCACCACTGAGTTCCGATGGAGGAACGCCATGGCCACGACACCCGTGCTCCGCAGGATCGCGATCGCGCTGGTCGCCGTCGTCGCAGTGGGAGTGGCGGGTGCCGCACCGGCGTCCGCTCTCGACAGGCCCGTCTCCGGATACCTGAAGGACAGCGGGCTCACGCCCGAGAAGATCCGCGACTTCCTCGGCGGACCCCTCATCTCGCCCTCGACGCAGGTGGGCTACGGCGGAGCGGTCTCGAGCGTCGACGCGAACGCGAGCCGCGTGGGCATGGAGGTGCTGAAGCGCGGCGGCAACGCAGCTGACGCCGCGGTCGCCACAGCCGCCGCCCTCGGCGTGAGCGAGCCCTACAGCGCCGGCATCGGCGGAGGCGGGTACTTCGTCTACTTCGACAGGGCCTCCGGCGAGGTCAGCACCATCGACGGACGCGAGACAGCGCCGGCCGGCATCACCTCGGACGCGTTCCTCGACCCCGCGACCGGCGCCCCGTACCCGTTCACCCCGGACCTCGTCTCCTCCGGCGTCGCGGTCGGCGTGCCCGGCACGGTGGCGACCTGGGACACCGCGGTCGACCGCTTCGGCACCCTGCCGCTCCCCGTCGTGCTGGCGCCCTCGATCGCGCTCGCGGCGAAGGGCTTCCGGGTGGACGAGACCTTCCGCAACCAGACGCTCGACAACCTCGAGCGGTTCCAGGCGTTCCCCGACACGGCCGAGCTCTTCCTCCCCGGTGGGGACGCGCCGAAGGTGGGCAGCACCTTCCGCAACCTCGACCTCGCGAAGACGCTGACCTCCATCGCCGTCCACGGGCAGGACGCGTTCTACGAGGGCGCGCTGGCCGCCGAGATCGCCGACACGGTCCAGAACCCGCGGATCGCCGAGGGGTCGGACCTCCCGGCCCCGGCCGGCACGATGACCGCCGCCGACCTCGCGGCATACTCGGTCGCCGAGCAGGCGCCGACCCGCGTCTCCTACCGCGGACTCGACGTCTACGGGATGGCACCCTCCTCCTCCGGCGGGATCGCGGTCGGCGAGGCCCTCAACATCCTCGAGAACCACGACCTCGCGGCCGAGGACACCGGCAGCGCCCTGCACCTCTACCTCGAGGCGTCCGCCCGCGCCTTCGCCGACCGCGGCGCCTACGTCGGCGACCCGGCCTTCGTCGACGTGCCCACCGAGACGCTCCTCAGCCAGGAGTTCGCGGACTCGCGGGACTGCACGATCGACCCGGCGACCGCCTCCGTCCGCCCGGTCGCGCCCGGCGCTCTCGACGGCTCCGGATGCGCGACCGCCCCCGCCGCGGAGGAGTCGGACACCGAGAACATCTCCACCACCCACCTCTCGGTCGTCGACAAGTGGGGCAACGCCGCCTCCTACACGCTGACGATCGAGCAGACCGGCGGCTCGGCGATGACCGTCCCCGGCCGCGGCTTCCTCCTCAACAACGAGATGACCGACTTCTCCCCCACCTTCGTCGACGGGGACCCGAACCGGATCGAGCCGGGCAAGCGCCCGCGCTCGTCGATGTCGCCGACGATCGTGCTCGACGGCGGGGACGTGCGGTTCGTCGTCGGCTCGCCGGGCGGATCCACGATCATCACGACGGTCCTGCAGACCCTGGTCAATCGCATCGACCTCGGCATGACGCTCCCCGAGGCGGTGGCAGCGCCCCGCGCCTCCCAGCGCAACGGCGCGACGACCTCCGCCGAGCCCGAGTTCATCGAGGCGTACGCCGACGACCTCGCTCCCTTCGGCCAGCAGCTGGTCCCCTCGGGCGACACCTTCACCTCGGCCGCGCAGATCGGGGCGGTGGCCGCCATCGAGGTCGACCCCTCCGGCCGGATGACCGCGGTCGCCGAACCGGTGCGGCGCGGCGGCGGCGTCGGGCTGGTGGTCCGGCCCGAGAAGTGACGCCCCGGAGCCTCCGCGGCCCGCTGAGAGGAACCGTCGGCCGGCCGCCCCTCTCGCCCGGGAGCGGTCCTCCGCGGGAAGGAGGCGTCTGCGACACTGGGGAGATGTCGTCGTCGCGCCCGCTGCGCACCCTCCGGGGTGTCGTCGCGGCGACGGTGGCGACGCTCGTCGCGCTGTTCTCGCACGTGGCCGGTGGCGGCCAGATCCCGGGTCCGCTCGGTGTCGCGATGCCGCTCGTCCTGTCGGTCCTGGTGTGCGTGGCGCTCGCCGGGCGCAGGCTCTCCCTGGTCCGCCTGGCGGCCTCGGTGGGAGTCAGCCAGTTCCTGTTCCACACGCTCTTCACGATCGGGACCTTCGCGGGGCCGGTCGATCCGCCGACCCTGCACGCGCACCACGGTGCCGTGATCGACGTCAGCGCGGCGATGACGCACAGCGGGATGACCGGCTCCTCGATGTGGGCGGCGCACCTCGTCGCCGCCGTCGCGACGACCGCGGCGCTCCACCGCGGCGAGTCCCTCCTCGTCAGTGTCGCCGCGACGACGAGCCACCTCGTCACCCGCCTGGTGCGGGTCCTGCCGACTCCGGTGGCCGCTCCTCGACCCGCGCAACGCTCCTCCTTCGAGCTGCGCGACGTGCTCCCCCTCGCCTCGGGCGTCTTCCCCCAGGCGGCGCTGCGGCGCGGCCCCCCTCTGCAGCCCGCCTCCTGATCATCGACGCGAGCCGCGGCGAGGACCTCCCCGGAGGTCCCCGCGGCGTCTGACCGAGCCGTCTCCTCCCCGGACCCTCGCGAACGGCGCGCCCCTCACCGGGACGGCGGAGGCCGACGAGCCCGACTTCGAGGCGACGACGACCATCGGCTTCCCGGTGATCCCGGAGTTCTCGCACATGAGGCGCGCCCGCTCGGAGAACACCGCCGAGCGCTTCCACGGCCGGGCCTACAACTACGACGACACCCCGACGGGCGAGGACATCTCGAACTCCGGGCTGATCTTCGCGGCGTTCCAGGCCGACGTCACCGCGCAGTTCGTGCCGATCCAGAAGCGCCTGGACGAGCTGGACCTGCTCAACGAGTGGACGACGCCGATCGGCTCCGCCGTCTTCGCGATCCCGCCGGGGTGCGTCGAGGGCGGCTACATCGGCGACACCCTCCTCTGACCCTCACCGGCACCCGCCACAGCACCGAAGGACCAGAAGTATGACCACCACCGCCACGAGACCCCGCGACTCCGCCGACCCCCCGCCCCCGCCGCACAGAAGCAGCGCAGGCTGGCTCGGACAGCTGCTGCTCCGCCTGCACTTCTCCGCCGCCCTGTTCGTCGGGCCGTTCATCCTCGTCGCCGCGACCAGCGGAGCGCTCTACGCACTCACCCCGCAGCTCGAGCAGGTCGTCTACGCGCAGGAGCTGCACGCCCCGGAAGCGGACGCCTACCTGCCCCTGGCCGACCAGATCGACGCCGCCGACGCGTACACCGGAGGCGGGCAGAGCATCGTCGCCGTCCGCCCCGCCCCGAACCCCGGCGACACCACCCGGGTGATGTACGCGGACCCGTCGCTCGGCGCCAGCGAGACCCGCGCGGTCTTCATCGACCCGGCCACCGCCGCCGTCCGCGGCGACCTCACCGCCTACGGCACCAGCGGCGCCCTGCCGTTGCGGACCTGGGTCAGCGACCTGCACCGGACGCTGCACCTCGGGGACGTGGGCCGCTACTACAGCGAGCTCGCCGCCTCCTGGCTGGGGGTCGTCGCCCTCGCCGGCCTGGGCCTCTGGATCATCCGCCTCCGCCGCGCCCGCGTGAAGAGGGACCTGCTGCGCCCCGCGCCGAGGACCACCGGCTACAAGCGCCTGTTCTCCTGGCACGCCTCCACCGGCGTCTGGCTGCTCGTCGGCGCCCTGTTCCTCTCGACCACAGGCATCACCTGGTCGCTCTACGGAGGCGGGAACTTCGAGACCCTCCGCTCCGCAGTCGGCTGGACCACGCCCTCGCTGGGGACGACGCTCGGCGACCGGACCGGCGAGGTGGCCGACGAGCACGCCGGGCACGCCGGACACGGCGCGGCCACCGGCGACGCCGTCGAGTCGACGGCGGGCTACTCGCCGGCCGCCTACGACTCGGTGCTCTCGGTCGCCCGCGAGGTCAACGTGAACACGGGACTGGTCGAGATCCGGCCGCCCGCGGCGGAGGGCTCGGCCTGGGTCGTGCAGGAGATCCAGCGCAGCTTCCCGACCGAGGTCGACGGCGTCGCGATCGACGGGAGCACGATGCAGGTCGTCGACCGGGTCGACTTCGCCGACTTCGGCCTCGTCGCCAAGCTCTCCCGCTGGGGCATCGACACGCACATGGGCTCGATGTTCGGGCTGCCCAACCAGTTGCTGCTGTTCGTCACCGCGGCCGGCATCGCCACGATGGTCGTGCTCGGGTACCTGATGTGGTGGAAGCGCCGCCCCACCCGCGGTCCCCGACGGCTCGGCGGCACCCCGCCGGCCCGGGGAGCGCTCCGGCGCGCGCCGTGGTGGGGAGTCGCGTCCGTCCTGGTCGTCGCCGCCGCGCTCGGGCTGTTCCTCCCGCTCCTGGGGGCGAGCCTCGCGGCCTTCGTGATCGTCGACACGCTGCTGGGGCTCCGACCCGCGCACCGCTGAGCGCGCGGGCGCCGGCCCGGTGAGGTCCACCGGGCCGGCGTCACAGCCCCTTCGGGAAGCCGAGGGAGCGCAGCACGGGGTCGAGGCCCTCCCACTGCTGACGCCGCTCCGCGTCCCGGTCGGCGTCGCTCCCCCGGAGTCCGACCGCCTTCCTCACCGTTGTCTCCGTGGATTCGGGGCAGTTGTCGGCTCCGGAACGCGCCAGGGGTCCCGGGTACGGCTGACCGCCTTCAGCCGCCTGATGGCATGCCGTGATGAGCCGCCCGGGACCCCGCAACGGCAGGACCGCTCATGGAGAGACGCGACCAGATCGCCCCGTGATGACATGCCGGCGAGGTCGTTCACGGCGCACCGCACCCGCTGAACGGAAGGACCCTGCGTGCCCCGACTCCGGGCCGGAATCGACGCCGGCAAGGCCGACCACCACTGCCGGTGAGGGTGCATCGATGATGCTCATCGCGCGCCTCCGAGCCAGAGTCCTGTTGCTGCGGCGATGACGCTGAGGAGGAGCGTGCCGAGGGCGTTGATGGCGGAGGCGAGTTGGCGTCCTTCGGCGAGGAGACGGACGGTTTCGAGGCTGGCGGTGGAGAAGGTGGTGTAGCCGCCGAGGAAGCCGGTGCCGAGGACGAGTCGCCACGGCTCGGGGGCGATGCCTGCGAGGGCGAGGCCGGTGATCAGGCCGAGGAGGAGTGATCCGGTGACGTTGATGACGGTGGTGCCCCAGGGGTAGGCGCCGCCGGTGCGGGCCTTGATGAGCCCGTCGAGGAGGAGCCGTGTTGCGGCTCCGATTCCACCGGCGAGGGAGAGCGCGAGGAACAGTGCGGGTGTCATGCCGGCACCTTCCTCTGCGTGCGTCGCCGGTGGAGTGCTGCGGCGAGGGCGACTCCGGTCCAGGACGCGAGGGCACCGAGCAGGACGGTGCCGAGCGCGTAGAGGGCGGCGGGTGCGGGGTGTCCTGTGGTGAGCAGGTGGGCGGTGTCGGTGGCGAGGGTGCTGTAGGTGGTGAAGCCTCCGAGCGCTCCGGTACCGAGCAGCAGCCGTGCGGTGCGGCGTCGGCCCTCGTCGCTGCCGGCTCTGGCGAGGCTCTCCAGGAGTACGCCGAGCAGGAGCGCGCCGACGATGTTGATGGCGAAGACGACGGTGTCGAAGGCGGGATCGGCGGGGAACGCGAGGGTCAGGCCCTCCCGCGCCCCGGTCCCGACCGTGCCGCCGGCGGCGACGAGGAGGAGGTATCGCGGACGCAGGTGCACGGGTCGTGGCGTCCCGTCGGGGGCGTCGTCGACGTCGAGGTCGCTGTCGACCGGCAGCTCGGGGTCGGGGTCCGGGGGGCGGTGACGGTGGCGGTCATCAGTCACGGGGAGTGGGACCTTTCGGGAGGGGGCGGGTCAGTGGGTGAGACCGTAGTGCAGCGTGGGGTCGAGGTGTTCGATGTCGACGAGGCGGTTGTACTTCGCGACCCTCTCGCCGCGCGCGGGGGCGCCGGATTTGATCTGCCCGACTCCGGTTCCCACCGAGAGGTCGGCGATGAAGGTGTCGAGGGTCTCGCCGGAGCGGTGGGAGACCATGCAGCGCATGCCGGCGTCGTGCGCGGCCGCGATCGCGTCGAGGGTGCCGGTGATGGTGCCGATCTGATTGGGCTTGATGAGTGCGGCGTTGGAGTAGCCGTTGCGGGCTCCGTCGCGGATGCGGTCGGCGTCGGTGACGTAGAGGTCGTCTCCCACGAGCTGCACCCGGTCGCTGATGGCGTGGGCGAGGAGGGCCCAGCCCTCGTGGTCGTCCTCGGCGAAGCCGTCCTCGATGCTGCGGATCGGGTAGTCGGCGATCAGCTTCTCGTAGTAGCGGGCGAGTGCGTCGCGGTCGAGATCGGTGCCGGCGACGGTGTAGTGGCCGTCGCCGTGGAAGAAGCCGTTCGCGGCGGGATCCATCGCGATCGCGATGTCACCGGTGCCGGGCTGGTATCCGGCGTCGGTGATCGCTGCGACGAGGAGGTCCAGGGCGTCTTCGGGCCGGTCGATGGGGGGCGCGAAGCCGCCCTCGTCGCCGAGCCCGGAGGTGCCGTAGGCGGTGCGGACGCGGGCGGCGAGGGCGTGATAGATCTCGGCGCCGACCTGCACGGCCTCCTCCTCGGTGCCGGCGGAGACGGGGGCGATCATGAACTCTTGGAAGTCGAGGCCGTTCGCGGCGTGCGCGCCACCGTTGATGACGTTGAAGTGCGGGACGGGCAGGGAGGCGGTCGCCCCGGTGTGATCGGCGATCCACCGGTGCAGGGGCAGGCCGGTGCGCGCGGCGAAGGCGCGGGCGGCCGCGATGGAGACGGCGACGACGGAGTTCGCTCCGAGGCGGGCGAGGTTCGCGGTTCCATCCAGTGCTCGCAGCGCTTCGTCGATCTCGCGAAGCGAAGTCCAGGGGTGATCGAGCAGGAGGGCGCGGATCTCGCCGTCGACGGCCGCGACAGCGGAGCGGACTCCGCGTCCGCCGAACGCGGGGCCGCCGTCGCGCAGCTCGACCGCTTCGAACGCGCCCGTCGAGGCGCCCGCGGGGGCGGAGGCGTCCAGGACGGTGTCGTCGTCCAGACGCAGGGTGACAGCGACGGTCGGGAAGCCGCGGGAGTCGAGGATCTGCCGTGCGGCGACGTCGGTGATGACCAGCGGGTGTCCGGCGGGGTGGGTGACGTACTCGCCCGTCCCGTGGATGCTGGTGCGGGTGTGGCTGATGTAGGCGTTCATCAGGTTCCTCCTTCGTGGGCGAGCGTGATCGCCGCCCGGTCGGCTCTTGCGGGGTCGAGGTAGCGTCCGCTCCTCGAGATCGGTGTCCCGGACGGCCCGGTGTCGTACAGGTACGGCTGACCCGTCGGGATGTTCAGATCGCGGACCGCGGCATCGCCGAGGTCCTCGAGAAGGGCGCGCAGCGCGCGCAGGGAGTTGCCGTGCCCGACGATGAGCACCGTCTCGCCCTCCTGGAGGGCGGGCAGGATGCGCTCCTCGAGGAGCGGCTGCAGTCGGTGGACGACGTCGCGCAACGACTCCGTCTCCGTCATCGCCTCGGCCGGCTGCCCACGGAACGCCGCGGACCTGTGCAGCTGCACGAAGGCGGCGGCGGACAGAGCAGGCGGGCGGACGTCCATCGACCGGCGCCACTCCAGGAAAGCGTCGGCCCCGTACCGGGCTCTGACGGCGCTTGTGGACAGGCCGGTGAGCGCTCCGTAGTTGCGCTCGTTCAGCCGCCACTGGGCCGCGACGATCCGCGGCCGCCCTGGAAGGGCGCCGGCGATGATCCGGGCCGATTCGGTGGAGCGCTGCAGGGTCGACGTGAGGATCAGATCGGGGTCGATCGATGCGTCCCTCAGTAGCGTCGCGGCCTGTCGCGCTTCGTCACGTCCGAGGTCGGTGAGGGGGACGTCGAGGACGCCGCAGAAGAGACCGTCGGCGTTGCCGGTGCTCTCACCGTGGCGCACGAGGACGAGCGGGGGATGCGCGGGCATGGGTCACCTACCTGGTCTCTGATCGAGAAGGTAGGAACCATCAGCCTCGGCGGCAGTTCGAGCTCACGCTCGGGCGGGATCCATCACCACTGCCGTCAGCCTACGCCCGCACCTCGGTCAGGACCAGGGCAGCGGCTCCGAATCATCGACCGGGGCGAGGGGGATCATGAGGGCCGGCCGGTGCTGACGGTGAGCGAGACGGGCGCCGACGGCACCGGAGAAGACCTCCTGCACGGTGCGACGCAGAGACGGCTCCTTCGCGCCGACAATGATCATGACCGCATCGACACGGTCCGCGAGCGTCGCCAGAGCGTGTGCAACGTCACCGGCCATCTGATGCGTCTGCCACGGGACACGGTCACCGACGATCCGGTCAAGCCGCTCGAGGATCGCAGGATCTGGAGCCAGTGGAGTGTCGCAGATGCACTGCGGGCGACACCGGCCCCTTCCCGAGGGTCCGGTCCCCGCCAGCTGCCCGCGCGTACACGTGCGGACGCTGCGGCGTACCCGGATCGGCTGCCACTGACGAAGCGCGCCTCGGGAACGAACGGTGGGATCACGCTCGACCCGACGATCGGGGGTCGTCGAGGATGGCACGCGGTCGAACCGATCACCATGGAGACCACCGCGCGCGAGACGGTGAGAAGCAGCTCAGGCGCAAGGGGGTCTCGGATCGTCGTTGTCGCGGTTCACTCACTGCATGGATGGTCTGCCCTTCGTTGTTCTCGTCGCCATCTTTCTCGCCGCCGCCGCAGTGGTGTGGATCGCCGGCATCCAGTTGTCGAAGGCCACGGACGTTCTGGATGCGCGTCTGCACCTGGGGAGTGCGCTGGGCGGTCTGATCGTTCTCGCCGTCGCGACGAACCTGCCGGAGATCGCGATCACCGTGTCCGCCGCGCTCTCCGGGAACCTGGACGTCGCGGTCGGCAACATCCTCGGCGGCATCGCACTGCAGACCGTGGTCCTCGTCGTCCTCGACCTGTTCGGCAAGCGCGGAAAGGGTGCGAAGCCGCTCACCTACCGTGCCGCGTCCCTCACACTCGTGCTCGAGGGGCTCGTGGTCGTCGCGGTGCTCGCCGTCGTCATCGCCGGCAGCCAGCTGCCCTCCGGACTGGAAGTGCTGCGCCTGACCCCGGACGTCGTCCTCATCGCCGGCCTCTGGGTCGTCGGGCTGCTGCTCGTGCAACGCTCCGGCAAGCACCTCCCCTGGCACGAGGACGGGCGGGCCCCCGACGCGACAGCATCCCCCTCGAAGAAGAAGACGCACCCGATGAGCACACGCAAGGCGACCATCGTGTTCACGATCTCCGCCGCGGCGACCCTCCTCGCCGGTGTCGTGCTCGAGCGCGCCGGTGACGCAGCATCCTCGCAGCTCGGTCTCTCCGGGGTGCTGTTCGGAGCCACCGTGCTCGCTCTCGCCACCTCCCTCCCCGAGATCTCGACCGGGCTGCAAGCCATCAAGCAGGGCGACGACAACCTCGCCATCAGCGACATCTTCGGCGGCAACGCCTTCCTCCCCGTCCTGTTCCTCGTCGCCACCGTCCTCTCCGGCACCGCAGTCCTCCCGCAGGCGAACTCGTCCGACATCTACCTCACCGCTCTCGCCGCCCTGCTCACCCTCGTCTACATCGTCGGACTGATCTTCCGACCCACCCGCCGCATCGCCGGCATGGGAATCGACTCGTTGATCGTGCTCGCGCTCTACACCGTCGGCATCGCCGGGCTCTTCGCCATCACCTCGACATGACGTCCGTGCCGCCGTGTGCAGATCGACCAGATCGCTGCAGTTGAGCAGACACGGCCGCGGGCGTGATCGGCGTTGCGACGAGCCGTGCACCGGTCAGCGCATCTCGTGCGCGATCTCCAGGAACGCCGCCGCGGACGACCCGATTCGATCGGACCAGATGGCGCGGAGGGGTCGCACGAGTGCTGGTCCGCGGAGGGGCACTCGTATCAGTGAGCGCGCGGCGAGATCTGTTTCGACGGTGAGGATGCTCATGACGGCGGGCGCGATGCCGGCGCGGGCGTTCGCTCGGATGATCGCCGTCGTCTCCAGGATCGCGGCGGGAGTCGTGAGTGCGAGCCCGGCGTCGTGGAGCCATGCTTCGAGGGTCGTCCGGGTGCCGGAGCCTTCCTCTCGCGTCAGCAGTGCGGTCCCGGCCAACTCCTCGGCGCCGATACTCGCCGCGCGTGCCCATGGGTGGTCCGGTGCCACGACGACAGCGAGTTCGTCCTCCGCGACCACGTCAGAGGAGAGCGTGGCCGTGGACGCCGGTGTCTCGACGAATCCGAGCTGCGCGGCACCGGATCGCACGAGCTCTGTGACCGTGGCTGAATTGCCGGCGATCAGCTGCACATTCACCTCGGGTGTGCGCTGTCGGAATTCGAGAAGCCAGCGTGGGAGCAGCAGTTCGGCGATGGTCTGCGACGCCGCGAGAACCAGTGAGCCGGTCGGCTGTCGCAGTGCCGCCGCGCCCGCCTCGAGGCGGCGGGACGCCTCGAGGACCGGGCCGGCCAGCTCGAGCACGAGCCGGCCCGCGTCGGTCATCAGGGACCCGATCGGAGAGCGGCGCACGAGCGGCTGCCCGATGGCGCGCTCCGCTACCCGCAGACGCGCCGAGACGGCCTGCTGGGTGACACCGAGGGCTTCGGCAGCGCGGGAGAGCGAGCCCGCCTCGGCGATGCGTTCGAGCACCTCCAGCGTGTCGAGATCCAGGATCCGGTCCGTCAATCGCCGCGTCGCCACAAGCACTTATTGTGCCCCGCCAACACGATCGCTGTATCGGCTGGTGACGGCGATGCTCAGGCTGGAGTCATGACAACTTTCTCCCCCGCCCGCGCATCCTCCTCGATCGGGCATCCTCCGCGGTCGAGGCGCTTGTTCCGGGAGTTGGAGCATCCGGGACTGATCGTGTCGAACCTGACGCCGAACTGGTTCGCGTCGATCATGGGCACCGGCATCGTCGCGGTCGCCGCCGCGTCCCTGCCACTCCAGTTCCCCGGACTCCGTACCGGGGCCACCGTCGTCTGGGCGATCTCCGCACTGCTGCTCGTCGCGCTGACGGTCGCGACCGGGCTGCACTGGGTCCGCTACCGCGGTACAGCGATGAGGCACCACCTGAATCCGGTCCTCTCGCACTTCTACGGCGCGCCTCCCATGGCGTTCCTCACCGTCGGCGCGGGAACCCTCCTCCTCGGCAAGGACTGGATCGGCGTGCCGGCCGCTGTCACCATCGACTGGGTGCTCTGGGGTGCGGGGACTCTCGGCGGGCTGGCGACGGCGGTCCTGGTGCCCTACCTCGCGTTCACCCGGCATGAGAACAAGCCCGATTCGGCGTTCGGCGGCTGGCTGATGCCGATCGTTCCGCCGATGGTGTCCGCTTCCACCGGCGCAGTGCTGCTGCCGTACGCGCCCGCCGGGCAAGCGCGGGAGACGCTCCTGTGGTCCTGCTACGGCTTCTTCGGCCTCAGCCTGATCGCGTCACTGGTGGTGATCACCCTGATCTGGAACCGGCTCGCGCAGCACAAGGTAGGAGCGGCGGGGATGGTGCCGACGCTGTGGATCGTCCTCGGTCCGGTCGGACAGTCGATCACCGCGGTGAATCTGCTCGCCTCGAACGCGCCCACCGTCGTGGACGCCGGCATGGCGCGTGCGCTGCTGGTCGTGGCTCTGGTGTACGGCTTCGCAATGCTCGGCTTCGCGCTGCTCTGGACCGTCATCGCCCTCGCGATCACCCTCCGCACCGCGAAGGAGCACCTGCCGTTCAGTCTGACGTGGTGGTCGTTCACGTTCCCCGTCGGCACCTGCGTCACCGGACTGAACGGCCTCGCCCTGCACTCCGGTCTCACGGTCGTCGCCGGCCTCGCCGTGCTCTACTACGTCGGCCTGGTCGCCGCGTGGATCATCGTCGCCGCCCGCACGTTCCACGGTTCCGTGATCCGCGGCACCCTGCTCGCACCACCGCGGCCGGCCTGACCGGGATCGAGGAGCATCGTGGATGTCCGAACCCTGAACGCCCTCGCCGAGACCTGGCGGAGTACCGCGGACGCGACCGGACGCTTCGTTCCGGGCTTCGATCCCCGCTCCGGCGGCACCGCCAGTCGCGTCCTGGTGCTGATGCAGTCACCCGGCCCTCGGACGATCGCCGCGGGATCCGCTGCCGTCTGCAGCGAAGACAACCTCGGGCCCACCGCCGCCGCGTTCCGGGCGGCCCGCATCGAGTCCGGACTCTCCCGCGACCACTACGTCCGGTGGAACCTCATCCCGTGGGAGATCCCTGGCCGCGTCCGCCCCGCGGACATCGAGCAGGGCCGGCTCGCGCTCGGTGAGCTGCTGGAGCTGCTGCCCGCGCTCGAAGCCGTCGTCACCTACGGGACCGTGGCGCTCGACGGGGTCATGCGCTATCTGACCCTGCACGATGATCCCCGTGTCGTCCCCGTCCTCGCGGCACCGCACCCCTCACCGGCCAACGGGCGTCACCGCGCCGACCAGCACCTCCGCTCCGTGAACGCGCTCCGCCTCGCGAATCGTCTCGGATCCGGTCGGCGAGTCGCAGACTGACGGCACTGAAGGGAGACGTCCGCGTCTCGGTCGTCACCGGTCGCCGTGACCGATGAGGTGTTGATCTCAGACGGCCCCCGTCCTCGAACCGCTGACGGGAACGGCCTGGTCGTCCACGACGTCGACGGTGTACGCCGCGCCGTGCTCGAGCGTGTGGCCGACGGTGCACTGGCGGTCGACCGCCCGGTGGGTGCGCTCGGACAGTGAGGCGATCCGCTCGGGATCGAGCGCCGACAGGTCGGCGCGGATCACGGCGGCGATCGAGTCGTAGCGGTCCTCGCCCTCGGGCTTGGTCGCGGTGATGTCGGTGGTCGCTTCGAAGTCGGCTCCGAGCCGGCTGGCGAGGATGTGGTCCGAGGAGAGCATGCCGCAGGCGGCGAGGGCGAGGTGCAGCAGCTCGCCGGGCGAGAACACGCCGTCGGCGTCCGACCCGCCGATGCGGACCTCGGCTCCTCGCGCGTTGCGGCCGATGAAGCTTCTCGGGCCCTCGCGGGTGATGTGCAGCGGCGTGGTCTCGGTGCTCATGGTCTGCTCCTGTCCGGTGCCCGCGGCACCGCGGGCAGTGTCGGTGTCTCCTGCGGGTGGGCGGTGTCTCAGGTGTCGGTGCGGACGAGGGGGGAGTTCGTGCCGCGGACCCTGATGTCGACGCCGGTGATCTCCGACCGGGCGACGCCCGTGGACGCCGCCAGGTCGACGGCGCGCCGCCCGGCCGCCGTCCAGGTGGCGACGGTGATCGTGCTGCCGTCTGTGCGGGTGATCACGAGTTCGTACTCCGCGTCGGCGGGCGCATCACCACTGTAGGTGCAGCTCCACTCCAGCCGGGTGCCCCACGGCTTCCCCTCGACCTGGATGTCCGCAGCGAGAGCGGGATCGGCCGCGATCGGGTCCATCGGTTCCAGGGTCGCCTCACTCGCCACGGGAGCGCCCGCGATGCCCGTGCCGAGAGCGACCCCTCCGAAGACGGAGGCGGTGACGGCGGCCGCGACGGCGAGGGACGTCACCAGCCGGCGCCGACGTCGGCGCGCCCGGACACGGTGGGCGATGGCGGGCAGCGTCACCATCGACGGCGGCGACTCCTCGCCGTCGTCCGATGCGCTGATGGCGAGAGCGTCCTCGACGGAGAGGCGACCGACGATGCCGGGCAGTCCTGCCAGCTCTGCCACGGCCGCGCGGCAGGCCGCGCAGCCGCTGAGGTGCTGCTCGTACTCGAGTCGCTGATCCGCGGGGAGAGCGCCGAGGACGTAGGACGCGTCCCAGTCGCGGTACTCGTCCTCCGTCGCAGAGCTTCCGTGGTGGTCGTTCATCGGGTGACGCCCCTTTCCTGCAGAGCCAGTCGCAGTCCGCGCAGTCCGTAGTGCAATCGAGATTTCGCTGTTCCCTCGGGGATGGAGTGCCGGCGGGCGATCTCGGGGACGGTGTGTCCGAGGAAGTACGCGTCCACCACGATCTGACGATGCTCCACCGACAGCGATGCGAGAGCGTCGGCGACCAGGATGCTGTCCAGGACCGCGTCGGTGCGATCGGGGACGGCGCCGCCGCCGTCCTCGTCCTTCGCCGGCACCTCGCGTCGGCTCCGAGCGGATCGGGCGTCGTCGATGACGAGGTTGCGGGCGACGGTGAACAGCCACGCGCGAGCGGCGTCGGCGTCGCGTTCGAGGACCTGCGGGCGCTGCCAGGCCCGGACCATCGTCTCCTGCACGACGTCCTCCGTCAGCGCCGCGTTCCGAGTGAGGTTCTGCACGAAGCGCCGCAAGGCCGGGCCGTGACTCTCGTACAGCGCCGCCAGGAGCTCATCGACGGGGCGGGGCACAACGCTCACCGCCTCGAAGCGCCACGGTGCGCTCCCTCATCACGGTTGCTGCGATCACTGCCGGTCATCCCTTCCGTCCATGCCTGTCGAGAACCGGCGACCCGGCCCGACGATGCGCTTCGCTGCGCGGGGACGGGTCGCCGTCGCATCAGGACGCCGGGGTGGCGGTGCTCATGGCCGCGGCTTCCTTGTTCATCGTGCCGTCAGGGAGGAGGACGTACCAGGCGTCCTTCACACCCTGCCCGTTGACCTGGCCCGGCGCGGTGTCCTTCGCGAACCGGTAGACCGGCCATCCGTCGACGGTCAGCTGGGTCGTCCCGTCGGTGCGCGTGATCGAGCCGACCTCTCCGGTGATCCCGTCCGCGGCGGTCGTGCTGGACGCCGACACGGCCGGCCAGGTCGTGGCGCACTCGTCGTAGCAGCTGCTGCTGCCCGAGTTCTGCGTGTCCTTCATGAACGTGTAGACGGTGTAGCCGGCCTCGTCCGTGATGATCTCGCCCAGCGGCGAGGACGCCGTCGTGAGAGCCGCCGTCCCAGCGGAGGCGGTCGCGGTGGCGGAGGCCATCGCGGTGGCGGAGGGGCTGTCGGCCGGCGCTTCCGACGAGGCGGCCGAGCCGGCGGCCGTCGAGCATCCGGCGAGAAGGACGGCGGCGAACGCCGCAGTCGTCACAGTGGTCGCGATTCGCTTGAGCATGATGCCTCCTGTAGTGCGGGGGCCGAGGTGGTCCCACCGAGGACACGACACAGCAGTCGCGGACGTTCAACGACGCGAGAAGATCGCTGGGAGAGCATCCGCGCAGCGGGCGGATTCAGTGAGAGCGACGATCCGTTGCGCGCTCCTTCGCGTGAAGGCCCGAGGCTGCGCGCTGCTCTCCACGGCGGCGTGCGAGCAGTGATCGACCATGTGCGCGACGGCTGCGGCCTGCCCGGCCGCCCGCGCGGCAGCGGTGGCGGCAGGCTCGCCCGCCTGCGTCGCGGCGCGGGCTGCGGCGTGCGCCGTGAAGGCCGCCGCGCGGCACTCGGTCATCGGAGCCTCGCCCCGCCCCCAGGCGAGGAGGACGTCGAGCGCGCGCCGGGGCCGGGCATTGTCCGGGTCCCGCTCCTCGAACGCGGGGAGGGCGCGCTCCGCGCACTCCGCCGCCCACCGCGCGAGCGCCCGGTGGACCTCCGGCTCCGGATCCGCCCAGGCCGGCTCCTCCGCTCCGCTCACGGGTCTTCCTCCGATTCCGGAGCTCAGCTGGCTCTTCCCAGATGAGGGTGTAGGTCGGCCGGGAGCGTCGGTCCGCAGATAGACGTCGAGGTCTCCCGACGACGGAGGTTCCTACGCCATCCGTCCGAAAGACCTCGACGTGACCGACGCTACCCCGCCGGCCGGCTTCGGCCGCCCTGACCTGACCGCCTTCGCGTCTCATCCCAGTCGACCCTGATCGAGTCTGCTGACCCCCTCGACGAGAACGCAGCGACATCACAGCCACCCAACCCCCGACCGTCCGGGAAGCCGGGACACGTCACATGACCTGTGCTGCGGGCGTGTCGAGTGGGTCGTCCAGGGGCGACGCAGGAGCGTCGACGCGACGTGCTGAGAGGTGGTTCCAGTCGAGCGCTAGGACACCGGCTACAGGCATGGCGATAGGTCAGGAACGGCGTCGCTCCCTGCGCAGGAGGGAGCGCAGAGTCTCGGCATTCGCGTAGCCGACCCGTAGCGCGATCTCGGCGGAGGTGAAGTCCGTGGTTGCTGAGAGGTGCCGAGCTCGTTCGATGCGAAGCCGTTGGACGAAGCCGAGCGGAGTGAGGTTGAGCGCCGCACGGACTCGTCGTTCGAGGGTGCGCCGGCTGGTGCCGAGCGACTGCGCGACGAAGGCGACGTTGAACGGTTCGTCCAGGCGGGCGCGCACGAAGCGTTCGAACTCGACGACGATCGGGTCCTCGTGCCGGAGATGTTCGTAGGCGACGAAGGCCGCCTGAGACGGACGCTCGTCGATGATGAGGAGCTTGGCGACATGTTGGGCCAGGTCGGGGCTGATCGATCGCACGAGTGAGAGCGCGAGGTCGATGTGGGCGAACGCGGCGCCGGCGGTGACGAGGTTCCCGTCGACCACGACCATGGTGTCGAGATCGAGGGCGACGGTCGGATAGCGCTTCAGGAACTCCGGCCCCAGGAACCAGCTGGTCGTCGCCCTCCGATGATGCATCCGTCCGGTCTCGGCGACAGCGAACACGCCGGTGCACGCCGCGGCGATCCGGGTGGTCGCCTCGTCGAGGCGCCCGAGCGAGGCGATGACCGAACGAGCATCTCGGCTCTGGAGGACGTCGTTGGTAGCGGCGGCCGTAAGGGTTCCAAGCGCAGGGACGACGACCACGTCGAACTCTCCGGACTCCGACAGCGGGTGGTCCACCGACAGGGTCATCGATGCCGTCGTGGTCACTCGCCGTTTCGGTCCGAGGATGGCGAGTTCGATCGGGTCGATCCGCGGGTCGACATCGCCGCGGGCTCCGTCGGCCACCCGCACGATGTCGATGATCGACGCGATAGCCGAACCGAAGCAGCCGTCGATCGCGATCAGTCCGATACGCATGACGTAAACAATAGCAATACTGCCGTATACGCCACTCCCCACCGGCCCTCGCTCGTCATACGCTGAACTCGTCCCACGAAGAACCCCGACGTCAAGGAGAGTCCCTCATGTCCACACCCGCATCACTTCCGTATGCCTTCGTCGCCAAGATCGTCGCGGCCGATGGACAGCACGACGCGGTCGCCGATCTGCTCGCCGGCGCTGTCGCACTCGCCAACGAAGAAGTAGGAACGATTGTCTGGTTCGCGGTCAGGACCCACGCCGACACCTTCTGGATCTTCGATGCATTCCCCGACGAAGCCGCTCGCGACGCCCACGCCAACGGCGCCATCGTCGCAGCCCTGATGGCCAACCAGCACCTCCTCGGCGCAGCACCCGAGATCCTGGCGGCCGACGTCCTCGCGTCCAAGCTCCCGTAGTCCGCCAACGCACGAGACGATCGCGCCCCGCCGAGCCGTCGCCAGGTCGCGACGCAACGCCACGCTGCGTTGCCGAGCGGTGCGACGCCTATCGGCACACGGACAGGATGCCGGCCGCGAGCGCTCAGCCGGCGAGGGGTCCGTCGCAGAGGAGAGCGACGTCGGTGTCGGGCAGAGCCGTGAGGCCAGCGCATCGCGCGACCACCAGAACGGTTCGCCGGAGCCGCCTGTCGGAATCGAACGGACGACCTAATGACGTCGGCTTTGCGTCTATCGCTTGATGCGCCGACTGGGCGAACGAGCCGCTGACCTGCGCAAACGCCGAGCGTGGAGGACGCCGCCATCCGGTGGTGACCGACGACGACCGATCAGTACCGACCGTTTCACCGGAGCTTGCGGCGGCGTCGAAGCCGAGCAAGCTCCATTCTTCTAACTCACCGCGCCCTCCTCCTCGCCGGCCCCGTCGTCGGCGAAGACGTTTCAGGGGTCTTCTCAGATGACGGTGTAGGTCGGCCGGGCGCGTCGGTCCGCAGATAGACGTCGAGGTCTCCCGACGACGGAGGTTCCTACGCCATCCATCCGAAAGACCTCGACGTGTCCGACGCTACCCCGCCGGCCGGCTTCGGCCGCCCTGACCTGACCGCCTTCGCTCGACTCGACGGCCTCGGTCTGCACACCGGCGCGGACCTGCTCACCGACAAGCAGAGCGACAGGCTACGCGCGCTGTTCGTTGATGACGCTCACGTCGAGGTCGAGGCGACCTGGGGTGTCTACCAGCGCATGATCGCCGCCTATCGCCACGAGGACCGGCAACGTGGCCGCGAGCTCATGGAGAAGCTGATCACCGACCTCAGCGCCGGCGTCCCCAAGGTGCTCACCGAGCTCACCACCCTGGGCCGGACCCTGAAGAAGCGAGCCGCTGACGTGCTCGCCTACTTCGAACGACCCGGCACCAGCAACGGGCCGACCGAGGCGCTCAACGGACGGCTCGAACACCTGCGCGGCTCCGCACTCGGGTTCCGCAACCTGACCAACTACATCGCCCGAAGCCTGCTCGAGACCGGCGGCTTCAGACCCCAACTCCTACACCCCCGATTGGGATGAGCCGCTCAGCTCCGGCGCGGCCGCCCCGTGACGTGCTTCACCCCGTAGACGAGCAGGAGCAGGATGCCGCTCAGCTGCAGGGCGAGCGAGAAGCCGGAGGCGAACTCACCGGCCGGCCACACCAGCCTCAGCACCAGCGCGACGAACATCGCTGTGACTCCGACGACGAACAGGACTCGATTCCGCATCCGTCGAGTCGACCATCCGCACGCGCATCGGGGTCAGCCGGACGGCTCAGCTCAGGCGCTCGGTCAGGTGGACGGTGACGACGTCGCCGAGGTCCTTGCCGATCGTCTTCCGCAGTTTCGCGCTGATCGACAGCATGTGACCGCCGGCGCCGGTCGGCAGCAGGCCCGCGGTCACCGGCTCGCCGTCGACGGTGGCGACCACCTTCACGGACCTCCCTGTGCCGAGCAGCTCGACGGAGCCGGGCACCTCGACGCACGACCAGAGGTCGCCCTTCACGGCGACACCGATCGGGGCGGTGAAGGCGAGGTCCAGGGGGCCGGCGCTCATGCGCTCTCCTCCGCGGACGCCGCGCTCTCGCCGGAGGAGCCCTGCCCGCTGTACCGGTCGAGGATCTCGTCGTACATCGCGGCGTCGAGCAGACCATCGGACAGGGCCCGGCGGACCTCCTCGAACTCCCCCGGGTCGAGGGTCGTCCAGTCGAAGCCGTCGCTCGGCGATCCGGGCCGGTAGCGCCGGCGGCCGAGCTCGTCGACGGCCTGCTCCCGCGTCAGCTCCCCCGCGGCGAAGCGCTGCGCGATCCCGTACGGTGTCGCGCCGGAGAAGCCGGAGCGCACGTGCGGCAGCGCGGCGGCGGCCTCGATCCCGTCGGACACCTCGTCGATCGACATGCGGACCCCTCCCGTCCGAGGGTCCACCGACCCTCCCGTCGACCCTACGACGAGACGTCGCATCCCGGTCGGGCCGGGCGACGAGCACTGCCCGCGACTTGCGGCTACCGTTCCTCCATGACCGGACGCGCCGCTACGTCCCGGCACGAGTTCCGCGTCGACTCGCGCACGCTCGTCGCCCACGACTTCCTCGGCACTCGAGCCCCCCGCGCTGTCGTCGTCTGGTGCGGAGGGACACCGCACACCGGCGCACTCCTCGCTCCCCACGTCGACGCCGCTGCGGCGCGCGGCATCCGGCTCGTCTCCGTCGCCCGTCCCGGCTTCGGCGGCTCGATGCGCGCTCCCGGACGGAGCATCGCGGATGCGGCCGCCGATGTGCTCCGCGTCGCCGACCTGCTCGGGATCGAGCGCTTCGTGGTGACGGGCTACTCCGGCGGCGGCCCGCACGCACTGGCCGCCGGGGCTCTCGGAGGTGATCGCGTCCTGGGCGTCGCGACGTTCGGCAGCCCGGCGCCCTTCAGTGACGACGGAGCGTGGTTCGACGGCATGCAGGATCCGGGCGCTCTCCGCAGCGCGCGCGACGGCCGGGCTGCGCGCGAGGAGTGGGAGGAGACGGCCCGCTTCGATCCGGAGCAGTTCACCGGTGACGACTACTCGGCCCTCGACGGCCCGCTGACGGCGCTCGGCGCAGAGGCCGGACGCGCCTCGGAGCTCGAACAGGGCGGGAGCGTCGACGACGACCTCGCTCTCGTCATGCCCTGGGGAGTCGACCTCTCGCGCCTGGCGGCGCCGGTCCTCCTCCTCCACGGCGCCGCGGACAGGGTGGTCCCGGTCGCGCACGCGGAGCGGATCCGCCGCCTCCACCCGGCCGCGGAGCTCACGATCCGGCCCGGTCGAGGCCACATCGGCGTCCTGCTCGACTGGCCGGACGTCCTCGACCGCCTCCTCGCGGACGGGTTCTCCGGGGACCGCTCCGGCAGCGGAGGCTGAGCGTCTCATCGCGGCCGGCAGCGGATCCGACGCGGAAGGTGGGCCTGGAAGGGCCACGCTTCGGGAGGGCTCCCTCCGCGAGGATCACGGCATGGCCCCCCACACGGATCCCCGCCGATGACTCTGCAGGACCTCGCCGACGAGCTCGCCCAGGCTCTCGACCGCCCGGTGACGATCGAGGACGCCTCGAGCCGGGTGCTGGCCGCGACGCGCGCGCGCGAGGAGGCGCCTCACGACGGCGTGTTCCCCGTCCAGGATCCGCGGGGCCGGCTCGCGACCCTCCTCCTCCCCCGGGAGCGGCCCGCGCCGCTCACTCCGGCCGAGTACTCGCTCATCGACGCGGCCGTCGGAGCGATCCGCCGCCTCCTCGGCCCCTCGACGCGGGCGGGCGGCAGCTCCCGGCGCGCGGACGTCCTCGCGGCGCTCCTGTCGGGCGACGGCGGCACCCGGCGCGCCTCCTTCGCCGAGGCGGTCGAGCGCCGCTGGCTGCGCCGGGACGCCCAGACCGTGGTCCGCGCGGTGCGGCTGACCGGCCCGACCGGCTCCCTGCAGCGGACGGCGCTGGCGCGGCGGATTGACGCGAGCGCCGCCTCCGGCCTGACGTTCCTCGGCGACCAGGAGGGCGTGCTGTTCTTCGTGAGCGTGGAGGCGCCCGAGGCCGCCGCGGAGGCGGACGACGTCCTGCGGGCGGAGGCGCGCGGCCGCGGCACGGCCGTCGACGCGATCGGCTCGGCGCGCTTCGACGTCCGCGACGACGACCTCCTGCCGACCGCCGAGCGGGCCGCTCTCGCGGCGACCATCGTCGGCTCCCTGCCCGACGGCCGCGGCCGGGCCGACATCGCCGAGCTCGGGGCGTGGGTGCTCCTCGCCTCGATCGGGGCGGACAGCTCGCAGCTCGCCATGCTCTCGCCGGCCGCGGCGACGCTGCTCGAGCGGGGTGACGAGGTGCAGCGGCGGACGGTCGAGGCCTACCTCGACGTGCGCGGCAGTGTGCGGGAGGCGTGCGGACTCCTCCACATCCACCGCACCACGCTCTACTACCGCCTCGACAACCTGCCCGAGGCGGTCCGGGAGGCGCTCGACGACGGCCTCGCCCGCAGCACGCTGCACCTCTGCCTCAAGCTGATGAAGTTCCGCGACGGGCTCGAGCGGCGGCGGGCCTCGTGACCGTGGCCGGGGACCTCCCGCAGGTCCGCCTCTACGGGCGGCGCGAGAGCCGCGACGCGTGGGAGATCCGCGACCTCCTCTCGCGCAGCGTCGTCTCGTTCTCGTGGACGCCGATCGACTCGGACGAGCAGTGCCTCGCCGTCGCGGGGCATCCGCTCGCCACCGCGTCGCTCCCCCTCGTGGTGTTCCCGGACGGCAGCCGCGCCTCCGATCCGACGCTCGCCGAGGTCGCGGCCCGGCTCGGCTGGGTGGGCTCGCCGCGGCTCGCGGAGTACGACCTCTCCATCTACGGAGCCGGCCCGGCCGGGCTCTCGGCCGCCGTGTACGCCGCCTCGGAGGGGCTGAAGGTCGTGGTCCTCGAGCGCTCGGCCATCGGCGGGCAGGCCGGCTCGAGCAGCCTGATCGAGAACTACCTCGGCTTCCCGCACGGGATCGCGGGAGCCGATCTGGCCGAGCGGGCGCGGCAGCAGGCCGTCTCGTTCGGCGCCGAGCTGCTGCGGATGCGCGAGGGGATCCGCGGGCGCTTCGCCGACGACCGGATCCACGCGCTGCTCGCCGACGGGACGACCGTCGTCGCCCGCACCAACATCTGCGCCACAGGCATCCAGTGGCGCCGGCTCGGCCTCGAGCGCGAGGACGAGCTGCTCGGTGTCGGCCTCTACTACGGTGCCGGCACGAGCGAGGCGCCGCTCTGCGAGGGCGAGGACGTCGTGGTCGTCGGAGGCGGCAACTCGGCCGGGCAGGCCGTGATGAACCTCTCGGCGCACGCGCGGCACGTGACCATGCTGGTCCGCGGCCCGGATCTGGCCGACAGTCTCTCCTCCTACCTCGCGGAGCGCGTCGTCCGGCAGCCGAACGTGACGATCCTGCTCGACTCCCGCGTCACCCGCCTGCACGGCGCCGACGCCCTCGAGTCGATCGAGGTCGAGAACTCGGCGACCGGCGCGCACGGGGCGCTGGCCACCTCCCACCTCTTCGTCTGCATCGGCGGCGAGCCGGACACCACGTGGGCGGCGGAGACCGCGATCGTCCGCGACTCCGGCGGCTACCTCGTGACGGGACCGGACCTCGCCGGCGAGCACGCCGCTCCCGACTGGCCGCTCGAGCGGGCGCCGTTCTACCTCGAGACCAGCGTCCCCGGCTCCTTCGCCGCGGGGGACGTGCGCCGCAGCTCGGTCAAGCGCGTCGCCTCCGCCGTCGGCGAGGGCGCGATGGCCGTCACCTTCGCCCACCGCCACCTGCAGGAGACCTCGTGAGCCGCCGACTGCCGACGGTGCGCCACGGCGTCGGCTTCTGGATCGTCGCCGCGACCTTCCTGCTCGTGATGGCGTACTCGACGGTGCCGACTCCGCTCTACCCGCTCTACCAGCAGCTCGACGGCTTCCCACCGTTCGTGATCACCGTCGTCTTCGCCGCCTACGCGGTCGGAGTGATCGTGAGCCTGTACCTCGCCGGTCACGTCAGCGACTGGCTCGGCCGCCGCCGAGTGCTGCTGATCGCGGTGCTCGTCTCGGCGGTCTCGGCCGTGCTCTTCTCGCTGACGACGGAGGTGCCGGGGCTGATCGTCGCCCGCTTCGTCAACGGCGTCAGCATCGGGATGCTCACCGCCACGGCGACCGCCCACCTCGGCGAGCTGCGCGCCCGCGCCCGGCCGGACGAGAACACGATCGTCGCCGCGTCGATCTCGGGCGCGGTGAACCTCGGCGGACTCTCGCTGGGCCCGCTGCTCGGAGGGGTCTTCGCCGAGTTCCTGCCCGATCCGCTCCTCCTGCCGCACCAGGTGTTCCTGGTCGCGCTGCTCGTGGCGGGCCTGGCGCTGCTCCTCGTGCCCGAGACGGTCGACGTGCCGGAGACGGCGCCCGCCTACCGGCCGCAGCGGCTCTCGGTGCCGGCGGATACGCGCCGGGCGTTCCTGCTCGCGGCGTTCGGAGCGTTCTCGGCCTTCTCCGTCCTCGGCCTCTTCACCTCGCTCGCACCGACGTTCCTGGTGCAGACCTTCCAGGTGCGCGACCACCTGCTGGCCGGCGCGACGTCCTTCGCCGTGTTCGCCTCCGCGGCCCTCGGCCAGCTGCTGCTCGTGAAGGTGGGGATGCGCCTGCAGCTCTCGATCGCGGTGGCGGGCTGCGCGGTCGGGCTGACGGCGGTCGCGGCCGGAGCGATCGCTCCGCAGCTGGGAGTGTTCCTCGCCGGGGCCGTCGTCTCGGGCTTCGGGGTGGGGCTGCTCTTCAAGGGCTCGATCGGCACGGCGGTCGCCCTCGCGGATCCCGCCCGCCGGGGCGAGACCCTGGCGGTGGTGTTCCTGGTCGCGTACACGGGGCTCGCGGTGCCCGCGCTGGCGGCGGGAGCGGCGCTCGACCTCGTCACCGCGACGACGGTGCTGACGGTGTTCGCGGCGCTCGTGCTGGCGGCGACCGCGACGGCCGGCGTGCTGCTGCGCGCCCGCAGCGCGGCGGCCGGGCGATGAGCGGCGGAGCGGGGCGGCGCTGCGGCGTGCGGGCCGGCGGCCGGCCGGGTGCCGGCCGCGTGCACCCCGGACGGCCGCCCGCCGCGTCAGAAGTCCTCGCGCCGCTCCTGCTCGGCCTCGGCGGCCGGCTCGAGCGCGGCGAGATCCCCGAGCGCGAGGCGCAGCTGGCGCAGCAGCCACTCCTCGGTCAGCGCACCCGCGTCGAGCGCGTCCAGCCGGCGGAGGCGCTCGGCGGCCGACCCGGTGAGGTCGGCGGGCGTCCCGGCGCTCATGCGCCGTACCCCGCTCCGCGGAGCAGGCGGCGCAGGTCGACGAGCTGCTGCTCGTCCACGTCCTTGTGGTGCGGCCGGTGGAGGGTCTCGGTCGTCGAGCCGACCGTCACCGAGAAGGCGCCGTCGTGCTTCTCGTGGACGGTGCCGACGGCCTCGAGCAGCGTCAGCACGTCCGCCCAGAGGACGTTGTGGCTCGGCGAGTCCTCGAGCAGCCGCTCGAGGGTGTCTCGCTGGTTCGAGTGGAGGTGGCGGGTGTCGATCATGAACGGCCCTTCGGTGTCTGCGCACGCGCCCCGGTGGCGGTGCTCGGCGTCGCGTCCGACGGTAGGCGCGCGGGTGGAGCCGGTGCGCGAGTCGGATGACTCGAAGAGCGGACGCCGCGGGGCGGCCCCGCGAGAGGTGCGGTCCCCGCGAGAGGTGCGGCCGTGAATCCGGAGCCGGGCGACCGCCTCGACGAGGAGGACTCTCCCCGCACGCCCGCGCTGCCCGAGGCCGCCGTCTCCGCCGCGTCGCTCCCCGACCGGCCGGCCGCGTTCCTCAACGCCCTGCTGACCGAGCACTTCGTGCTGGAGTCGGCGCGCGGCATCACCGTGACGGAGTCGAGCAGCCGCGCCTCGCTCTACCTGACGATGCTCTCCAGCTCGCTCGTGGCCTTCGGCTTCCTCGCCCCGACCCGGTATGCGATGGGGTTCCTCGCGGTGATCATCCCGGTCGTCGTTCTGCTGGGGGTGTTCACCTACGAGCGGCTGGTGCAGACCTCGATGGAGGACATCGCCGCGCTGACGGCCATCCAGCGCATCCGCCGCTACTACGGGACCCTGCTGCCGGGCGCGGGCGCCTACTTCGCGGTGCCGCGCGGCCGCCACGCGCCGAACGAGCTGCTCGAGATCGGCCGGCGGCAGAGCTGGCGGGGCATCTTCTTCACGATGTCCTCGGCGATCGCGGTGGTCAACTCGATCGTGGCGGGCGCCGGAGTCGCGCTCGCGCTGACGCAGAGCGGCGCGGACGAGGTCCCCGCGATCGCGTGCGGGATGGCGGCCGCGGTCGTCCTCGCGGTGCTGCACGGGGTGTACCAGTTCCACCGCTACCGGCAGATGCGGCTGCGGATCGCCGAGGCGGAGGCGCTGGACGGGGTCGAGAGGGGGTGACGGGG
>NZ_PSVB01000024.1:0-43338 GCF_002932165.1 Rathayibacter sp. AY1F8
CCGCGGGAGTCTCCGGGCCTCAGCCCTTCACCGCTCCGCTCATGATGCCCGCGATGAGCTGGCGTCCGGCGAGCAGGAACAGCACCAGCAGCGGGATCACCGAGAGCACGGCGCCGGCCAGCACGATCGAGTAGTCGACGTAGTAGCCCGACTGCAGCTGCGCGAGCGCCGTCTGCAGCGTCGGATTCGTGGGGCTGAGGACGATCAGCGGCCAGAGGAAGTCGGTCCAGGCCATCATGAACGTGAAGAGCCCGAGGATCGCCATCGCCGGTCGCGCCGCCGGGACGGCGACGGTGAGGAACGTCCGGAACTGGTTCGCTCCGTCCACGCGCGCCGCCTCGATCAGCTCGTCCGGGATCACGTCGACCAGGTACTGGCGCATGAAGAAGACGCCGAACGCGGTGACCAGCGTCGGCACGATCACGGCGCCGAGCGAGCCGGTCCAGCCGAGCTGCCGCATCAGGATGAACAGCGGGATGATGCCCAGCTGCGTCGGGATCGCCATGGTCGCGACGACTCCGATCATCAGGCCGTCGCGCCCGCGGAACCGCAGCTTCGCGAAGGCGTAGCCGGCGAGCGTCGAGAACGACACGACGGAGAGCGTGATGATCCCCGAGACGATGACGCTGTTCAGCAGCGCCGTCCAGAACGGGATCGCCGTCAGCACCTGCGACGCGTTGGCGAGGAAGTTGCCGCCCGGGACGAGCGGCAGGGTCTCGCTGCGGGTCGCGTTCGAGCCGCTCGCCACGACGAACGACCACCACAGCGGGTAGGTCGAGCCGAGGATGAAGGCGCTCAGCAGCCCGTAGGTGAGGAAGCCGGGCCGGTCGACGCGGCCGGCGCGGGAGGCGCGGACGCGGCGCACCGGGAAGGCGGCGGAGGTGGCGGGGGCGGTCATCGCTCGCTCTCGTTCTGGCCGAGGCCGGTGGTGGTGAGCAGGGGGTCCGCGGCGGCGATCTCGTCGGCGGTCGCGGGGCGGGCGGAGCGCCGCTTCGAGCGCTGCGAGATCCGGTTCTCGACGGAGGCGATCCGCCGCGAGATCGCGAAGTTCAGCAGGCCGATCAGCACGATCAGGAGGAACAGCAGCCACGCGATCGCGGCCGCCTCGCCGAAGTTCTGGCGGAAGAACGCCATCTCCCAGAGGTAGAGGACGGTGGTCTGGAACTGCCGGTCCGAGCCGCCGATGCCGCCCGCGTTCGACACGTCGAACAGGCGGGGCTCCGCGAAGATCTGCAGGCCGCCGATGGTGGCGGTGATGATCACGAAGATCAGGGTCGGCCGGATGCTGGGGATCGTGATCGAGCGGAAGCGGCGGAACGCGTTCGCCCCGTCGATCGCGGCCGACTCGTGCAGCTCGCGCGGCACGGCCTGCATGGCGGCGAGGAGGATGAGGGCGTTGTAGCCGGTCCAGCGCCAGTTGACCATCGTCGCGATCGCGACGTGGCTGGCGAGGCGGTCGTTCGTCCACTCGATCGGGCTGATGCCCACGAGGCCGATCAGATTGTTGATCAGGCCCTCCTGGTCGCTGAAGACGCTCGAGAAGATCAGCGCGACCGCGACCGGCGAGACGATGTACGGCAGCAGGACGCTCATCCGCCAGAAGGTGCTGGCCCGCAGCGCCTGGTCGAGGGCGGCCGCGAGCAGCAGCGCGACGGCGAGCTGCGGGATCGTGGAGAGCAGGAAGATGCTCAGCGTGTTGACGATCGAGTTCCAGAAGAAGCGGTCGCCGAGCACGGCCGCGAAGTTCGCGAACCCGACGAAGTCGCCCTGGCCCTGTAGCAGCTGCCAGTCGTAGAGCGACACGACGAGCGTGTAGACCAGCGGGAACGCTCCGGTGAGCGCGAAGAGCAGGAAGAACGGCGAGATGTAGAGGTAGGGCGAGGCCTTCACGTCGAAGCGGCTCGCGCGCTGGCGGAAGGTCAGCGGGAGTCGGGGCGCCGGGCGCCGCTTCCCCGCGGGGGGCGTCGCCGTGGTCGGCGGGGTGAGTGTGCTCGTCATGGCGCTCTCTTCGAGGTCGAGTCGGAGTCGGAGGGGATGCGGCGGGGCCGGAGAGGTCTCGGTCCGGCCGGCGGCAACGGTTCTCCCGTGCGGCGATGCCGGCCGGACCTCCCGTGATGGTGGGGCGTCGTCCCGGAGGGGTCAGCCCCCGGGCGTCGGCCCGACCGGATCAGTCGACGAGCTCACCGAGGAGCTGGAGCGCCTCGTTCCAGCCCTCCTTGCCGTCGATCTCGCCGCGGTCGACCTTCTGCAGGACCGGTCCGAAGACGTTCTCCTGGATCAGCGAGTCGTCCGGGCCCTTGTACTGGGCGACGACGCCCTCGGCGCGCTGCGCGAGGATCGCGCCGGTCGGGGAGTCGTTCATGCCGGGGTCGGGAGCGGCCGCGGAGGCGAGCTCCTTCTGCGCGTCGAGGGTGCTCGGGAACGGTCCGGCCGCCTCGAACGCCTTCAGCTGCTGCTCCGGCTCGCTGAGCCACGACGCCAGCGCGGCGGCCTCGGCGGGGTGCTTCGACTGGGTCGGGACGGAGAGGAACGAGCCGCCCCAGTTGGCGGGGCCGCCGGGGAAGACGTCGGCGAAGTCCCAGCCGGTGGCCTCGGCGTTCCCGCCGCCGGCCTCGACGTTGCTCTTCAGCGTGCCGAACATCCAGCCCGGGCAGACGAAGGTGGCGAAGGTCTGGTCGGTGAACGACTTGCCCTTGTTCCAGTCCCACGCCTTCTGCGCGGCCGAGAGGCCGGAGGCGGTGGCGTCGGTCAGCTGGCCCCAGCGCTCCTCGAGCTCCGGGTTGCCCTCGACGTTCAGCTCGCCGTCGGAGGTGTAGTACCCCTCGGGCAGCTGGTTGACCATGGCGTTCCAGACGAATCCGGAGTGGTCGAACCACGCCTTGCCGGTGGCGTCGTGGTACTTCTGGCCGGCGGCGAAGTAGTCGTCCCAGGTCGCGTCCGGCCCGCCGAGCATCTCGGCGACGGCGGCGCGGTCGGTGGGCATGCCCGCTGCCTCGAAGGCGGCGGTGTTGTAGCAGAGGCCCTCGGGTCCGATGTCGGTGCCGTAGCCGATGACGCGTCCCTCGGGGTCGGTCGCCTGCTCGTACTTCCAATCGACCCAGTCGGCCTTGCGGTCCTCGATGCCGTGGTCGCGCAGGTCGACGAACTGGTCCGAGACCTCCATGACGGAGCCGAGCCAGCCCTCCTCGATGGCGACGACGTCGGCGAGTCCGGAGCCGGCGGCGAGCTTGGTGAACGCGTCGGTCCGCGCGTTGCCGCCGGTGTCGATGTTGTTCGGGACGATGGTGATCCCCGGGTTGGCGTCCTCGTACTCGCCGTAGAGCTCGTCGAAGCCCATGGCGTTGAACGTGGTGACGGTCAGCTCGATCTCGCCGCCCTCGGAGGCGTCGGATCCCGACGAGCATCCGGTGACGATCAGGGCGAGGGCCGAGGCGCCGGCGATCGCCGCGGCGATCCTGGTGCGTCGTGAATAGGGCACGGTCACTCCTTCGTGATGGTGGTGGGGCACCCCTGGGAGCGCTCTCACGCGTGCTGTTCCGCGTATGTGAGAGCGCTCTCACGAGGTGTGCGGCGAGCTTACGCACGCCCCCGCGGAGAGGTCAAGCGTTTTCGAGAGAGCGCTCTCATCGATTTGATGGTCCGCGCCCAGCCGCGCGCCTCCCCGCCGCCCTCGCCCCACGAGAACGCAGAAGTCGCGGTACTCGAACGCGAGTACCGCGACTTCCGTGGACTCACCGCCCCCTGCCGATCGAGTAACGGCTACTCGACCAGCAGGGCCGACCTCAGCCCACCAGCACCGCGAAGCCCTGCGCGGGCAGCTGCACGGACACGGCTCCGGACGGCGACGTCTCGCTCACGAGCGCGCCGTCCTGCGAGTAGACGCGCAGGGTGCCGGAGCCGCCCGAGACGCCGATCGCCGTGGTGCGCACCCCGTCGGTGGAGTTGCGGATCAGCTCGGTGCGGCCGCCCTCTCCTCCGACCACGAGGCGCGTCACCAGCGGGCGCACCAGCAGCGCATCGAGGCGCGTCTGACCGCTCAGCGGGCGGACCTCGACGCTCGACGAGCCGGCCGGCACGGTGCGGCGGAGCTTCTCCGAGAGCAGCGCGCCCGACGCCTCCGTCACCCCCTGCGACCCGACGGTCGAGCGGAGCAGGTCGAGCGGCCGCTTCCCGGACGTCCAGACGCTCAGCGGCGTGCGCTCCGTACCGCGCTGCGGCTGGTCGATGACGGCCTCCACCACGCGGTCCTGCGTGGACGAGCCGATCGGGATCGACACCGCGCGGCGCGGGTCGGTCAGCGAGAGGTACGAGCCGCTCCAGCCGGCCTCCCCGGTCCAGGACGACTCGGGCGTCACGACGGTGCCGCCGCGCGCGCTCTCCGCCTCGACCAGCGTCAGCCCGTCGCGCGAGCGCTCGGTGGCGACGGAGCGGGCGCGGTCGGCGACGTCCGGGTGCTCGTCGAGCGCCAGCATCGCCAGCAGGCCGTGGATCGTGCTCTCGGCGCCGCTGTTGCGGTTGACGGACCCGTCGGCCTGGACGCCGTCGAAGACGACTCCGGTGGCCGGGTCGTAGACCGGGCCGAGGCTGCGGTTCAGGCCGAAGAACCAGGCGCCCTGCACGGCCGCGAGGTCGGTGAAGGCGCTGGAGCCGGTGGCGTCAGCCAGGGCGAGCGAGTTCTGCAGGCGGGAGTCGGCTCCGTAGGCGATCTGCACGCGGTCGGTCGGAGTGGGGTTCCAGCCGTTGTCGGGGCCGCCGGCGGTGAGCAGCTCCGGAGCGAAGCGGGCTCCGTCGACGAGCGCGGGCTCGAGGAGCGAGGAGTCGTCGAGCGCCGCGGACGACGCGGCCAGGCCGCCGGCCATCTGCGACGACCAGGAGTGCCAGAGCGTGCGCGACTTCGTCCACGGGAGGATCGCGCCGTACGGCCAGGCGGTGGTGTCCGCCTCCGTCGTCGTGGTGCGGGCGTAGGCGGCGACGCCCTCGGCGAGCTCGGCCGTGCTCGTGCGCACCGCGGAGTCGTCGGGAGCGGCCTCGAGGTAGGCGGAGAGGCCGAGCAGCGCCTCCGAGGTGGCGTCGGCGCCGTCCACGATCAGCCAGGCGGGAATCTGCACGCCGTCGGCCTGCGCGTACTCGCCGTAGCGCGTGAGCACCTCCCGGTCGACCGCCGCGACGCCGAGCCGCAGCCGATCCTGCAGGAAGGCGGCGAACTCCGGATCCGTGTCGCGGAACGCCGCGTAGCCCTCGCCGAGCGCCCAGAGCGTGCGGGCGAGCCAGTAGCTGTCCTCGGAATCGCTCGGATCCGGCAGCTCGACCGGCTCGGCGCTCGCGTTCAGCTCCCCGTCGGTCTGCATCCAGAGCACCACGTTCCCGGCGTCCTCGCCCTCGGTGGTCTGGAAGTAGGCGAGGGCGCGGAGCGTCTCGAAGGCCTTCTCGCGGCTCTCGGTCGATCCGGTCTGCTGCCAGTGGCGGAGGTAGACGACCGCGGCGCGCGAGATGTCGTCGGTGTTGAACGCGCCCTGCTCGTAGTCGCCGGTCGCCGGATCGAGGCGGCCGCCACCCACGCGCTCGAAGGCGCCGCCGTCGCGGGCGTCGGCGTAGGTCCACGGCATCACCAGGGTCGGCTCCTCGTCGAGCCGGTAGGTGGTGTGGCCGGGCTCGGGCACCGGAGTGGCGGTGTCGAGGAGGAAGTCGAGGTGCGCCGTGTTCGTCAGCGGCTCGGCCGCCTGCGCGGGGGTCGCGCCAAGGGCGAGGCCCCCGACGGTGAGGGCGGCGGCGGCCAGGACGGCCGCCGATCTGGTGAGCGTGTTCGTCATCGAACTCTCCTTGGGTGGGGTGCGGGGGCGGATCTCGATAGGCCCGCGATGCGGGCGGCTCGATCAGCGGGAGGCGCCGGTGGACTCGATCAGCGGAGTCAGCCGTCCGTCCGGACGAGGCGGGCCGCGCCGATCTTCGAGTCGGCCATGCCGTAGAAGACGTAGTGCTGTCCGTCGATCTCCTCGATCGCCGTCGGGAAGACGACGTTCGGGACGATCCCGCTGCGCTCCTCCTCCGTCTCGGCCTCGAGCAGCGGCTCGGCGGTGCGCGCGATCACCCGCGACGGGTCGTCGCCGTCGAGGAGGATCGCTCCGGCCGAGTAGTTCACGTGCTGCTGCTGCGCGAAGGCGCTGTCGATCACTCCGGTCACCCCGTGGTGGATGAGCAGCCACCCCTCGGGCACGCGCAGCGGCGCGGGGCCGCCGCCGACCTTCAGCTCCTCGAACGGGAACTCCGGGCCCGCGAGGAACCGGTGCCGCGTCCAGCGCGTGAGGCTCGCCAGGTCGCGGTCGACCTCGTCCACCGGCACGTAGCTGATCCAGATGCTCTGCCGCGGGTCCTCGATCCCGGCCGGGAGGCGCACGCCCTCGCCCGGCCGCGTCTCGCCGAGGTCCCACATCGGCCGGTGCAGCACCGCGAACGAGCGCGTGCCGTCCGGGGCGGCGACGATCTCGGGGAAGAACACGCAGTCCTTGTTGTGGAACAGGCCCAGGTCGATGTCGAGCGCGTCGTCGTAGGCGAAGGTCACCGGGCCCAGGCGCCGCCAGTCGCGGAGGTCCTCCGACACGGCGAGCGCCGTCCGGGGCCCGAGCGGCCCGTAGGCGACGTACGTCATCACGTGCAGGCCGAGCGCTTCGATGAAGGTGATCCGCGGATCCTCCACGCCGGCGTTGTGCGCGCCGCGCTCGAAGCCGCGGTCCGGCGCGAGCACGACGCCCTCGCGCTCGACTCCGACGGGCACGCCGCCCTCGACGATCACGCGGGCGAGGCCCACGCGGGAGACGTTGCCGGCGGCGACCATCCGGGGCAGGAGGTACAGCTCGCCGTCGGGTCCGCGGCCGCTGCCGGGGTTGAGCACCCCCTCGGCTTCGAGGGCGTCGCCCGGAGCGGGCTCCATCACGACGCCGACGCGCTCGAGACGGTAGGGGACTGTGGTGAGGGTGGGAGACATGGTCAGCCTTTCACTCCGGATCCGAGATCGGTCGAGACGAAGTAGCGCTGGAACACGATGAACAGCACCACGACGGGCGCGGCGAGCACGACGGCTCCCGCGAGGATCGCTCCGAACGGGTTGTCGGTCGACGACGCCACGTTCGAGATGTAGTTGGCGAGGGACACGGCGAGCGGCTGCAGCGACGCGTCCTTGGTGATGAGGAACGGCCAGAGGAACTCGTTCCAGGGGCCGATGAAGGTCAGCAGCACGGCGGTCACCAGCGCGGGGCGCACCAGCGGGAGCGCGATGGTCCACAGCAGCTTCAGCTCACCGGCGCCGTCGATCCGGGCCGCCTCGAACAGCTCCTTGGGGAGCTGCAGGAAGTACTGCCGGAAGATGATCACCGCCGTCGAGTTGATGGCGAACGGCAGGATCATCCCGAGGTGGCTGTCCGCGAGGCCGTAGTCGCGCGCGATCAGCACGTAGAGCGGGATCTGCAGCAGCTGGAACGGGATGACCTGCACCAGCAGCGCGAGCGCGAACACCGCGTTGCGCCCCCGCCACTGCAGCATCGCGAGCGCGTATCCGGCGAGGACGCCGAAGAACACCGTGCAGAGCAGCACGCCGCCGGTGAAGATCCCGGAGTTGACCAGTCCGGTGAGCAGGCTGATCCGCTCGTTCACGTTGACGTAGTTGTCGAGCGTGAGGTTGCCCGGCTCCGGGATCGCTCCCGCCAACGTGGGGTCCGGATCCGTCTGCAGGGAGCCGACGATCATGTAGTAGAAGGGGAAGAGGAAGACGATCGCGCCGATCGCGAGCACGACTCCGCGCACGATCACGGCTCCGCGGCTGGAGCCGACGGGGCGCCTCCGCGGCGACTTCTCGGGGGCGACGGCGGCGGGCACGGCCGAGGCGGCGCCTCCGGCACTGGACAGGGTGCTCATGAGTTCCTCTCCCCCGCGAAGCGGTTCTGCAGATAGGCGATGACCAGCACCAGCAGCACCAGGACCACGCCGATGGCCGAGGCCACGTCGGGCTGCCCCTGCTGGATCCCGAGCTGGTACATCAGCAGCACGGGCGAGGCGGACGCGCCGTTGGGGCCGCCTCCGCCGGTGAGGAGGTAGGGCTCGGTGAAGAGGTTCGCCCCGGTGACGGTCGACACCAGCAGCACCAGGAGGGTCGCGGGCCGCACGCTCGGCACGGTCACCGACCAGAACTGGCGGATGCGTCCGGCGCCGTCGGTCGAGGCCGACTCGTAGAGCTCCTTCGGCACGTTCTGGAGCGCCGCCAGGTACAGCAGGATGTAGAACCCGAGCTGCTTCCAGGTGACGTAGAGCGCGATGATCGGCATCGCGAGCTGCTCGTTGATCAGCCACGACGGATTCGGCGCGAGCGGCCCGAGGAGGCTGTTGACCAGCCCGTTCCCGTTGAAGAGGAACAGCCAGACGCCGACGACCGCGACGCTCGCCGTGACGTAGGGCACGTAGAAGCTGACGCGGAGGAACGTCCGCAGGTGCACGACCTTGTCGAGCGCCGCGGCGAGCAGGAGCGAGAGCACCACCGTCAGCGGCACGTTGATCACCAGGAAGATCCCGATGTTGCCGAAGGAGCGGATGACCTGCGGGCTCGAGAAGGCCGTGACGAAGTTGTCGAGGCCGACGAACGGCCGCTCCACCTGCACGCCGGGAGCCGCGAAGAAGAAGTCGTGGAACGCGATCCAGACCGAGTAGACGACCGGGAACGCGAAGACCGCGAGCACGAAGAGGAGGTAGGGGCTGCCGAACAGCAGCCCGAGGGGCTGGGGCCCGAGGACGCGGTGCAGGAGGCTCCGCTTCCCCGGTGCCCCGGCCGGCGCGGGCCGGCGGGTGAGGGTGGTCACGGCCGGGTCACTGCTGGCCGGCGAGCCCGGTGACGGTCTCGGCCGCTCCGTCGAGTGCCGTCTTCACGTCGCCCTCGCCGAAGATGACCGTCTTGCCCCACGCGTCGCGGATCGCCTGCAGCATCTGCACCGTGTTCGGGCCCGACGGCACCTCGATGGTGCGGCTCGCCTGGTCGCCGAAGCGCTGGTAGGCGGGGTTCGCCTCGAAGTAGTCGGCGTAGGTGGTCTGCAGGTCGGTGCGCAGCGGCATCTGGCCCGTGGTCTCCAGCAGCGAGCGGTCCTGCTCCTCGCTGGTCGCGAACTTCAGCACCTCCCAGGCCGTGCCCTTGTTGGCGCAGGCGGAGTAGAGGCCGACGTTCTTCGCGTCGCTGAAGGTCCACGTGTCCTCGGCGGGCGTGCCGTCGGGGGTGGGCACCGAGACGGAGCCCCAGTTCAGGTCGTCGTAGACCGAGACCGCCCACGGGCCGACGATCGACATCGCGGCCTGGCCGTCGGCGAAGGCGTCGCCCTGGTACTGCTCGCGGCCGGCGAGGCCCTGGTCGTAGAGGCTCTTCCAGAAGTCGGCGACCTCGTAGCCCTCGTCGTCGGCGAAGGTGGCCTTGCCGTCCTCGACGAGGCTCGTCCCTCCGGTGGCCGCGGCGTAGAGCGGCATGAAGTCGAACTGGGTCTGGAAGAACTCGCTGGTGGGCGCGGGCTGGATCGCGGCGGGCGCGGCACCCGACTCGACCAGCGTCTTCGACGTCGCGAGGAAGTCGTCGTAGGTCGACAGCGACGGGTTCTCGGGGTCGAGTCCCGCCTTCGCGAAGAGGTCCTTGTTGTAGAAGATGACGACCGGGTTGCTCTTCCACGGCATCTGGAAGTACTCGCCGTCGGCGTTCTGGTACTGCTCGGCGAGGTCGCCGCTGCGGGTCTCGATGTAGTCGGCGCCGCCGTCGAACTTCGAGAGGTCGACGAGTCCGCCCTGGCGCTCGAACTGGCCGACCGCGCTGGGGGCCGTGTTGAAGACGAGGCACGGCGCGTTGCCGGCCGTGATCGCGGCTCCGATGACCTCCTCGCTGCTCTTGCCCGCGGGGATCTCCTGCCCGGTGATCTCCTCGTCCGGGTGGTCCGCGTTCCACGCGTCGACCATCGCCTTGCCCCACTGCACCTCCTGCTCGTTGTTCGAGTACCAGATGGTGATCGGTCCGGTGGCGGTGAGGTCGGTCGACGCTCCACCGCCGCCGCTGCAGGCGGTGAGGGCGAGGGTCGCGAGGGAGGCGGTGGCGATCCCGGTCAGCCAGCGTCTCGTCGTCGAGGGGGCCATGGTGTTCTCCTTGTCCGGCGTGCGCGACGGTCCGCACGCGTCTTCAGTGGGTCGACGGCCGCGGAGGAGCGGTCGAGTGGCGCACCACGAGCCCGGCGGGCTCGAGGTCGACGTCGGGGGCGCTGCCGGACTCGATGAGGTCGAGCAGCGTGCGGGCGGCCTCCTCGCCCCAGTGCGCGGGGCGCGTGCGAGCCGAGGTCAGCGACGGGTAGACGTGGGCGGCGATCTCGGAGTCGTCGAAGCCCGTGATCGAGAGGTCGTCGGGGAGCCGGAGCCCGCGGGCGTGCGCGACACCGAGGCCGGCGATAGCCATCGGGTCGTTGCCGAACACGATCGCGGTGGGCGGAGTCGGGCTGTCGAGGAGCCGCTCCGTGGCCGCCGCGCCCTGCTCGGCGCTGAAGTCGGTGGCGACGAGCGCGGTGGGCTCGAGCCCCGCGTCGGTGCAGGCCCGCGTGAAGGCCTCGCGGCGGCGGGAGGAGTGGAGCAGGTGGTCCGGCCCCGCGACGTGGGCGATGCGGCGGTGGCCGAGCTCCGCCAGGTGCCGGACGGCGTCGGCGATGCCCGCGGAGTCGTCCATCACGACGGCGGGTGAGGAGGAGCCCTCGAGTCGCCCGAGCGTGACGGCCGGGATCTGCAGCTCGGCGAGCATCGCCGGTCGGGAGTCGTCCTGCCGGAGGTCGGTGAGGAACACCCCGTCGACGCGGCGGTCGGCCGCGAGCGTGCGGTAGACGGCCTCCTCGGAGGCGCCCGGATCGACCACGCTGAGCACCAGCACGCGGCCGCGCTCGGCGAGCACCCGCTCGACCCCCGAGATGAAGGAGGGGAAGAACGGGTCGGCCGCGATGACCGCCGGGTCGCGCGCCACGACGAGGCCCACCGCGAACGAGACGCTGGTGGAGAGGGAGCGGGCCGTGAGGCTGGGCCGGTAGCCGAGCTCGGCGGCCACGCGGAGGATCCGCTCGCGGGAGTCGGGCGAGACGCCCGGCCGGTCGTTGAGCGCGAACGAGACGAGCGCCTTGCTCACGCCGGCCTCTCGCGCGACGTCGAGGATCGTCGGTCTGCCCGCCATGGGAGCTCCTTCGCTCGTCGCCGCGTCTGAACCGGTTTTGTAAACCGGTTCAGAGCACCGTAGCAGGGAGGCGGGCGGAGGAGAAGAGGGAGGTGGGTGAGGCGGTGCGCGTGCCACCTGGAGCCCGTTTCCCGCCTGTCCCCGGTGCTGGGACGTGCGCACGACGGCCGGTCGCTACGGTGACGGGCACCTGTGCATGGGCGCCAGGGATGGCCGCCGAGCGAGTGGCTCCAGGCCGCTCACGGAACGGTCGTACGGCGGAATCTGAGAGCCCTCCGCGTCCCGGCTCCGGCCCGACTGCCTGGTGCTGGAGTGTCCCGGTGCCCTATGACCCCGCAGGCACTCCCCCGACCCGAGAGAGAGAACGATCATGGCCCGCCCCCCCACCGCCAGCCGCACCACGAGCGAGCAGCGCACCGAGCACGCCGAGCAGTACTCGGCCGGAGCGCGCTACGCGTCGGAGGCGTTCGGCACCTTCCTCCTGGTCGCCGGCGGCGTCGGCACCGCGGTCTTCGCCTCCGCCTTCCCCGACTCCGGCAACGCGCTCGGAGTCGGCTTCCTCGGCGTCGCCCTCGCCTTCGGCCTCACCGTGATGGCCGGTATCTACGCCGTCGGCCACATCTCCGGCGGCCACTTCAACCCCGCCGTCAGCATCGGCCTCGCCATCGCCGGCCGGACCGAGTGGAAGCACATCCCCGGCTACATCGTCAGCCAGATCCTCGGCGGACTCATCGGAGCCGGAATGGTCTTCCTCGTCGCCGCCGACGGCCCCGCCGGCTACCTCGCCGCCGCCCGCGACTCCGGCTTCGCCTCCAACGGCTACGGCGCCGGATCGCCCGGCGGCTTCGGCCTCGGCGCGGTCCTGCTGACCGAGATCGTCCTGACCGCCGTATTCGTCGCCGTCATCCTCTCCGTCACCGCCAAGAGCGAATACAAGGCCGTCGCGCCGCTCGCCATCGGCTTCACGTTGACGCTCGTGCACCTGATCAGCATCCCGGTGAGCAACACGTCGGTGAACCCGGCGCGGTCGATCGCCGCCGCGGTGTTCGCAGGGCCGGACGCGCTCGGGCAGGTGTGGGTGTTCCTGGTGGCGCCGATCGTAGGCGCGGCGATCGCGGGGGTGGGGACGAAGGTGCTGAACCGGCGGAAGTAGGAGGTTGAGGGGCGTGCCGGGCTAGGCGCGTCCCTACGGACGAGGGCACGTTGTCGCTCTCGACCCACCTCGGAGGAGAGCCGGCTGAAGCCGCGCTCCCTCAGCCTGGTCGCGGTAGCAAGTAGAGCCGTCGAGAATCGGCCTCGCCCGTCGAAGTGCCGGAGGAGGGCGGCGTGTCCGTCCTCGGCTCCTTCGAGGAGCGCTTTCTTCCCGAATCGTTCAACTGCGGTCTTGCTCCCCGAGGCGGTCTCGCCGGAGACGTGCCGATGGTGCATGCCTCCAGTGACGAGCGCGTCGAGGTGCAACCGACCGCAACTGAACTGCCGTTCGTGCGTCAAGAGACCAACACACCGTGGCGCGGCTCCGCCGACGAAACTCCCTTAGATACGCGGAGCGAGACGTCCTACTACGAGACGCCTTCCTGAAACGGGCACGCACGCGAGACCCAGTGAGCCCCAGCGAACTGCAGGCGAGGCGACCGCCGCGCGGTAGCGCACCATAGTCGCGAGACCGACGGCCTCGCGCTACCACCCGGCCACGCCCGCTGCATGGCGTAGACAACGAGACGTCTCGCATCCCCGGCATTGCAGGCCAATCGATGCGGCAAGCATTAGCATCTGTTGAGACTGGAGGATCCGCCTGCCGTCTCGATCCGTTTCCGGGGTAGCACGACGATCGGAGGCCAAGCTGTGAACGACTTTCAGACTTCCATCGTTACCGTTGCATGGCCGCTGGCAGCCCCGCTGCTGGAAGCAGCCGCGGCCAAACATGACCACTTGGGGAAAAGCGCTAGAAACGGCAGCTTTCGGTAGGGTCGCAACCATGAAGTTACCCCAACCTGTCGAGACGGTGCCCTCGTGAGTGCGCCCTGGGTGTCAGCCGACGAGGTCGCAGCCACCTCGGGGTGACCAAGGAGACCGTCTATGTCTGGATCGCGGACAAGCACATGCCGGCTCACAAGGTGGGGCGTCTCTGGAAGTTTCAGATCTCCGAAGTGGACGAGTGGGTGCGCGGGGTGGAGCTGTCACCGGGGTGAACGACCGATGAGCGCTTCAAATGTCGGTGGCTCCTGCTGAAGTTAGGCCGGTGCTAGAGTCCGGGGCGCAACAGGTTCAAACGCAGAGTTTTAGACGGTGCAGTGCGCGTGCAAGTAAGGGGAACCCCAGCGATGACGAGCTCTTCCATCGCCGGGAGCAATTTCACCCTCGGCACACTGAGGACGACCGCCAGCCATACGATCGGCATTCCTCACTTGATCGAGCTCCTGCGCGAGGTGCCAGTAGATGCGGCCGCTGAGCAGTACCGTGAAGCAGTAGTAGACGGTAACGTCCTCGGTCGTCCGACGCTGGCTGGTCGGCAGCGTTCGTTCCGGCACCTGCGCGAGCTGTACTTCCTCGATCCGGCTCGCCCGGAGTTCACGGCATTGCGGCGCTTTTGGGATATCGACCCGGCGTCGCACCCGCTCCTCGCGGGCTTGTTGGCCGTCACACGCGACCAGGTGCTTCGCGCTTCGTTTGCCGCGATTGCGGACCTGCCCGCGGGGTCGAGTGTGACCTCGGGTGACCTCACCGCTGCGGTTGCCGCACAGTTCGGCAACGAAATGTCAGACTCCACGCTTGGGAAGACTGGCCGCAACACTGGTGCCTGTTGGACCCAGACAGGTCATCTCGTCGGTCGCGCCAAGAAGGTGCGCACCGAGGTGGAGGTCCACCCGGCGGCCATCGCCTATGCGGCCTACCTGGGGCACCTCGCCGGTCGGCGTGGACTCGGTGTCCTGGACAACCCGTGGTCGCAGATCCTTGGAATCGCGCCGGGCCGGACGTTGCAGGCCTTGAGGGAAGCGCACACTCACGGACTTCTCGACCTACTCGTGGCGGGCAACGTCGTGGACGTGTCCTTCCCCGCCCTCGGCGGTGTCGCATGAGTCGTGTCTCTGATCTCGTCGACGCCTACAAGGCCGAGCTGTCCCTGACGTGGAGGGACAATGTCTCCGGCGGGGAGCGTGTCTGGATGCTCGTCTACCCGCCCGACCTCGAACGCCAGATGCGCCACGCGCTGCCCAGCATCGAGTTGGCCACCACCCAGGCGGGTCGTGGCTGGACCGTGCTGGACGTGACCGACGACTTCGGGCGCTGGCTATCCGCACACCGGCACGCTGAGGCCTTTTACGAGGAGCCGAGCGACCTCACGCCGTCGATCCTCGACCAGTTCGAGACGATACTGGTCGCGCGCATCCGACAGACCCTGATGGAGGCTCCCGTGAACGCCGTTGTGGCGTTGGTCGGGATCGGCTCGATCTTCCCGTTCTTGCGCGCGTCGAGCGTGATCAAGTCCGTCGATTCCGCTGTGACCGGCCGCCTCCTCGTTCTCTTCCCGGGCCTTCACGACCCTGAGACTCATTCATTCCGCTTGCTCGACGCGCGCGATGGGTTCAACTATCGCGCTCGCGTCATCGACCCGCAGAAGGACCTAGCGTGACGATCAACAACAACCTTTTCGTCCGGCCACCGCTGAGCTTTGAGATTCCAAACGACGGTGTCACCAATGTCGACCGTCCCGAGGACTCCAACCAGTGGCATGTCCTCAAGTACGAGCTAGAAAGCTTCGTCTGCGAGGGCGAGTACGAGCACGGCCTCCAGCGCATCCTCGACTCGTACGTCGGCCACCGAAACCGAACGACGCAGCCCGCAGTATGGGTCTCGGGCTTCTATGGCAGCGGTAAGTCCCACCTCGTCCGCGTGCTTCAACACCTGTGGGCCGACACAAACTTTCCGAATGGTGCGACTGCGCGGGGGCTGACCAACATCCCGCAGGGCATCCAGGATCAGTTGACGGAGCTGACGACTCTCGGCCGCCGGGATGGCGCCGCACCGTGGGCCGCCGCCGGCGCGCTCGACAGGAGCGGCGACACCCTCAATTCAGTATTCCTCTCCATCGTCCTCGGAGCCGCCGGGCTGCCCACGCGCGTCGCGCCCGCCCAAGTGGCTCTCTGGCTTGCGAGCAACGGGCACCTCAACGCCGTCCGCGACCACATCACGACCAACGGCGGCAATTTCATCGAGGAACTCGGCGAGTACAACCTCAGCACGCTGCTCGCAAACGCCATCCTCACCTCCGACCCAGAGTTCGCCGCATCAGCTAAGGATGTGCGTGCCGCGCTTCGCAGCCAGTTCCCGCCGGACATACGGTCATTCTCCACTGACGAGACCGTAGCGCTACTCAAGAAAATCCTTGAATACGTCGGCAACGGTCAGATCCCGCCGTCGCTGATCATCCTCGACGAGGTACAGCAGTACATCAGCGGCGACGGCGGCCACGCGATGGAGGTGCAGAACCTCGTCGAGTCCGTGTCCCGTGAACTCACCGGTCGCGTGTTGCTCGTCGCCACGGGCCAGCAGGAGTTGACGGCGGACTCAACACTCCAGAAAATCCAGGACCGCTTCACCGTGAAGGTCGTGCTTAAGAATCAGGACGTCGATGCCGTCGTCCGTCGCGTACTGCTGAGCAAAGAGCCCGCAAAGAAGCCGGACCTCGACAGCACGCTGGCGTCGGTCGCTGGGCAGATTTCACGGCAACTCATCGGAAGCAAGATCCAGCACACCGCGGAGGACGACAAGGACCTCGCCGAGGACTACCCCCTACTTCCTGTACGGCGTCGATTTTGGGAGAGCGTGCTTCGCCAGGCCGACGCCGGCCGCGCCGGACAGCTTCGCTCCCAGCTCCGGATCGTGCACGAGGCGAACCGTAAGGTTGCGCCGGAGTCACCGGGCACAGTGGTCGGTGCGGACTTCCTTTACTCCCAGAAGCATGAAGACTTGAATGGCGCGGGGCTGCTCCTCAAGGAGACGCAGACGCTGATCCACGAGCAGTGGCAGAAGAACGCTCTGCGTGGGCGCGTCCTCGGCCTGATCCATCTCATCGGTCTGCTCCCGACTTCGGGGCATGGGGATATCGGCGTGCGCGCCTCGGCAGACCATCTCGTCGACCTGCTCGTCGAAGATCTCGCCCACGATGGCGACAGGCTTCGACAAGAAGTACCCGCCGTGCTCGAAGCGCTCGCAGAGGAGGGCATCATCCAGCAGGACGGCGAGGAGTTCCGTCTTCAGACGAAGGCGGGCCGCGATTGGGACGAGGCATTCCGCAAGCACCACGCCCAGGTCACCGACAGCGAAGTGAGCGCCGAGCGTGATTCGCTGCTGCTCTCGGAAGTCGGCCGGTCGCTGCCCGCGTCGATCCAGCAGGGGCGCGCCAAAGTATCGCGCAAGCTTGTCCTGCACGCCGATGCGTCGCACCCACCCGACTCCGAGGCGATCCCGGTATGGCTCCGCTCAGAGTGGGACGAAGGGATCACGGCGAAGCAGTTTGAGGAGGCCGCCCGCAGCCTTGGCGTCGACTCGCCGATCGTCCTCGTCCACGCTCCCCGACGCCAGGCCCCCGCGTTCGCAGCTGCGGTCCGCAAGAAGCTCGCTGCACAGCGAGTGATCGACCAGCAGGGCATTCCGCAGGATGATGAGGGCAAGCAAGCCAGAAGTGCGATGCAGACCCGCCTTAACCGCGCGACGGACCAGGTGAACTCCCATGTCCGCGACGTCACCTCTAAGGCAAACGTTCTCCTCGGGGGCGGAACCGCACCCGGCGGAGTCAGCCTGCGCGAACGGATCGAAGCGGGCGCGCAGGACGCCGCGACGCGGCTCTTTCCCCGGTTCGCCGAGGCAGACGACAATCGTTGGCCGCAGGTGATCGCCAGGGTCAAGAGCGGGTCAGCGGCTGATGCCCTTAAGGCCGTCCATCACGACGCCGACCCTGAGCAGCATCGCGTCATCAAAGAGGTGCTCAGCCACATCGGCTCGGCTGGCACCTCCGCAAACGACGTCGAAAAGGCCGTCACCTCGAAACCGCTCGGCTGGCCGAAAGATGCGCTCATGGCTGCCCTCGGTGTGCTCCTCGACACCGGGGTGATTCGAGCGACGCTCAACGGCAGCGAAGCAACGACTATCGACGTACTCAAGCAGACCCGCCTTGGCAATGTGCAGCTCCGTCGTGAAGTGACAGTTCTCAAGCCTGCCGAGAAGATTCAGGGCCGCCAGGTGCTAAGCGCCCTTGGATTTCCGACCGATAACGATGGACTCGTCTTAGCGGTCGAGCAGGCCGTGGAGTCGCTCGTTCAGCGCGCGAAGGACGTGAGCGGACCGGCACCGCTCCCGGACATCAGCGTCCCGAACAAGATCCAGGTCATCCTCAGCAGTTCAGGCAACGACCGAGTGCACGCCTTGCTAGGCGCGAAAGACGAACTCACGAGCTTCAAAGACAGGCTCGGGGAGCTTGAGCGCCGCAGCAAGAGCCGAACTACAGCCTTGGCGCTCGCGCGCTCGCTCGCCACATCCTCTGCCGGGTTAGAGACCGCGTCGCCTGTACGCAACCGCCTCGTTGCACTGGTGACAAGCCGTGATCTGCTCGCCGACACCGACCCTGTCGCCCCGATCGTCAAGGACCTGGCCGACGCGCTTCGCGACGCGATCCACTCAGCTGCGGGCGCGCTGAGGGACGCCCGCACGCAGGCCGTCGAAAGCCTCGAAGCGCAGCAGGCATGGAAGCCGCTTGACCAGGCGCAACGCGCATCGCTCCTCGCGGATCACCACCTCGCTGCAGAGCCGGAGCCCAATCTGGCCGATGCATCGGCCGTACTGGCGGTGGCGCAGGCGCGACCTCTCCAAGGGTGGACCGCCGAATTGGACGCGATCCCGCAGCGTGCCTCTCGCGCTCTGGAAGCGGCCATGCGGCTCACGACCCCTGCGGCGAAGACCGTCACGGTTACCGTCTCCACGGCGAGCCTGAGCAGCTCGGACGAAGTCGAGCGGTACATCGACGAACTGCGGTCGCAGCTTCTCGAAGCCCTGAGCAGCAATGACACTGTCGTGGTCAAGGGCTGATCATGACCGAAGCCACGATTACCGTCCTGAATTCCGACCAACGGCGCTTCCTCGATACCCAGACGCAACGCGCCCGCGAGGCGGCACAGCGCGCAGCCGAGGGCGCCCTGCGCGCACTCGCGGTCGGTGAGCCGAGCCGGCCTGACTACCTGAGCGAGGAGCAGAACGGGCTTCGCCTGGCGCTTCGGGACAAGGGTCGGCAACTCGGCGACGACACGTCGCGAGCGAGCGCACCCCTCACAAACCTCGTTCATGACGTCGCCTATGAGCAATGGCACCGCTTGCTGTTTGCGCGCTTCCTGGAGGTCAACCAACTCCTGCGGCACCCCGAGTACCGCGACATCCCGTTGTCGCTGGAGGACTGCGGCGATTTTGCGCCCGATCTCGGCGAACCCGACGCGTGGGCCGTTGCCGCTCGCTTCGCCTCAGAGATACTGCCCGGTGTCTTTCGCCTGACCGACCCTGCGGTACAGGTGCGGTTCGCGGCTGAGCATCGGAACGCGCTGGAGCGTTTGCTGCTGGAGATCCCCGCTGAGGTGTTCACGACTGAAGACGCGCTCGGCTGGGTGTACCAGTTCTGGCAGACGGCAGAGAAGAAGCGGGTGAACGACTCCGGGGTCAAGATCGGTGGCGCCGATCTGTCTCCCGTCACGCAATTGTTCACCGAGAATTACATGGTCCGCTTCCTGCTGGAGAACTCGCTCGGCGCTTGGTGGGTCGCTCGTCATCCCGAGTCGCCGCTCGTCAGCTCGTGGGAGTACCTCCGCCTCAACGACGACGGCACACCTGCCGCGGGCTCGTTCAGCGACTGGCCTGAGCACGCTGCCGACGTTGCGGTGATGGACCCCTGTTGCGGCTCCGGTCATTTCCTGATCGCTATGTTCGGGATGCTCTGGCGTATGCGCGCCGAGGAAGAGGGACTCACACCTGCTGAGGCACAAGACGCGGTGCTTCGGGACAACCTTCATGGTCTGGAACTCGACCCGCGCTGCACGCAGATCGCAACCTTCAACGTCGCGCTCGAAGCGTGGAAGCAAGGGGGGTTCCGCGAACTGCCGGCACCGCAGGTTGCTTGTTCCGGCGTTCCGGTGCGCGGTAAGAGAGAGGATTGGGAAGCCCTAGCCGGAGAGGACGCCGAGCTTCGCGTGCTTCTCGGCCGCCTCCACAGCCGGTTTCGTGACGCTGACACACTCGGTTCGTTGATCGACCCGAGGCCCTCAAGTGACGACGATGCGCTTTTCGGTCGAGATATGACAGTTGGCGTTCAGTGGATTCGGGTGCGCGCCGCCTTATTGAAAGCTCTCTCGGTCGAACGCCGCTCTGAGACAGTCCTCGGCCACGCCGCCCAGGACATCATCAGCGCGGCGGCGCTGCTCGGGGGGCTGTACACGCTCGTGGCCACGAACCCGCCTTACCTGAAGCGAGCTTCTATGGATACGAAGCTCCAATCCTTCGTCGACCATAATCACCCGTTGGCCAAGGGCGACATTGCAACGGCGTTCATCGAGCGTTGCGCCGCACTTGCAGGAGAAAGAGGGACGGTTGCGGTCGTCTCTCCTCAGAACTGGCTTCTCCTAACCACGTACCGCAAATTCCGACAGTCGCTCCTGCAAAAGCATCGGTTCGATATAGTCGCTCGCCTCGGCTCAGGCGCGTTTCGGCAGATTTCAGGAGAGGTGGTCAACGTTGCTCTCGGCGTACTTAGCACCCCTCTAGCGAAAGCTGGTCACGCGATCGCAGGAGTCCTCGTCCAGCACATCGCTGGCGCGGACGAGAAGGCGGAATTCCTCAAGAAATCTGGTATGTCGCCGGTTCCGCAGTTGACGCAGCTCAGGAACCCCGATATGCGGATCACGTTGACGCAAATTGACCCCGCCCACCTACTAGAGAAAATCGCCACCAGTTCGCAAGGCATCACTACCGGGGATAATCCCCGCTTCATTCGCAACTTTTGGGAACTGCCGGGAACCGGTGGCGGTGACTGGGCTCGCATTCAGGGGTCGGTCAGCCCGACTGAGGAGTTTGGTGGCCGCAATCAGGTCCTGTTTTGGGAGAGTGGATCGGGGATTCTGGCCGAAAGTAATGCGGCCAGAGTTCAGGGCTCGGGCGCCTGGCGGCGACGCGGTGTTGTTGTCACTCAGATGGGGAGCCTTTCCGCGACGATTTATGATGGCGATCTATTTGACATGAACGTTGCCGCGATTATTCCAAGGGATCCGAAAGACATTGGTGCGATCTGGGCATATGTCTCCAGCGACGAGTTCGCCAGAGATGTTCGCGAGATTGATGACAAGGTAAACGTAACCAACGCCACTTTGGTCAAAGTCGCTTTTGACCGCGCTCGATGGCAAAGGGCTGCCGAATCTGCCGGTCCTTTCCCATCGCCCAAGTCTGATGACCCGCGGCAGTGGCTGTTCAACGGAAGCGTCGTTTCATCGACAATGCCTCTCCAAGTTGCCGTCGGGCGGCTGCTCGGCTATCGCTGGCCGGATCAAGCTCCGGATGAGTTAGACATACTCACGGACAGCGACGGCATCGCAGCGCTGATTGCGTTGCCGGGGGAGCCAGATCTCGTGACGCGGCTTCGCGAGTTGCTTGCCGTGACGTACGGCACCGATTGGTCGAGTGGACTTGAACGAAAACTTGTGGCTGACGCTGGCGGCAAGAACGGCAGGCTCGAAGACTGGCTTCTTGACCAGTTCTTCGTTCAGCATGTGAAGTTCTTCGATAACCGGCCCTTCCTGTGGCACATCTGGGATGGCCGGAAGGATGGGTTCTCGGCGATTGTCAATTACCACAAGCTAGACCGAAAGACGCTGGAAAAGTTGACCTTCACGTCCCTCGGTTCGTGGATCGACAGACAGAAGCATGAGGCTCGCGCAGAACGGGCCGGTGCCGATGCGCGCCTGGCCGCCGCTGAGGATCTCCAGCGCAGGCTCAAGCTCATCCTCGAAGGCGCGCCTCCCTACGACATCTACGTGCGGTGGAAGTCCATGGCCGAGCAAGCAATCCACTGGGAGCCGGACCTTTACGATGGCGTGCGTTTCAATATCCGGCCGTTCGTGGCCGCCGACCTGCTTCGGTCAAAGGTGAACGTGCATTGGCGGAAGGATCGCGGGACGAACCCCGATGGGTCTGAGCGCCACAACGACCTGCACCCGACACTCGATGAGCGCCGTGCAGCCCGGAAAGCTGCGGAGGCAGCCGAATGACGCTCGTCCGTGCCATAGTCGCCAAGGCCCTTCGTGATGCCGGGGCCTTCAACGCGGGGGCGAACTTTGCCCCAGCAGCCGTTCTGTGGGCCGACCCCGAGCGCACATGGGAGCCGGTGATCCGCAGCCTTCAGGAGGCGGTGCCCATCCTCGTTCTCGGCGAGTACGACCCCGCAACTGGGCAGGGCCCGGCGCTCTGGCTTCGAGCCGTTCTTGCCTCGCCCGAGTCAGCGGAACTGCCGTCTCATCTTGCGGGACGCGATGAGCGCGACCCGTGGGTGATCTATCTCCCTGGTGTCAGCCGAAGTTCCGTGGCCGAGGCATCGGCTCTCGACGACTCCCTCGCGCCGCTCGCCGAGATCGCGATCCGCTCCAACTGGTGGCCCACGGCCCACGGTCAGTCACCGTGGACGCCGCACTCGTTCCTCGCGTCAAAGCAGGGTGCAGGGCTCGACATCGCGGCCGACGCCGCGACGAGGGCCGCCCTCGCTCAGGTGCTGGACAAGTTCTTCCTTGAAGACATTGACGACCTTAAGCGCGTGGGCCGACTCGACTCGTCGCGCCTGCACCACTTCGTTCTCGAGGACTCAGTGCGTATCCTCCTCGAATGGATGAATGAGCCCGACGCAGTGCAGGCCTCGCTCGAAGGCGCGCGGTGGCAGGCTCTGATTTCTTCATGCAAGTCGGTCTTCGGATTCAGCCCTGCGAAGGACGGCGCGCTCACCGCGGCCAGGCAGCTCGGAGGCCGGGCGGGCGAATGGCGTGCTGTCTGGCTGCGGTATGCGGAGAACCCCGGGCGCTATCCGAACATCCCCGGATTGCTCGACCAAGCACGCCCCTCTGTGGTGCCGCTATTTGGAGACACCGACCCTCACCCTGACTCATGGCCCTCATGGAATCGCGACCAGGAAGAGACGTTGCGTCACGCACTCGGCTCGCTCGCAACCCACCAAGGCCCACGTGGCCGGATCGTCGAACTCACCGCCGCGCACTCGGCGCGGGAGGACAACGTCTGGGCGGCCCTCGGGCAGGCATCGCTCGCGCGGGCTGTTGGACACCTCGCCGAACTGGCCGATCGTGTAGCGGCCGCCTCGTCGTCGTCAGACCTCAAGACTCAGATCGCCTGGTACGGCGATGAAGGGCACGTTATCGACGACCTCGCTCTGCGAGCGATCTCAACGGCGAAAACCGCACAAGACCGGGCCGCAGTGACCACTGCGCTTGGCGCGCTCTACGACCCCTGGGTCGACGAGTTGGCGCGGGTCTTCCAGAAAGCGGCAGTCACCGATTATCACGGGCGAACCGGCCTCGACATCGGAGCGGGAACTGCCGTCGTCTACGTCGACGCTCTGCGTTTCGACCTTGCTGCACGCGTGGCTCGGCGACTGTCACCGCTCAACACCGCCGTAGAGACTCGGTTGGCCGCATTTCCCAGCGTGACCCCGACCGGGCAACCGGCCGTCGCCCCCATTGCGATCACCGTGGGCGGTGGAACCGCCTTTGACGCCGCCGACGACCAGGGCCGATCCCTCAAGGGCGCCGTCCTGCGCTCGGCACTCGCGAGTGCGGGTGTGCAGTTCCTTGAGTGGGACGCCGCCGAGGTCGGCAATCCGAGCGGAAAGGCATGGACGCAGACGAACTCGATCGACTCGCTCGGCCATTCGCACGGACATGCACTCGCGGACCTCGTCGACCAGCAGCTCGACCTCGTTGCAGAGCGTGTTCGCGGGCTACTGGACGCGGGGTGGCGGAAGGTTGTCATTGTCACCGATCACGGGTTCCTCTTGCCCGGCCAGGCAGCGCACAAAGTCACTCTGCCGTTGCAGATTACTGAAGGGGACACGGCACGCAAGCCGCGTGTGGCGAGGTTGAAGGCCGAAGCGGCGCGCCCGGACTTCCCGATCCTGCCATGGACCTGGGATTCGGCCGTCGACATGGCGAGCGCACCGGGAGCTGCTGCATTCGAGGCGGGCCGCCTCTACGAGCACGGTGGTTTGAGCCTTCAAGAGTGTGTGATCCCCGTTGTCACGGTGACGCGTGGCGATACGGTCGTTGCGCCCGTCCAGGTTGAGGCCATCCGGTGGACCGGACAGCGATGCCGCCTCGACTACAGCCCCGCGGACGCCGACATCGTCGCTGAGATCCGGCTCCGCCCCGCCGACGCCTCAAGTGTTGTCGGCGGACCGAAGTCGCCTGCGGAGCCGGGCGAGGTCAAAGTACTCGTCGACGAGGAACAAGCCCCCAGTGGAACTGCTGCGTGGGTTGTGCTTTTCGACTCGGACGGTGGGGTTCGAGCCCAAGCACAAACGACAGTAGGAGGCGCCGAATGACCGAGGCAATCACGCTCGACGAGATCGACGAGACCGCGGCCTCGGCGTTCGAGGGGTACGTCGTCCGCAAGGATCTCGCCCAGCAGTTCAAGGGCGCGTACCCCGTCCCGACTTACGTAGGTGAGTTCCTCATCGGGCGCTACTGCGCCACGACGGATGCCGAGGAGATCGAAGAGGGCCTCCAGGTCGTGCGACGCCTCCTCGCCGACCGCACTGTACGAGCGGGCGAGGAGGAGTTGTTCAAGTCGCGTGCACGCGAGCGTATGACCGTCAAGCTCATCGACCTCGTCAAGGCCCGCCTCGACGCCAAGTCGAACGCCTACCTCGCTGAACTGCCCAGCCTCGGCCTCCGCGACGTCCGCATCGACGACGCCGTCGTCCGTGACAACGAACGCATGCTCACCGGCGGCTTCTACGCCGAGGTCGACCTGTTCTACGACGCAGCGATCGCCGAGGAGAACAACGGCAAGCCCTTCGCCATCGGGTCGCTGCGCCCCATCCAGCTGTCGACCCGCGACTCGCTCTCACGGCTGGCTGAAGGCCGCTCACGGTTCACGACTCAGCAGTGGAAGCATCTTCTGCTCCGGTCGGTGGGCTTCGAGCCCGCACAGCTCAGCGACCGCGAGCAGGACGTCCTCCTGCTACGCATGGTCCCGTTTGTGCAACGCAACTTCAACATGGTCGAGCTCGGGCCGCGTGGGACTGGCAAGTCCCACCTGTACCAGCAGGTTTCCCCCTACGCGCACCTGATCTCGGGAGGTAAGGCCACTGTCGCCCGGATGTTCGTCAACAACGCCACCGGCCAGCGCGGCCTTGTCGCCCAGTACGACGTCGTGTGTTTCGATGAAGTCTCCGGCGTCTCCTTTGACCAAAAGGACGGCGTCAACATCATGAAGGGCTACATGGAGTCGGGGGAGTTCTCCCGCGGCCGTGAATCCATCCGTGCCGACGGCTCGATCGTCCTTGTCGGAAACTTCGACGTCGACGTCGCGCACCAGCAACGCATCGGGCACCTGCTGTCGCCGTTGCCGCCGGAGATGCGAGACGACACGGCGTTCATGGACCGCATCCACGCGTACTTGCCCGGCTGGGACGTCCCGAAGCTCAACCCGACGCACTTCACCCGCCACTTTGGCCTTGTCAGCGATTTCCTCTCCGAATGCTGGTCCCGTCTTCGCGACCAGTCGCGCCTCGCGTCAATTCAAGGCCGAGTCAACTACTCCGATGCTCTGTCCGGCCGTGACCTATCGGCCGTCACCAAGACGGTCGACGGCCTCCTCAAGCTGCTGTACCCCGATTCTGAGACCGCGATCTCGGATGAAGACCTCGAATGGACAGTGCGCATCGCCTTGGAGTGCCGTCGTCGTGTCAAGGAGCAGCAGCGTCGTATCGGGGCAGCAGAGTTCCGTAACACTCAGTTCGGCTACCGACTCGGCGAGGGCGTCGAACAGTTCGTCTCGACGCCGGAGCTAGCGAGTCCCGACTCCATCGGCCTCGACCCATTGCCACCCGGCCAGGTGTGGGCGATTTCCGAGGGCAGCGGTGACGTCGGCCCGGGCCTCTACCGAATCGAGTCAGCGGATACGGCCGGCTCGGGCGCACACGGGTTGCTCAACCAGGCGGCTCCTGCTTCTCTCCGTGAGAGTTTCAAGGTCGCAGAGCAGAACCTCATCGCGCAGGCCCGACATCTCGTCGGGGACCGCGACCCTCGGGAGCACAGCCTCACCGCTCAAGTCCGAGCGCTCGACGCGGCCAAGACCGGTGCCGGCCTCGGCCTTCCCATCTTGCTCGCCCTCGCGTCCGCGATGCTTCAGCGGTCGGTCCGCGGCGGCTTGATTGCTGTCGGCAACCTGTCGCTGGGCGGTGGTGTCGAGATAGTTCTCAATGCTGCGCAACTCGCCGAACACGCGATGGAGAAGGGCGCTACGTCCCTGTTGCTTCCGGTGTCTGCCCGTCGCCAGCTCCTCGACGTTAGCGATGAGGTCGCGACGAAGGTCTCATTCATCTTCTACAGCGACGCCCAGGACGCTCTCGTGAAGGCGCTCGACGAATGAGGCCTTCGACGAGGAGATCGCTACATCGGCGGGGATCGGCACGACTGACACCGACCGTGCACAGGATGTTCGCTTCCTAGATAACCCTAGCTCGAAATGTGCTCGCAGAAACTACGGAGGCAGCAGTTGGTCCTTGAACGCACCGTTTACCCGCGCCAATACGGGCATGCTGACCAGTCTTCAATCTCTTGGGGCGGGCAGTTCGAATGGTTCTGGGGCGTTCCGGAAACGCTACGTGCTGCCGCCACGGAAAACAGTCGGCGAGCGATTCCGGCCGCACCGCGGCACGGAGATCCGCACCCTCAATCGAGGGGTTATTGGGCCGCGTTACAAATCCTGTTGCTGCGTCGCCTCGGATGGACGCGCCCCGACCTCGGCCTTGCTTGGTGGTACGACGAGGGCAAGCCGACCGACGATCCAACCCTCAAACTGATATCTGACGCGTGGGATGCAGACGGAAACCTCGATATTTACCTCGGCTGGCTGCTTCTTCGGCGCAACCGATTTCCTGTCGGAACGCCGAACCAAAGTTGGGTAACGTCGACCACAAGCGGCCGGCCGCTCCCCCAACGTTGGCAGCAGTGGTTACGGCAACTCGAGACCTCTGCTCAGGCAACCGAACACCAATGGTTCACCCTCGATCCGGGCGATTCGCTCCACCTCACAGGTCACCTCGGTGAAGGCGGCGAACCGGACCTGGCGGCGTACCTTGCGACCGTGGCGGCCGAGCATCGAAAGGCCGTTTTTGTCACGTCGGCAGCGGACACCTGGTATGTCGACTTGAAGAATCGTGGCGACAAGCTCCCGGTCGCCGGCGTGCAGTCGTGGAAGGTCGACGTCTTCGTGAAACCGATTGGGTATCTAGGCACATACCGCAAGTCCATGCAAACCGGACTGTGGTTCACCGGCCGCCACCGCTACCACGCTGCGGGGAACTGATGCCTGACGAGCAACCGCCAGCGGACCGATACATCGAGACGGAAGCCTGGTGGATCGCGAGCGAGATCGCACGACGCAATCCGCCCTTCGGATAGCCGAAACCGACCACGACGTCGTCGGTTCCTAGCTCTGCGTCTATGCCCCGCAAGCGCCGGCCGAGCAGCAGGTGTTATTCAACCGCATTTCTGGCATCAACATCGTCGGTGATCCGTTCTTTCACCGCAGCTGGAATGACGTCTTCGCAGCCGCAGCGCCCCACGAGATCGTGAAGCGCGTCGAGGCCGGCCTGATGCTCACCCCGCCCTCCCCTGCTCCTCCCACGACCAGCATCACGATCGTTCACCGAGTGATCGCCCAGGTCCTCGCTACCGTCGTCAACGAGCGACGTTCATAGACCATCCGAGGCCAGCGCCCCACCGGCCCGAGCGTCACGGACAACATCAACTGGGCAGGAGACACAGGAGGTCTCCCATCGCTCGAAGATCTCGTCGAACGCTGGTTCCGCGACGAACAGAATGAAGTGTTCCAAGGTCAGGGGCTGACGCACCTGTGGGTGCTCCTGCGCGATCTTGAGCCCATCGCCGTATTCGACATGTACGGCGACATCCATACCACACAAGGAGGCCAAGCCCTCCTGCCCATCTACCACCGTTCACGCAGCATCACCGAGACAGTCCAGGTTGTGCTGAGGCGTGAGCTTCCGTAGCCAGGAGCGCGGATAGGGCGCCGACACGTCCTTCGAAGCGGGGCGAGCACAGGAGAACGAACGGACGAGCTGAACGGCCCGTTTTCAACCTCAGCGAAGGGTCGCGCTACTTCCTCGGGAACAGTTCGAGGGCCAGAGAAGGTACTACCGTTCGTCCTCTCCGATGAGCGCGAGGAGTTCCTCGGCGGAGATCTGCTGCTCAGGGTCACCCCGTCCTCCCATGAGCGTGAGCCCCTCCTTGGTGAGTACGTCTGCGGGATCACGCTTGTCCTCGGCGTCGGGCCAGCGGAATTCTTCAGCGATGGTGCCGTCCCAGGTCAGCACGCGATAGGCGTTCACGCACCTGCTGCATCCGGCGAGGTGCCCTGCCATGGCTTGCGCACCGGTTCCAACCGCTTCGGCGAGGTTGTTGTAGCTCGTCCAGCGCCCGGCGGGGAGAGCATCGAGGATGGAATGAGCTTGAGACCAATCAAATCGGCGCGAGTCGCTGAACCGCTCTCGGTACTGGGCGAGTACCGGCTCCTCTAGCGCAGGAGTCGCCCAGATTGTGGCTGCTTGCGCGGCGAGGGAGGCGGCGCGTTGCTCGATGTGGGCTGCTCCCCATTCTTCGATCTGGCCGAGTCCCTTGTTGAGGCGGAGGGGGCTGTCGCGGAAACCGCCTTGCATGTCTCGCTTCTCGTGGAACGGCCGGTCTGAGTACTCCGGGTTGTAGCCGGTAAGCGTCAGGTTCCCGAGCGTGTGGAGGTAGCGGTCGTGTACGGATTCCCAGTCGGCGCCGAGCTCCTGCTGCCAGGCGCGGGTGACGTGCTGGGGCATGATGTGCTCGATGGTGTACTCCGCTGTGGAGACTTCTTCCTTCCGGCCGTGGTTCTCCATCTCGCGGAAGAAGTAGCCGCGCCGCTTCAGGTGATACATGTCCGAAGTTTTCAGGGCCTCCTCGAACTCCTCGTTCGTGGGGAATCGCCGATAGTCCGGGAGTGTCAGGAGACGGCTGCAGACGCTCTCGACGTAGTGTTCCGTGTCGATGGCGGAGGCGAGGGTCGCGAAGGTCTTGTTCAAGCTGTTCGTGGGGATCCGGCATACGGCGCGGCGGAACAGGTACGCGATGATCGCGTCGAGGATCTCAACGAACGCTCGACTGTCGAGAACGCCGGCAACGTAGTCCGCGTACAGACGCAGCTGGAAGGGGTAGGCGACCGTGGCCAGCTGGTCGAGCTCGCGAAAGCGCTTTGCCAGAGCCAGGTTCGTCTCCGCGCCGAGCGCCATGGCAGCGAACCAGCCGGCATGGTGGCTCAGGTCAGTTACCAGCTGATCGCGGGTGGTCCCGTTCCGCTCCTGGTCGAAGGCGTAGCTTTTGAACGCGTCGTAGATCTCGTCAATGCGCGGGATCGCGAGGGTTTTCACGGTGAGGAAGTGACGTACGAACTCGTCGAACCGGCCCTCGTCGGCCCCCTGGAACTGCCGCTCCATCGGGAACCAGTAGTCCTCGTAGAGACGCTCCTGCCTAGAGGGCGTCAGATCCATCAGCACGAAGTTCCGGATCAGATCAGCCTGGGACAACTTCTTGCCCGTTGCGTTCATCGACTCGAAGACGAGCTGCGGATCATCGGTGCCCCGGGTCAGCTTAACGTCGACCACGACGAGCTTGGCCAGGCCACGGCACACGTCGACGATGACGTCGGTTGTAGCTGCACGTAGAAGGTCCACGAAATATAGGTAGTTGCTGATCACCCGGGAATCCGAGGCCGGTAGCGGCGCGTCTCGGATGACAGCCTTCAGCGCCTCCTTGTCTCGCTGCGACAGGATCAGCTTGAAGAAACCGTCCCCCGACTCGAACTGGTTCGTCAAGTAGAGTCCGCGGATCTTCTGTGGAGCGAACCCCGCCACCGGCTCCCGCTCCTCCTCGGGTAGCTCATCCAGACGAGCAGCAAGGGCCGCGAGCAGCAACGTCACCGTCGTCACACGCTGCTGCCCATCGATGAGGAGGTCAGGCTCGCTCGATGTTCGGGTACCCTGACCTCGCTCGATGTAGACGATCGAGCCAGTGAAGTGACTGCTGAGCCCGTCCCGGGCGCCGGCGCGCGTGATGTCGGTCCAGAGCTGTCCGCACTCTGCCTCGCCCCAGGAGTACACGCGCTGGTAAATCGGTACGACGAAACGATCAGCCTTCTTCAACAGCTCCAGCAGGTTCGCGTCCACAGCTTTCAAAGCGTGTCTCCATCAAATTTTCGACTTGCATGATACTCGAGCGTACGTCGAGTGCAGTAATCGCTACGAGAGGTCTACCGAATCCACGATATCCCTTACTGCAAGGAGCGCATTCTCCTCGGAAGAGGGGCTTTCGGTCGACTCCGCGCTCAACGAGGGGAACATCGAGCGAGCCGAGTTCCTCGCCGGCGTGGCCGACCGGCAGGCTCCGTCGACCGACCACGGCCTCGTCGAGCTCCTCGACGAGTGGGAACGTCTCAGAGGCATCCTGGACTTCGGTGCCGCGGAAGAGAAGTCGTGCTTCCTCGTCGCACGCGGCTCCGCTCCGGCTTCGAAGAGCATCTGGCCGCTGACGCTCTACCCGAGCGGCAGTGTCGAGGTCGTCTTCCAGCACATGCGGAGCCGCCCGCCATTCGACTCGCTCCCTCTGAGACAAGCGCTGCTCAGTCGCCTCAATACCGTCAGCGGCGTCGACCTGCCCGCCGACCGGTTGGAGAAGCGACCTTCCTTCGACCTCGAAGTCCTCGCCGACCGGTCTGCTCGACGGCAACTCGTCGAGGTGCTCGAGTGGTTCGTGGGCGAGCTGACGGCGCACGACAACGCGCTTGACAGCAGGAGCGGATGATCTGGGAGCAGATCATAGCGCGGGCTTGAAGAGCGGACCCGTTCTGGTGTCTCAGAACTCGTTTCCAGTGATCCCACTGGCCGCGTACACGAGTTCGCGCCGCCGCTTCCTTACCGCCCCGCGGTGCTGACCTCAGGCTCCGACGCGAAAGGAGAAGCGATAGTGAGCGCTTCGGGCCGCCCGGCTTGACCTCGCACCCACGGCCCAGCGGCAGCCGGCCGGCTCCGGCCCCGAAAATCGCTAGCGGACACGAGGCCCCGGGCACGGAGGACGAGAATCACCACATTTCACCCCTCCTTCGGCGAGCGACTTCCACAGCGAGGCGTTGGTCTCCGTCATCGCCCAACCGTCGCCGGGCCAGAAGATCGGCCAGCGGGTGTCGCCGCCCATGCGGTTCTTCATCCACACCGTTGCCCGGCCGAACGCGCGCTGCATGGTCAGCGGCTCGACGCCGGTCACCTTCGCCACGTCCTCGAGGGCGACCGCCGCCGGCGATGCCGCAGCGAGGACGTCGAGGACCTCGCAGAAGAGCTTGATGGACTTCGCCTCGCCGGATCGCAGGACCTCGAACTCCTCGAGGGTCCACTCTCGCGAATCCTCGGCCTCCGTGTCGTCGTGATCCACGACTCTTGCGGATCCTCGACCGCGCAGTCGCTCATCGGCGGAGTCGTGCTCGGCGATGAGGCGCATCACGGGGATCACGAGGCTCTCGGGGACGGGGACCATCACATAGTCAGACATGATTTTTTCCTCTTCATGGTGGGTCGGATTCGAACAAGACGAAGCTTACACGTCTCGCATGACTCTTGCAAGACCTCACTGAAGTCTTCACCGGCTCCGACTCTCGAACCCGAGCGCTTCGGCAAGCAACCACGTCGACTCGGCCGCCGCTTCGCCGACCGCAGCAGCGAAGTGATCGTGGTGGCGCCAGGGACGTGGCGCCTCCGCCTCTCGCCCGTCGGGCCACGCCTCCACCCGAGCTGGGCGATCATCCGCGTGATGCCCCGTCTCACCGACCCGCACTTCCTCCTCGGGCCGGTCGAGCTTGACCTGAAGACGAAGACGGTCGCCGAGTACCTCGAGGAGTGGCGGCCTGCCTGAGGAGCGGCGATTCCGGCCCTATCCGGATCGGAGCGTCGGGCCTACTCTCAGGGCTACCACCGCCCCGAGTAGAAGGGTGAGGGCCGCAGATGCGCACGGGATCGGCCAGAAGCAGGGTGCGAGTACTCCTGGCCCCCGTCGCGTGCGTCCGTGACAGAAGTGACGCCGGAGTACACATCTCGATACGAGTGGCTTGAAGCACCACCGGCCAGACGATCGGAGCCCCGATGCACCCCACGCTCGACAACACCCTCCTGCTGTCGCCGCTCATCGTTCCGCCCGAGGCCGAGATGAAGAAGGCCCTGCTGCTGAGCGAGCGGTTCTCGACGATCGCTCCGCGAGGATTTCCACCCACCGAGACTCTCACCGAGATGGAGGATCGAGGCTGGTGGATCGCTGCTGACCTCGACGACCTCGACGAGCTCACGCGAGACCGGGCCGTCCGCGAGTGCATCGACGCCGCAGGGCGGTACACCTTCGCGACCGACGACTGGAAGCAGTCCGACAGGCTGTTCGCCCGCAAGCTCCCCTACGAACTGGAGCATTGGCTTCTCGCGAACGACTACCTCGAACCGGCTTCTTGCGAGGGCTCTCAGTTCCGAGCGACCAGGGAGAACCTGGTCCCCGCGCTCCTCGTGATCTGCGGCCGACGCCTCTGCCAGGCGAAGGGCTGGCAGTACGGCGTGGCCACGACCGCGACCGCCCGGCAGGCGCTGTTCGCGATCGATGACGCCACCGACCAGCGTGCTCTCGCCCTCACGCTCTACGACATCCCCGAGCCGCACCCGGAGGCGACCTTCGACGACATCGTGGCCTTCCGTCAGAGCAAGGAGAAACTCCTCGCCCGGTACATCGACGGCCTCCGGGACGTGCGGCACGCCGTCGCCGAGGCGGAGGACAGCCGGGAGCTCGAGGACGCGCTCCTCACCTACAAGGCGCGTGTCTCCGAGCTGCATCGAGCGTCCGGACCCCTGAAGGGCGAGGGCGGCGGGCGACTCGACCCGATGACTCTGCTCATCCCGATGACCGAGGTCGGCGTCGCGGTCGGAGACTGGTTGACCTCAGGGCCGAGCTTCGCTCCGATCGTCCTGGCGGTGCGGGCCGTCGCCTCGATCGTCACTCTGCGCCGGCACGATGCGACGTCGTACCTCTCCGCCGCGGTGGCCAAGAACCTGATCGAGGCGCCGGAGAGCCGCGCGGTGACGGTCGGTCTACGGGACTGACCGCATCACGGCGGCTCCCGTCGCGAGTCCGACACAGGGGACACCTCGACCGCCTGGCAAACGCGACTTGCCCGGCGGCTGCACCGTTGGAATGACGGTCGAAACGTCTCGCGCCCACCGACCGCTTCTCTCGTCGTCCCGGCTGAAGAACAAGCGCCTGAGGCCGCCCGCTCCCGAGCGGACGAGAACAGTGCCATCGTCACCCGGTGCTTCTGATTCGATACCAGACGATTCGCGAGGACGACACTGCGAGGGTCGCGAGCGGAAGAGGTCGGCACCGCCACACGCCTCGTCACCGTTAGTAGAAGTACCTATTGCCAGCTTTTTCTCAGCGTGCTATCGTCCGGTCACCACTCGCTCAAGACATTGAGCGCCGCCATTCCGATCACGCGGCGGACACCTGTGGAGCACTCCACGGCGCCACCGAGAGGAAAGGGTTCCCGCCTGTGGCGATAACACGTGTGCGCGTCGTCGCCGTCATCACCGTGGGAATCGTCTTAATGATGGCGGTCACTGCAGTCTCGATTGCAGCGCTGGACTTCGGGAGGAACAGAGGATGGTGGGGAGTGAGCGACTCCTTGCACATGCTTCAACACGAACCGCTGGCGAGCCAAAAGCTCCTGGGGCTTGCGCTCGCCACCTCGACGAGTGAACAGCGCTTCGATTCACTCCTCACGTCTGCTGCGGTCGTTTCCAACTGTTTCACCACCGATCCTGAATCGGCGGAGGCTCTTGATCAAGCCATCGCGATTGCCGTTGCCGACGGTTGGACCGAGGCCGCCGACACGAGACAGACATCCACCTGGGCCGGACGGAAGCCTGCGCCGAGCGGAGGAGAAATGACCGCCATTCTGACCTTCGGTGACCACCTGGGTTCCTGCGCCTCGAACGAACTCGGAGTCCGCCTCGTCTACTGAATTCACGTGCGCCACGTCTGATCGAACCCAGTCACCACCTCATTGGAGTGAAATGAAACGTCCAAACACCCTGCGCTTGTTCGCATTGACCGCAGCCATCGCATCCACGAGCCTGTTCGCAACAAGCGCCTCCTCAGGCGCCGCCGCCGCAACGGTGACACGAGCCGTGTCCATCACCCTGGTCGGCGACTCCTACACCGCTGGGAACGGAACCGGCGACTACTTCGGACCGAAGGGTTCCTTCCGCAGCGGTTCAAACTGGGGTAGCGTTTACGCCGATTGGCTGAAGAGGCAGGGCGTCAAGGCGAACGTGACCAACCTGGCATACAGCGGTAACGTCACAGACGATGTGCTGAAGAACCAGATACCCGACGTACCGTCCAGCTCCGATGTCGTCATGCTCACGATCGGCGGCAACGACGTCAAATTCTCGGAGATCGTCGTCGAGTGCTTTGCCCTCGGGGCGAGAGACCCGAAAACGTGCAAGCAGAAGGTGGAGGCTGCTCAGGACGGTCTTCCCGCGGTGATGACCCAGACGAAGCAGATCTTCGCCAAGCTCGATGAGAAGCTCCCGGACACCTCGCAGATCGTGCTCGTCGGCTACCCGTTTCTAAGTGAGGATGTACCCTACACGCTTGCCGAATGCGCTCCGGGGCTCCCGGCCGGCCGTTGCGACTTCTACAAGGCAGCGGAAGGAGTTCGTGCGCTGGGGGCCGAGGCCAACAGGCTCCAATCAGCTCTGGTCGCGCAATGGAATGCCGCCCATTCGACGAAGATCTTATACGTCGCAGACGTGAGCAAGACCTTTTTAGGGCACGAGCCCGACCCGAGCACAGCCAACAAGAACGATCGCCGTTGGATCAACGAATTCGCAGAAACGGCCGGCAAAGCGGGAAGTGACGGCAAGACGTCGGGCCGTTTTTCGTTCGAGAGTTCGGAGTTCTATCACCCCAACATCACGGGACATGAGGAGATGGCTCGCCTTGTCGAGCGCACCGTCGGCATTCCGAGCTCTACTCGCGATGTCGGCGAGAACTCCGAGAACATCGACATTGCATTCGCAATCGATACGACCGGCTCGATGGAGGACGACATCGATGCGGTCAAGCGGAATGTCGGAGCGATTGTGGAGCGAGTGGCGGCTACATCGAACTCCGCCCGCTACGGCCTTGTCACGTTCCGGGACCACCCAGTGGGCGGCGGAGATTTGACGGATTATGCATCGAGGGTCGAGACGCCGTTCACCGCTGACCCGGCCGTCTTCTCCGAGAAGCTGACAGCCCTGGGAGTCGGCGGCGGCGGCGACATTCCCGAGTCGGTTTACAGTGGCGCGATGACCGCCCTCGACTTCGAGTGGCGAAGCGGCGTCCGCAAGGTGCTGATCGTTCTCGGCGACGCTCCGGCGAAGAATCCTGAGCCAGTCACCGGATTCACGTCGACGATCGTCGCCGAACGGGCCTTCGCGATCGACCCCGTTGTGGTGTACGCCGTCGACTCAGGTGAGCTGACCGGCGGAGGAGTTGCGGACCTCGTCGCGAAGTCAGGCGGTGAGGTGTTCCAGACCTCCAGCACCGCGGACATCCCGGCAGCGATCAGCGAAGCGATCAACGCCGAGCTGATCAATCCCTTCGCCTGGATTCAGGGACCGTACGTGCTGAAGGCCGGTGAGGATCTGACGCTGGACGCATCGGCCTCTTACGCGGTGAAGGGCGAGATCGTGAAGTACGAATGGGACTTCGATGGAGACGGCAGTTACGACGCGGAAAGTTCGGCGTCGACCGCGACGCACCGTTACGCGTCGCAGTTCGACGGCTTCGCGGGAGTCCGAGTCACCGACACCGCAGGGCTCACCGCAGTCGGAAGCACGTCCGTTCTTGTTTCTCGGGACGGCGACTCGATCGCGGATGGCGAGGACAACTGCGTGGATATCGAGAACTTCGGGCAGGAGGATCGCGATGCGGACGGAATCGGTGACGCGTGCGATCCGGACAGTGGCCTCCCGACCGCGGATCTGCCCGGCGTCTACGTCGTCGAGGAGAACGGAAGCACTCCGGGTCCGACGGACGTTCCAACGCCGTCCACCTCGACGCCCACCACTGCAGATCTGAAGGTCGACATCGCCGCGCCGTCCGGCGGAACCAAGGGCAAGTCGTTCACGTACACGGTGACGACGACGAACGCCGGTCGCGCGGCGGCCAAGAATGTGGTGACGACAGCGATCCTGCCGCCAGGTGTCACTGTCCTGTCCGGCACGGGCGACTACAAGCGAGCAGGGAGCACGATCACCGCGACGACCGCCTCTCTCGGTTCCGGCAAGACGTCGACCGTGAAGATCGTCGTCAAGGTGGCTGCGAAGGGTTCTTTCACCGCAACTGCAGCGACGGTGTCTGCTCGAACCCCGGATCCTGTCATCCGCAATAACGCGGACCGTGTCGTGACCGTGATCCGATAAGGCCTGTCCGGGTCGAGCTCCATGCTGGTGCTCGACCCGGACAGGACGGAAGCATCGTCCTGCACCAGCGATCTCACCTCTGATCGATGATCGCGGAGACCGGGCGATCCGATGACTCTGCTGATCCCGATGACCGAGGTCGGCGTCGCGGTCGGAGACTGGTTGACGTCAGGGCCGAGCTTCGCTCCGATCGTCCTGGCGGTGCGAGCCGTCGCCTCGGTCGTCACTCTGCGCCGGCACGACGCGACATCCTACCTCTCCGCCGCGGTGGCGAAGAACCTGATCGAGGCGCCGGAGAGCCGGGCGATGACGGTCGGCCTGCGGGACTGACCGCATCACGGCGGCTCACGACGTGACCCCGCCATGCCGGGAGCGACCAGGGGGCTGCCGCCCGGCTTCGGTACCGTCTCCCCCATGTCCGACCCCACTCCCGACACCCCCGAGGTCGCCGCCGAGTACCTCCGCGCGGAGCTGCAGCTGAGGCGCTTCGGGCGACTCCGCCTCACCATCGACATGGCGCTGGGCAGCGGGTTCCTCGCGCCCTACGACCTGGTCGTCGTCCGCCTCGACACCGGCGCCGAGATCATCCGAGTGAAGGCCGATCTCACCGATCCCCACTACCTCCTCGGCCAGGTCGAGCTCGACCTCGAGACGAAGACGGTCGCCGAGTTCCTCGAGGAGTGGCGCCCCGCCTGACCGGGCCGGCACACCCGCGATCCCGGTGACGGGACGGGGCCGCGGCGACCGGAGCAGGACTGCGAAGATCCGCGCCCCCTCGCCTCACAGCTCCGCAGGAACCCTGTCGCGCTCCTCGCCAGCGACCACCACCGGCACCCACGCACCGCGCGCCGGCCGCCCCGCCCACCACACGTACACACCGGCTGCGACCACAGCGCCTCCGGCCGCGATCGCCCACCACGGGAACCCGGCGACATCGGGCGACTCCCCCGCCGCGTCCACGTCCGACTGCGGCGTCGGGATCACCCGTTCGCCGGTGACGAGGATGCGGTGGGTGTTGATCCCGAGCGGGGTGCAGGTGACGAGGGTCAGGAGGTCCTGGCCGGGCTGCACGAGGAGGCTCTGCGTGTCCTCCGGCTCGACGACCAGCGTCTCGCGCACGCGGTAGGTGACCACCTCGCCGTAGACCTCGATGGTGAAGGTGTCGCCGACGTCGACGCGGTCGAGGTGGGTGAAGAGCTCGGCCGAGGCGAGGCCGCGGTGGCCGGTGAGCACCGAGTGGGTGGAGGGGCCGCCGACCGGCAGGGCGGTGCCCTCGAGGTGGCCGACGCCGCGCTCGAGGACGGCGTCGCTCGTGCCGTGGAAGATCGGCAGGTCCACGTCGATGGCGGGGATCCGGATCCGGGCCATCAGTCCCTCGGCGTCGCCGCGCAGGAGGGAGGAGTAGCGCTCCCGGTCGGCGACCTGCTCGTCGTCGGCGAGGGGGAGGCGCTCGTTCGCGGCGACGGCGGCGCCGCCACCGCTCAGGCTCTGGTTGTAGGCGCGGGCCTCGACGAGGTTCTGCCGGAGGGTCTCGGCGCCGAGGTCGGTGATGTCCTGCGTGAGGGAGTCGATCTCGCGCGCCTGCTCGACGGCGCTCAGCCAGCTGGCGGCGACGGGGTACAGCAGCAGCGCCACTCCCGAGAGGCTGATGAGCGCGATGACCAGCGGGGCGATCGGCAGCCGCCAGCGCGGTCGGCGGTGGATCCGCCTCCGCGGAGGAAAAGGGCTGGAGACAGAGGAATGCGGGGCACCCGACGGGTGCCCCGCATTCGACTTCGTCATGGTGTGACGTTACTCCGCGGTCTGAGCAGCCAGCGCGGTGCGGCGGCGCGAGGCGATCAGGCCCGAACCGATCGCGAGGGCGAGGAGCGCGCCTCCACCGAGGGTGAACCACTGCGCGCCGCCACCGGTGAGGGGCAGGGCGAACGCCGGCACCTGGGTGTGGAGGAACTCGACGTAGTTCTGGATCGGCGCGGTGGCCGAGCTCGGTCCGGCGACGACCTGCGTCAGCACCTGGGCCGGGGTGGGCAGACGGAATCCGGCGGGCGGGGTCAGCTCGCGGACGTAGTAGTTGCCCGGCGTGATGATCGGGATCTCGACGATGCCGTTCGCTCCGGTCGTCCAGTTCTGGTTGCCGTTGATGAACACCGGGTTCTGGCCGAGGTTGGCGTCGTTCTCGGTGAGGAACACCTGGTAGACCGCACCCGCGAGCGGCACGCGGTTGGCGCCGTTGTTCTGGTAGGCGTACACGGTCAGCTGACCGATCGGGGTGCTGCCGGTGACCGTCTCCGTGGCCCCGTTCACGACGCTCGTCGCCGAGTTGGTGATGATGCCGTTGGCCGGGATGGCGGTGGCGCGGGTGAGCACCGTGAGGGTGACGACGCCGCCCTGAAGACCCTGGAGCTTGGTGAGGCCGGACTGCAAGAAGTTCAGCGTCACGTTCCGGGTCGCGGCGTCATAGCCGAGCGTGTAGTCCGTGTTCGCGATGAACGCCGGTGCGGGCGCGGTGCCCGCGGCGCTGGTCACCGTGATGCCGGTGGGCGCGACGCCGGCCGGTCCGGTCGGCAGGTAGGTCAGCTCGGCGGGGAGCGTGTCGGTGAGGGTGAACGCGTCGAGCGTGTCACCGGCGGCGAGCACCGGCACGTCCGAGGCGATGGCCCAGCGGATGAGGTCGGGGTTGCGCGCCTCGACCGAGTTCGCCGCCGCGGGGACGCGCGTCTTGGTGAGCTCCGTGACCGCGTTCTTGGGGTAGACGTGGACGTCGTAGATCCACTGGTTCGCCGGCGCACCGGTCGGGCCCGTCGGGAACGGCAGGGTGACAAGGAACGGCGCCGCGCCGTTGGTCGCTCCGGCGGGGAGCTGGGTCTCGGTCACGAGGTAGAGGCCGAGCGGCATGCTCGCGCCGTTGTTGAACACGGCCTCGCCGTCCGTGCCGCTGGTGGCGGTGAAGGTGTCGGCGGCGGTGACGCGGGTCGCCGCGGTGCCCGGGGTCAGGTTCGCGACCTGGTTCCAGCCGTCGGGCGTGGTGAGGTCGACGCCCTGGACGCGCGCGGCGGTGAACACGGCGCCGGGCAGCGCGTCACCGGGGACCGTGATCTCCTGGCCGGTGCCGATCGCCTGGCCGTTGTTGGAGCCCAGCGCGAGCTTGTGCACGGTGAGGGTGCGGCTGATGGTCGGGTCGATGTTGCCGGGCAGCGTGACCGCTGACGCCGGCGCGACGGCGGTGAAGACCGCCGCAGCGCTCAGCGCGAGGACGCCGGCTGCGGCGGCGAGCCGCCTGGTGAGTGAGCGGGACATGTGATCTCTCCTACTGAGGTCGTGAGTGCTGGTGTCGTGGAGTCGAAGGTGTGCGGGAAGGGGTCTGCGGGAGAGCGCCGGGGCTCTCGGTCGGGGCGTCACCGGGAGGGGCCTCGCAGCCTCCGGCGCCGCTCCCAGAGGAGGAGGCCGAGTGCGAGAGTGAGCACCGACCCCCCGCCCAGGAGGAACGCGTCGGTGCTGGCGCCACCGGTCAGCGGCAGGCGTGTGGGGTCCACGGGGGCGTTGACGAAGCGGTAGACCGCCGTCTGACCGGCCGTGGGGGCCGTGATCGTCCGCGAGGCGACCGGGGACCACGTCGTCCCGGTCAGGCGCTCGAGACGCAGTTCCTGGTAGGCGAGGCGGCGGGTCGGATCCGTCGCCGCCTCGGACAGCGTGTAGCCGTGACCCGGTCGCACCTCGAAGGTGCTCGCCGGGTTGCCCGCGGCGACGTACTCCGCGCCGGCCCGGGTCTCCGTCGGGAGCGTCCCTCCGGCCAGTGCGGCGGGCGTCGCGGTGACGCGCCAGTCGGCGGCCTGGAAGCCGGTCTGGGGGCGCAGGACCTGCTTGACCAGGGTGATCGTCGCGCTGGCGTTGTCCACGGTGCAGGTGACGGCGGCACCGTTCGTCGGGGTCACGTCTCCGGCCGCGCTCACGGTGAGGGCGGCACCGGTGTCGGTGCGGCACTGCCAGGGTGCGGTCTGCACATAGGTCGCGGAACCGCCGGTCTCGGCGAGCCGGTAGGCGGCACCCGGGGTGACGGGGATCGCCGACACGCCCGCGGAGCCCGCGCGGCCGGTCGGGCCGGGCAGGGCGCCGGTCGGGCCGGTGGCGCTGAGCGTGAAGTCGCTGGGCAGCGCGCTGCCGGAGCTCACCGTCTTCACGAGCGTGAGGGACGCCGTGGGCCGGTTCACGATCGAACACTCGACGACCGCCGCGGAGGCGATGCCGGTGAGGCTCGCGCTGATGACGGTCCCGGACTGCGAGAACGTGGTCGCCCGGGCGGTGCCGTTGACCGTGCAGGCGCCGCTGACGAACGCGAAGCCCGTCTGCTGCACCTCCGAGACGGTGAGCGTCGCCCGCGACGCCTCCGTGCCGAACAGGACGGTCCAGGCGGCCTGACCCGCGGCGTCCGTCTGCTGGCGGGGCGACTGCTCCGGCAGCAGGGCGACGGTGCCCGCGGTGGCCGTCGCCGTCGTGCCCACCGTCCAGTCCACGCCGGGGCGGGTCGTGCCGGAGGCGTCCCGGATCGTCTTGGTGATGCGCACGGTGGAGGCGGGGCGCGGGGAGTTGAAGAAGGTGCAGGTGACGTTGACGCCGAGCCGGTTCGGGAGGGTGACCGTGCCGGTCGGGTTCGAGCCCGTGCTCACCCGCACGCCGTCCGCGTAGCACTCGTAGATGCTCGTGTAGGCGGTGATCGGGGAGGCGGAGCCCGCGGCCATCGCCTCCGAGACCGTCACCGTGCTGTTGATCGGAGTGGGGAAGGGGCCGATCTGCGCGGTCTGGCGGCCGGTGGTGGCGCCAGTGGTGGTGGCCGTGGCGAACGGCGACGCCGGAGAGCCGGCGGCGGCGGTGAGCTGGAACTGGTCCGCCGCGGCCAGACGGCCCACCACGCTCTTCTGCACGGTGATCGTGGCCGGCGAGGAGCAGCCGGAGAGGTCGACGGCGTTGACGCTCACGCGCGGCGTGCCGCTGACACGGGTCCACGTGGTGGCGTCGAACTCGTAGGCGCTGCCGGGGATGGCGGGAACACCGTTCGCGGCGGCGACGTCGCCGTTGGCGAGGTAGACGGTTCCGCGCGGCGAGAAGGCGATGCCGTTGATGTTCGCGAAGGCGGCGTCGGTCCCCGTCACGGCCTTCGCGATCGAGGTGTTCACCGGGAGGGTGCCGCCGGTCGCCGCGGCCAGGGCGTCGGCCGGCACGGTGAAGATCGCGGCGCTGCTCGCGTTGTTGACCGAGCCCGCGCCGACGACGTAGAGGTTGCCGCGAGCGTCGAACGCCATGTCGCCGTTGCCGTTGGGGGTTCCGGAGGTGGGGAAGGAGCCGACGAGGGCGAACCGGGTGGCGACGGGGTTGGCCTCGGTGAAGCTCCAGATGTAGAACTGGCCGCTCGCGAAGCTGCCGAACAGGTACCGGCCCGTCCGGAGGTCGACCGCGCCGGCGACGATGCTGCCGGTCACCTGCGCTCCGCCGGCCACGGTCGTGTACGCGCTGTTCGCGATCCTCTGGAAGCCCGCCTCCGGCGTCCACTTGAGGACGGCGTCGACGTCCGTCGCGTCGGACGAGCGGTCCAGCGCGTAGGCGAAGGCGCCGTTCGCGCCGACGCCGAGCGCGTTGGCCTCGGCGGTCCCCGACCAGCTGCCGATCGAGGTCAGGGATCCCGTGACGATGTCGGCCTGCTGCAGGGCGCCGGCCGCCGTGAGGGAGTAGAAGCGGCCGGTGTCGCAGAACAGGCGGGGCGTCTGCACCGTGTTCGTGAAGGTGCAGAGCACCTCCGCTCCCGCCTCGCTGGGGATCGTGATCGACCCGGCGGCGGAGGCTCCCGAGGCGATGACCGTGCCGCCGCGCGAGCACTCGTAGTTGTTGGAGTACCCCAGGCCCGCGCCCGCGGTCTGCGCCTCGGCGATCGTGTACGTCGCTCCGGACTGCACGGTGAGGCGGCTGACCTGCGCGGCCTGGATCCCGGTGGCGGTGCCCGTGGTCGTGGCCGACGCGAGGACCGTCGTGCCGCTGCGCACCGAGAGCGTGAACTGGTCGCCCGTGGCGCTGCGCACCGGCAGGTTCTTCCGGACGGTGAGGGTCGTCGCGGCCTGGATCGTCACCGAGGTGGGGGCGGAGGCGATGAGGCCGGTGGGAGCCGTGGTCCCGGTGCTGTACGTCCCGGCGGCGGCGGCCACCACGTCCACCGAGATCGTGCAGGAGGTCGCGCCCGCGGCGAGGTCGCCGCCGACGGTCGAGACGGTGGAGGATCCGGCGGCCGCGGTCACGGCGAACGCCGTTCCGGTGACGTCGGTGCAGGACCCGCCGACAGCAGGCGTCGGGGCCACGACGAGGCCGGCCGGGAGAGCGGTCGAGAAGCGCCAGTCCGCCTTCGCGAGGAGGTCGCTGGTGTTGGTGACCGTGTAGGTCAGCGTGGTCGGCACCGTCGCGGTCGGCACGGCCTGCGTGAAGGCCGCATCGAGAGCGGGAGTGACGTCGAGCACGCGGAGGTCGTCGACGGCGAAGGCGCTTCCCGTGCCGGTGACCGTGTTCACGAGCTGCACCTGGGCCGCGGCGATCTGCGCCGGAGTGAGGAGCGCGGTGCTCGTGCCGGTGTAGGCGACGGCGCGGGCGGAGGCGGGGAGCGCGGGATCCACGAGCGCGCCGAGCCCGCCGACCAGCGGGAGGGTCGGGGACGTGTAGAACACGCTGCCGGTCGCGGCGCAGGGCACGACCGGTGCCGCGAATCCGGTGAGGACGGTGGACCCGCCCGAGACCAGGTTGAGGGAGAGGGACGCGTTGTTCGTCCCGCACTGCCCGCCGGCGGCGTTCATGCCGACGGCGTAGTAGCGGGCGGCGGGCGCGGAGACGCCGATCCCCGCGGCGCTCTGGGCGACGGTCGTGCCGCCGGTAATGGTGGCGTACGGGTACTCGACCAGGGCGTGGTTCGCCTGCGTGCCGGTGTTCGAGCCGTTGGCCGGTGCGGTGCTGGAGGTGGACCCCTGCACTCCGGCCGCCACCTGACCGAGGACGTCCGCCATGCGGCGGGTCTCGCGTGCGGCCGACGATCCCGTGCCGACGGTGAGGAGGGGCCGGGTCGGGCAGAAGGCGGAGTTGGGGTACGGCGCCGTGTAGTTGACCAGGACGCCGGTGCAGTTCGTGGCGGTCGACCAGCCGGTGGCGGCCGTGTAGCGGCCGTTCGCGTAGGCGGTGAGCGCACTCGGGGTGGCGGTCAGGCCCTGCTCGAAGGTCTCCGTCCACACCTGCCGCGGGGCCTCGG
>NZ_PSVB01000025.1:0-42907 GCF_002932165.1 Rathayibacter sp. AY1F8
CACTGACCTCTATGACCGAGGGAAGGCAGTTCACGGCAACCGACTTCGCGAAGACCTACCGCTGCCCGTAGCTGGATACGCGACCGGTGAACGATCCCCATGCGGGACGGTCGGATTACCGGGGTTGATCCGCCCCTCCGAGCCGCGGAAGCACGCCCTCTACGCGCGTGTCCCGTCAAGCAGTCTTATGTGCTCCTCCTCGCTGGCCCTCCGCCAGCCGTAGGGCGCGACAACCAGGTACGTCACGCCGCCCTCCTCAACTCGGAGTCGTCCGCCGGAAAGCCCACCGGTCCCCACCTCTTCATCGATCCACACGAGCAGCTGCGAAGTCCAGTCCGCAGCATCTCGCGGGGTGGCATAGATCCAGGGCTGATCATTTCCCGACGACGGCAACGCGATCCTGATCCGAGCCGTGTGACCGCCGACCTGCACAAGCCGAAAGTCGAGCAGACCAGCGACCAGCCGCACGTCATCGATCCGGTAGTCGTACTCCGAAACCGGATGACGCCGCCGCATCCCGACAGCCTCGAGCGCTGCGGCAAGCTCGGCGTCCAGCAACATGCGCTGATCCTCCCAGACGCCCGGCCAGCGATCCTCTTACGGGACGTAACGCCTTCCGTGGGATGGCTCAGTCGGCAGATGCCGCGACTGTCGGCGGTTCGAGGCCGAGTCCTTCGCAGAAGGGGCCGGTGGGCTGGCCCGCTCTGTTCGGGAAGACGCCGAGCCTGGTGTCCGCGAGGACGCAGACCGTCGGGTTGGGTACGTCGATGGGTCCGCTTCCCGGGTAGGGCTCGTCGGGGACGGCGCTCCAGCTCGCTTCGCATCGTTCGAGGGCGGCGGCGACCCGCTCCGACAGTGGAAGCAGCTCGAATGTGTTGCGGTCATCGTCCACGAGGCTGCTCGTGCCGTGGTCCGCGCGGACGTCGGCGACGGAGTAGCAGTCGAAGCTCGTGTTCGCTTCGTCATTGCTGGCCTGCGTGACGGCAATCGCGGCGGCGCTGGTGCCGGTCGCGACGACGGCCGCGAGGCCGAGACCGACGAGGCGGCGGCGCTTGGTGGAGCGGTGGCGGGCAGCGATGTCGGTGAGGATGGTGGCGCGCATCCTGGTGAGCTGTTCCGTGGTCGGGCCGAGGTCGTGGGTCATCAGTTCTCCCTTTCAAAGGGGCGCAGGGTGGTGCGGAGTGAGGCCCGGAGCCTGCTGAGCCGGTTACGGATGGAACCGTGGGTGGAGCCGAGTGCTTTCGCGGCGTCGGCGTAGCTGCTGCCCTGCTCGATGCACAGGTAGTACAACGCTTGATCGGTGTCGGAGAGCTCGGAGACGGCTTCCTTGATCGCCGCGGCGAGCTGGCGCCTCGCGACTTCCTCGTCAGGGGTGCCGCGTCGATCCGGGTGCAGGGACAGGTCCGCGTCCTCGGTGCGGTTCCGTGCACGGGTCTTGGTTCGGATGAGGTTGAGGGCGGTGAACCGTGCGGTGGTAAGCAGCCACGGGAGGGCGGATGTGTCTACGATCGCGACGTCGTTGATCCGCGTCCACGTGGTGAGGAATACGTCTTGCACGACGTCTTCGGCGTCGGCGGGCGCGCGGACGATACTGAGGGCATAGCGGTAGGTCGTCGCCGCGTGCCGGTCGTAGAGCCGGCCGAACGCCGCCCGGTCGCCTCGGCGCGCGCCGTCCATCAGGGCGGCGTCATCGGTGCGCGCCGCAGCGTCTCGCGCGAGTGCTGCTGCTTCTGGTGGCGTGCTCATGCTCAGTGGTGTCCGATCCGAGCCGATCGTCTCAGACGAGATCCGCTTCGCAACTGTCCGGTCAACCATCCCCATACGGGACGCGCCCCGCACCTGCGTAACCGGCGACCAGCCCCCAGGACCTAGCCTCTGCCTATGCCTTCGCAGACATTCGATCGTGACGACCGCCGGCATCTAGCTCACGCGCTGCAGGCCGGCATGACGCACGGCAACATGAACACTTATCAGGAAACGTTCAACCTCAACACAACTGGCAATCTGCCTACTCGCAGCGCCGCGATCATCAGGCACATCTTCGAAAACGAAGCAGACACCGATCGGTACGTTCTGGATCTGCTCAACGCGCTCTACGTCGATCATCCTGCCTCCGAGTTCCGGATGGACTCTGACGCCTACCGCACTCTCGAAACCAGAGTGCTGAACCGCCACGGTGTCACGCGGACGTCTCAGGGGTACGTCCTGCCCGACCAGGGACAGCCGACAGCCGCAGCTCCCGCGTCCGCTGCTGAACCGGCGCCGCCCGCCACCCTTCCCCTCCCACCTCGGCCAACCGCTCCAACTGACCTCGATGCTCGCAAACGCGTAGCGGTGATCTACGGGCAGGATCAGAGGGCGCGGACGGCGATGTTCACCTTCTTGCGAGCGCTGCACCTGGTGCCGTTGGAGTTCGAGACGATCGTCAACGACTCAGGAGAGGGCAGCCCCTTCACCGGGGCCGCGATCGACTTGGCGTTCACTCGGGCTCAGGCCATCGTCGCGCTCATCACGCCTGACGAATGGGCGGCGCTTCACCCAGACCTCGGCGTGTCGATCCGACGACTTCAAGCTCGACCCAACGTGATCTTCGAAGCCGGGCTTGCTTTCGGTCGTGTTCCGAGCCGGACCATCATCGTCACCTACGGGGACAGTGATCTGTGGAGCGATATCGACGGTCGACACCGCGTGGCGATGGACAACTCCCCTGAGCGCCGACAGGCGCTTCGGGATCGACTGCAACAAGCAGGATGCCTCATCACCCACGTCAGCTCGGACTACCTGTCCGCCTCAGGTGGCGGAGATTTCTCCGACTTCGCACGTTTGAGGTGACGGTCGGCGCCGACCGCGTCGCCACGGCATTGCGGCTGGGGTGGGCCGAGCCTGCGCTTGCAGTCAACCAGCCGGGGTCGCGTCCGGATAGTGCGCTCAGGAGAGGTCGGCCGCGCCGTCTCCAATGAAGCGAACGACGGCCGTTTCTTGCATGTCCTGGGGCTGCCAGAACAGGTAGTACGCCTGATCTCGGCCCCGCACTCGGACAGTGACAACGAAGGCGTTTGCTGGGCGGATGAGCTTGTTGCGCAGACGCCAGTGCCCCGGATCGGCGGGGTCATCTCGTTCGAGGAGGTCAAAAATCTCATCGAACGCGTCCGCGAGGTCGGGATCCTGCGCATCGTATAGGGCGAACTGCGCTGTTACTCGCGGGTCCATCTTGAGGTGCATTCACTCATCCTACACCCGTTTGCCCCATTACCCCAGCTCCCACTTGCGGCGCGACGGTTTAGGGGTAAACTGGCACGCACAAGACGGTCCCAGAGCGGACCACACAGACACAGACACAGACACAAGAACTGAAAAGTAGGCGACCATGAGCACCCTCATCCAGGTCGACGGAAGGAAGCGCGTGAGCCTCGGCAAGCTTGCGCAGCACGGCCAGTACCTCGTGACCGAGGAGCCCGGTGGGCGCCTCGTTCTTGAGCCGGCTGTTGTCCTGACCGTCGCTGAACAAAACTTCCTCAACGACCCCAGGCTCGTTGCGGCCCTTCAGGAGACCGCAGATACGAGTACGGCAACCGATGGGCGGCCCGCGCGCCGTCACAACGCATCTAGGGCAGCCTGATCGCGATGCCAAAAGGCCGGAGTCCGCTCGGGCTCCGGCCTTCCTCGCCTAAGGCGCAAGCCAAAGCCAAAACACCTGCTCAGCGCGCGTCGAGGGTCGCTACCGTAGCTGCATGAGCGACGAGCCTGATGGAACTGACGCACCTGAAACGCTGACCGGATCGACGTCGAGCACGAGGGGTCCTCGTTCGGAGTCTCCGAAGCAGCGTTACCTCGACCAGCTCATTGCTGAGGACTACGACAGCATGGGCGAAGGCGCGCGCCGAGAGATGCTCGAGGACTGACCTCGGATCTCGTGCCTGCGCGTCGCGGGGTACCGTCGTAGCCAGCAATGTCCGCGGTCGAACCTAGGGTGGGAAAGTGAAACTGCTGCCCGGCGACTCCGCGGAACTGCGCAAGGCGCGGGGCGCGTTCTTCACGCCGCCTGCGATTGCTGAACACCTGGCCGAGTGGGCCATCCGTGGGGATGCGGGCGCGAGTGTCCTCGATCCCACCTGCGGCGAAGCGGTGTTCCTCATCGCCGCAGGCCAGGAGTTGAAGCGCCTCGGGCAGACCGCCGGCGACCTCGACAGCCAGCTCTTCGGCGTTGATCTTCACGAAGCGTCCCTCGTTGAAGCGATGACGCTACTGGAGGACGAGGGGCTGGACGGGACGCTGATCGCGTCTGATTTCTTTGCCGTGCAGACCCCAGACATGCTCGGCGCGACCGTCCCGTTCGTTGACGCGGTGATCGGAAACCCGCCGTTCGTGCGCTACCAGGAGCACGTGGGCGTGTCCCGGCGCCTGTCGGCGGAGGCGGCTCTGCGAGGCGGCGTCCGCCTCAGCGGCCTCGCGTCCTCATGGGCGGCGAGCCTGGTGCACTCGGCCGGGTTCTTAAAGCCCGATGGACGGCTGGCGATGGTTCTGCCGGCGGAGCTGCTGACGGTCGGATACGCCGAACCGATCCGCGCGTGGCTGCGGAGCCGATTCGAGCGCGTGAGCCTTGTGCTCTTCGAACGACTTCAGTTCGAGGGTGCACTGGCCGACGTCGTGCTCCTGCTGGCCGAGGGTCGCGGTGGTTGCGACTCGTTCTCGCTGTATCACGTCGACTCCGCCGACGACCTCGCTCAGCTCCGCCCGTACACGCACACGAACGTCACCCCGCCGACGTCGGGTAAGTGGACTGACATCCTCATCCCCAAGAAGCAGCGGGGCCTGTACCGCGAGGTCATCGGCAGCCACTTCTCCGCACTCGGTGACTACGGGCGCGTCGAGTTGGGTGCCGTCACCGGCGGCAACTCGTTCTTCGCACTGACTGAGGCGACGCGGCTTGAATACGGGCTCGCGGAGAGCCAGCTCGTCAAGATCAGCCCACCCGGAACTCGCCACTTCCACTCGTCCGTGTTCACCGCGAAGCACTGGCAGGAGCTGCGCGAGCGCGGTGAGCGCGTGTGGCTCTTCCGGCCCGCGCCCACCGACGACTCCGATGCGCGCCGCGCGTACACCGCCTACGGCGAATCCCTGCACGTCAACGAGGCGTACAAGTGCCAGATCCGATCGCCGTGGTGGCGTCCTCCGGTCGCGGCTCCGCCGGACCTCTTCTTCACCTACATGAGCCACAACTACCCGCGGCTGATCACGAACACGGCGAAGGTCGGGTTCCTGAACTCCATGCACGGCATTCGGCTCCACGCTGACGCTTCGGCGGACGCCGCGGCCGCGCTGCCCCTGCTGTGCTTGAACTCCGCGACCATGCTCGGCGCGGAAATCAACGGCCGCTCCTACGGCGGCGGCATCCTGAAAATGGAGCCGCGCGAAGCAACCAGTCTCCCCGTCCCCAACGCGAGCGTCCTGGCCGCCGCATGGGCGGAACTGAAACCGATGAAGTCGAAACTGGAGAAGCAGCTCGCCGCCGGTGAGTGGACCGAAGTCGCGAAGCGCGTCGACGCCGCAGTGTTGGGTACCGGCGTCGGACTGGCCGAGGCCGAGATCGCGGAACTCCTCGAAGCAGCACGGCAGCTTCGATCCCGCCGACTCAACCGAGGAGAGTGACCCCATCGCGGACATCGATTCCCCCGAAGACCTCGACGCGCCAGGAGATGTGGCTGACGCGCGGCGCGCATCCCGGGACCCTGCTGATCAAGCGCGAGTCGAGGCCCTGGTCGGGAATCCCGCCCAGAAGCTCCTCCTCCTCAAGGAGCGGATTCAGGACGAGCACATTCGCGAGTTCAGTCGCGTCGAGGTCGACTTCCTCGACCTGCTGTGGTCGATCGACACCTACCGGCGCGAACACGTCATCCCCCGCACCCCGCGAGCGGTCGGAGCCGCCGTCGACAAGGACGAAACCGGCGAAGGCCTCTACCGCAGCAAAGGCAACTGGTTCTCCGAAATCATGGCCCTGATCCTCGGCAACAAGACCACCAGCGTCCTCGCGTCCAGGAGCAAGATCGCCGGCTTCTCGCAGAACCACCAGATCGACATCGCCTGGCCCGACCGCGACACAGCAGTTTTACGCGATCCCCTCATCTGCTGTGAAGCGAAGCTCACCGGAGCACCTGGAGTGAAGGGCGGCAAGCCCCGCGGTGGTCTCGCCGACTGGACCAACCGGCGCAAAGAACTGAAGTTCCAGGCAACGGACCTGAAACTTGCTCGGCACAGCACCAGCATCCACAACTGGAACGCGTGGAGGAAGAAAGCCGATCCTCGGGTATACACCCTGTGGGCCGCGCGACTCGAAAGCGTCACCGGTAACCATGATGAGGCGAAGCAGTACGCCCGCATGGTGAAAGAAGCACAGATCTTGACCGCCACCTACTCCGATGGAGTGGGTATCTACGCATTCAAACCCGACGACCTCAACCAGCGGTACGTTCCGGTGACAGTTTCGACCGATGCCGCTGCCCGGGTTACGACCTTGGATGAAGTACTGGATGAAATTGCGGGGGAAATCAAAGAACGGATGGAGGAGCACGGCAACCGTGTCCCACCTCCCCGCCCGTCACAGCCTCCTCTCGCCATCGACATCTCAGACGACGACTCCGACCAACTTCCGTCGTCCTGACTGGTGTCGGGGGAGCGTGAGGGGGTCGCCCCTCACGGGCCGGCCCGGGAGGCCGGCCCGCACCGCTCACTGGCGCGACCTGGCGCTCGAAGCGTCGATGGTCCCGGCAAGGCGGCGGATGATTTGCAGGGCGTGAGCGTGCTGCTCGGCGGTGATTCCGACGCTCTTGGTCGGGGAGTAGTCGAGCAATCCGGGCGATCGGAGCCAGTTTGCGGCGACCTGCGCCTGTGGCTTCCGCAGGAGTCGGGCAGTCTGGCGGAGGTCGCGCAGGATCGGGTTGTTCCGCTGAGCGCTCATCAGGCGTCCGTCTCGGTCGTCGCAGGAAGGCCGAGGAGGTCGCGCACGCGCGCTTCCTGCTCCGGGGTGAGGGGCACGGTGTCTCCCGTGTCGGCGTTCCCGCCGAGGACCACGGCGCTCCCGTAGACGGGGCTGGGGTAGCCGAGGAGGTTGGCCAGGAACGTCGCGGGGCGGTTAATGGTGCTCCCGTTGATCATGCCCTCGTCATCGACCCATAGATCGATCCCGTGCTTGCAGCGGATCACGTCAAACCAGTGGCAGCCGATCGCCGCCTGCAACTCAGCGACGTGCGCTTCCTCTCCCGGGTCCGCAATGCTCACCGTCTCGAATTCATCGGCCGTGATGCGAATGGCATCCATCTCTGCTCTCCCTTACTGATCGTTTTTCTTTGCCTCTCCGGCGAGTGAAAACCAATTGAGTGGAGCTGGCGGAGTGCTGGCTCTCTCGGGCGAAATAAGGGAGCTTGCGACCGCGTCCGAGAGAGACGGCACGCAGCCGGCGGAGCGAAATAGGTTGAAACCGCGGAGAGGTGAAGAAAACAGAAAAAGAGCCGCGTAGCGGCTTCCTCTTGGCGGTGCTCCGTCACCGCTGCGCGGGCAAAGCTCGCGCCTGAAAGAGAAAGCCAGAGGAGCTGGACCGAACTTGCCAAGTTCTTACGTGGACTAGGCAAAGCCAGTGGCGGCTGAGTTCAAGCGCCTGTGTGGTGTCTCACGGGCCTACAGGTTCGAGCGGGAGACTCCATCCCTCGGGCTTGTCGACGGCCTGGCCGTCGCGGTCGGTGAACACGTAGAAGTAGAACGTCGAGAGCCGCTTGTCGTTGTTGCCCGACAGGGCGCCGGCCGAGTAGAGCCGGCTCGCCCACGACTCCCCCACGGCCGCCTGCGCCCATGCGGCGTACTCGTCAGTGTCGAGGATCTCTGAGTTCCCGACGAGGAGATTCGAGCCCTTCACGGACACGCTGACGAGCGAGAGTGCCGGGTCGACGCCGGAGTCGGGTTCGAGCTGCGCGGCTGGGCCGCGGTCCATAATGACCGACACCTCTGCACGCCGGTTGGTCAGTGAGCGACCGCGCAGGCGCGGGAGGCTCGACGCGCGCGCTCGCGCTGCGGCGATCGCCTGGGCGTCGGTCATGCCGGCGCCGGCTATCCGCTCCCCCGCGTCGGTGAAGAGGGTGCGCTGCATCGCGCGGATGTCGCGCTCGTGCTTGTTGACGATCTTGCAAACAAGTGCCGAAACCATCCTCGGATTTTACGGAGGAGGACGCGCGCCCCTCAGCCGAGCGTGGCACGCTGGCGACATGAGTACTCCCCGGACTCCTCGGACGCCGCTGGCGTGGACCGCGTCGATCGCGAACGGCGGGGTGTGGGGCGGGCTGTCGCTGATGTTCCTCGGAATCGCAGGCGAGCAGACCTACGCGGCGTTCAGCGGTGAGTGGTTCAACGTCCTGGGCTGGGTGCTGATCGTCGCCGTCGCCGTGGGCCTGGCGGTCGTCGGCGTGATCGAGAACCGGAACATTCGAGCGGGGAAGACCTACAAGCCGCGACCCCGCCGCTGACGGCCGTTCGGGCGCGCCTGGCCGTTCCGGGCGTGCGGCGAGCGGTCGAGGGGGCTCTCCTCCTCGGGGCCGGTCCGACGAGGGCCGGCCCTGCATGTTCGGTGGGTCACTCCCCCATCGGTCGGCCCTGGGGCAGCTCGCGCGCTCCAACGGACGGGAACGGCTGGCCTCCGTTGTACTGAGCTTCGAGCCTCGCCACCTTCTCCATCACCGCGTCATTGATGAACTGCGAGAGAGTGCGGGTGCCTTCTTGGACCTGGGTGTGTCGGATCGCGCCGCGTACTCGAGACGTGTCCACGGGGTCCTGGTAGAAGCTCACCTTGGGCGGGTACTTCGGCTTCGTCATCGGCTTCGCGGCCGGCGTCTCCTGCTGTTCGATCGCGGGGGCCGGCGGCGCCGACCGAGCCGGGCTGTCCTGCGGAGCCGGCGGCTCTGCTGCCGGCTCCGCAGCCGCGATCTGAGGCGGGGTGATGGGATTTGCTCCGGCCAGGCTGGACTTACGGGGTGCGGGGCGGTTCACGGGCGTTCTCCTTCGATGCTGGCCAGGTGGTCGGCGTAGATGGCGCCGAGTGCGGATGCTTCGGCGCTCCCCCACTCGTCCAGGCCGCGGGCGGCCTCGGTCGCGTCCGCGATGACGACGCGCTTGGGGATCGGCGGGAGTAGGACACTGAGGCCCCGGGCCTCCGCGGCGCTGCGCAGCTCTTCCAGCCACGTCGCGCCACTGACGGTGCGCTCTTCGTGCTGGTTGACGATGATTCCCGCGACGCGCAGCTCGGCGTTGTAGTAGCCGCGAACGTTCTCGATGGTGTCGAGGAGCTGCGCGAGCCCGTTGGTGCTCCACAGCTTCGAGTGGGTGACCACCACGACGCCCTGGGCGGCCGTCAGGCCGTTGATCGTGAGCTGATCCAGCGACGGGGCGCAGTCGATGAGGATCAGGTCGTAGTCGTCCGCTACGGCCGCGAGAGCGCGGCGCAGCCGCCCCTCTCGCCCCGCTCCGGCGATGACCAGCTCGTCGCGGACGTAACCGAGAGTGACGCCGGTGGTGGGCACGACATCGAGCCCCGGCCAGACCCCCGCCACGATGACGTCGCGCAGTGTCTCTGGCGCGCGCTCGCTGAGCGCGTCTGCCAAGCCTGCCTGGTCGTCTGCGACGCCCTCGGCGGCGGCCACGGCGGTGAGGTTGCCCTGGGGGTCGTTGTCGACCACCAACACTCGCTGTCCGCGCAGCACTGCGGCGCGGGCTAGATGGAACGTGGTGGTGCTCTTGCCCACACCGCCCTTCTGGTTGCAGAGGGCGAATATCTGAGCGGTCATGGTGGTACCTCCAATGAGGAACAGTACTGTTACCGGGAGCCTAGCGGCAATCCCGGTAACAGTACCATTCGGGTTAGTTTGCGATAAGGGCCGCGTCGCCAAGGATCGCGGCCTGCGCCTGCTGCGCGAGTGCCCACCGGTCGGCCAATGCGGCCTGGTCTTGGGGTGAGTAGTCGCCGTGCTCGGCCTGGTACTTGAAGTCCTCGTAACCGCGCTCAGCGAAAGCCAGCAGCGCCTCCACACCCGCGCGCAGATCGTCGGAGACGACGAGCGTCCGCGCGTCGTCGACGTCGATCGTCAACGGGTCGTAGAGGTTCGTCAGGCGCAGCACGTACCCGGCGGGCGTGAGGTCGACGTGCGCGCCGAACACGGTGCGCTCCTCGTTGTCCTCGAAGTCGACGCGCCCGAACGTCTCGCGCTCGCTTGTGGGCTCCCAGAGCTGCGGCTGAAGCCGCTCCCCCGTGTCGTAGGGGGTAAGTGCCGATGCGGTCATGGCGTGATCCTCTCTCCTGTTACTACTAATAGTACTATTCGAGTTATTGTGAGTCAAGCGCGAGCGGGGGTGAGGAACGCGACCAGCGCGGCGGCGTAGGCGGTGCCGTCGTCAGTGACGGGGAACCCGCCCGGGCCACCCTCCCCGGGGAGGGCGAGCGTGTTGCGGACGTGCGCGAGGATCGCCGCATCCGAGTCGGACTCGAACGACTCGGGCTCGTCCTGGCGGTGGGTGGCACAGATGAGCGCGAGCTGGTCGGCGCTCGCGCGCCCACCGTCGACGGTGGACGCGCTGCGGTCGGTCTGAGGCTGGTTCTTCATGATGCTCCAATGCTGGTAAAAGTACTATTTAGGTCGGCTGGGATGAGCGGTGCTATCCGAAGGCGCCAGCCCAGCACGCGGGGTGGGTACCCGAGATGAGCAGCTCGCGCTGGTCCGCCGGGACATCCGGCAGCACGTCCTGGATGGGCGTTCCGGTCCGGTAGAGCGCCGCCTGATTGGCGGTCAGCTCGACGCGGCTGGCCTCGCCGCAGAACATGCACTTGCGGGTGGTCACTGTTGTGGTGGTCATGTGGTCCTCCAAACCTTCTACCCCTAATAGTACTATTGCCGCCACCGGATGGCAACGGCAATAGTACTATTGGGCTCAAATTTCTTCGGTGTCGGCGTCCTCGTCGGCGGTCAGCGCGTCGGCCAGGGTGTGTGCAGCGCGCAGCACCCGGGCGGCGGTGCTCTTGATCGTCTCGGGCTCGCCGTTGCTCCAGTTGGCGACGTATCCGATGCTGTAGGCGCTGGTGTCGAGCCCGAGAATCCCAGCGACGACGTACGCGACGCTCTCGGCCTCGGTCTCCTTGATGCCGCGGTGCTCGATGTACTCTTCCTCGTCCTCCTCGGCGTGGAGGATGACGTGCGCGGCCTCGTGCAGCGCAGTCTTGGCGGCCTGGGCGGGGGAGAGGTTGGCGTCGATCACGACGCGGCACGTGCCGTCCGTGGTCGTGTAGCCGTTGGCCTCACCGGGGATGTTCTCGCGCTCGACGGTCCATCCCTCCTCGGAGAGGTAATCCTCGACGGCCGCCGTGATGCCGAGCAAGTCGTCACCCGTGAGCCGCTGTGCGAGCGCCTGGGGGTCGCCCGCCTCGGGGTCGATGAGGTCCGTCTGGCTGATGTCGAACACGGAGAGGATGGGGAAGAACCGAACGACCTTCTGCCCCTCCTCGTCGGTCGTCGTCTCCTCGCCCTCTGCGACGTCCTCGGCGGCTACCTTCTTCTGACGGAAGCCGAAGATTCGGATGCCGCGCTCGCCCTTCCGCACCTGGCGGCCGAGCGCCTGCCACTTGCGGAACCCGGCGACGCGGCTCGCGGTGGGCATCTGGCTGAGTATCAGAAGAACGTTGTTGAGCGAGTAGGAGTGGAACGCCTGCGCGAAGGTCAGGAAGCGCGTCCACTGCTCCGTGCCGCGCAGCTCCTCGACCTGCTCAGCGATCGACGCTTGCAGCGCCTCGGCCTGCTCGCGGCGCTCTTCGGCGGTCTTGGTGCTGGTGATCTTGCGGGCCATTTCGGTTACCTCCGTTGATGGTATTAGTACTGTTAGCTCTCGCTGTCCCCCACGTTTTTTTGCCGTGGAGGCGGTTTTCCGCCTTAGCAACCGGAGGGCGTAGTGCAACCCGGAGGGCGGCGGGGGAGAGAGTTTCGGCGCGAAATAAGGGAGCGCAGCGACCGCGTGCCGAAAGTCTCGGAGGAGCTGGTGGCGGAGCCACTTGAACGGAGCCCGTAGGTGGCTACGAGGGAGCGCAGCGACCGAGCCGCCGAAGGCTTCACGGCAAAGAAACGGCACCCGAAGGGTGCATTTAGTCGGCCGGCTCGCCGGCCGTCCCTCACGACGCGCAGCGTCGAGGCTCTATAGAGCAGCCGGCGCCGACCTGGCTTCGACGGCAGAGGCCCAAACCCAGAGCCGGCGGCTGGTGTCGCGGTCCTGCCACTCGACCATGACGGCTCGGGCGGTCCAGGCGATCGCGAAGCCCTCAACGCGAACGGGGGTGCCGGGGTAGCGGACCCAAGCCCAGACGGGCAGGGGAGTGGCGGCCCAGGTGGGCCGCTGCCGGGTCTTGTCCAACTCGTCGTCGGTCAGGCCGATGGGGTGGCCGCGGCCGGCCGTCTCTTCGATGCGTCGATCGATCTGTGCGCCGACGTGGCGCTCGTAGCGTCGGTTCGTTCCCACGCCGCCAGTAGAACATATGTTCGAACGCGTGCAATCGACGTCATGCGGCGGTCGAGGACCACCAGAGCGAGCCGGGGGCGAGCATGCCGGTGCGTCCCCAGTGCAGCGCCTCGCGGTGATCGCCGCGGCCGGCGGCGTCGCGGGGGTAGAGCGGCCAGACGCGCTCACCAGCGGTGCTGTCCTCGAAAAGGGGACGGCTCGACACGTGTCGGCGTCGCGGTCGTTGCCTGGGGGAGGAGGAGCGGTGGGCGAGCTCGGCTAGCCACCAGGCCCAGACTTCGCGCTCGACGTCGTAGCGGTGCGCTCGATCCTTCAAGGCTCCGTCGACGCCGATCGCGCGAGCGGCGGCGGTTCGGAGGTCACGCTTGGCCTGGGTCCAGCCGTTGGTGTGCTTGATGATCAGGCGGTGGGTGCGGAGGCGGGAGAGGGCTGTGGCGGCGGTGCGGGTAGTCACTCCCAGCAGCGTGGCGGCGGCGTCGACGGCGAGGGTTCCTTCTCGGCGCAGCAGCGCGTACGCCTTCCCTGCCAGGTGTCCGAGACCGCCGCGGGTGAAGAGGTCGTGCCGAGTGTCCGTGAGGTCGGCCTCGAGCGTGGTGAGGAGCATGGTTCGTTCGGTGAAGAGCGGCCCGGGGGGGCGGGGGTTATTAGTGGTTGTGACCGGACCTTGCAGGGAGCCTGTGGAAAAGTGTTCGGAGAGTCGCCATTCGCTGGCGTTGGATCCGTCTGCGCGGACGGCGAGCTGCACGTAGCCGTCCTCGCGCAGCGTCCGCAGGGCGCTGGCGGCCGTGGTGCGGCCCAGGCCGGCCAGGAGGGCGAGGTCACGGATAGATGCGGCGACGGTGCGCTTGCCGGTGTGCAGGGTGAGGTAGGCCAGGGCGGTGAGGATCGTCTTCTCCGACGTCGCCCGCTCGGTCCTGCCCCACCGGCCCGGGCTCACCCGGAACCGGTCGAGGAGGGCGCTGACGGCGCCGACGAGGCTGTCCAGCTCCGCCAGGTCGCTCGGCTCGCGCTCGGGCGGGAGAACGGCGTGCAGCGCCGCGTACTGGCGGGCCTTCTCCCACTGCCGCGCCAGGCGCTCGGCGGCCTCGTCGCGGGCGCGGGGCCGGCGGTGGCCGCGGCCGGTGTTCTTGGTGCGGTAGTGCTCCATCCCGGGAGCGGTGCGAGCGGCGTGCTCGACGTCGGTCAAGGACCAGCCGGCGTGCGCGGCGGAGAGCAGGCACATGAACGCGGTCCACGACGGATTCGCGCCGCCTCCAGGCGTGGCCATGTGGGCGGCGCCGGCAGCGCTGAGCGCTCGGTGCGTGTGGTGTGCGGTGGCGGTGGGTACTGGGGGAGTGGCGTCGACGCGCCGCGGCGGCCGGGACGCTTCGAGGGCGTCCGTGACGGCCTCGATCGCGGCCGCGGTGACGGTCTTGTCCAGCAGCTCCTCTGCGCGGCCGCGGAGGACGCTCGAGAAGCTGCCGTCGCGGTGCGGGGACAGCGGCGGGCGGGCGGCGCCGGTGCGCGGGTTGCGGAGCATCCCGTGGTCCAGGGTGCGGAAGTTTGCTCGAGCGGCGATCGCCAATCGGGCCACCAGCTCGGCCGGAGCGCCTTCCGCGAGAGCGACCCACAGGTGCCGGCCTCCGGTGCCGGAGGACTGGCACACGACGTGAGCGACCTGGTGCGCGTCGAGGACGGCAGAGAGGGCGTCGCAGTCGTCTGCGGCCTGCTCCATGAGGTCGGCGTCGACGCCGTGGGAGTCCTTGCCGTCGAAGTCGAAGCACAGCAGCCGGAACGCTCCGGCGTCGTCGGTCAGATAGATCGCCCACGGCGCGGCCGGCGCGACGGCGGAGACGGGGAACGCGGCCGGATAGGCGTTCTCGTCCAGGCGCCCGTAGGCGTCCGGACGCATCGTGCGCACCGCGGCACGGGGGCTCAGCCTGCGCGTCAGTGCCCAGGGCGCCGAGAAGGAGTCAACTTCGGCGTTTTGGGCGTGCGCAGACACAGCAATGTGGCTTACGATGAGGTCACTTCTCCTCCCTCGGGTGGGGATGACGAAGGCCCGGCCTGAGAAACCGGTACTTCTGGAACTGCTTCACACCTGTTAGCCCTGGTAAGCGAGGGTGTGAAGCGAGAGCTTCTAGGCCCGTCGCGTGAGCGGCGGGCCTAATGCGTTAAGTCGTGGTGATCGGCAACTCCTCGTTCGGCTCGGTCTCAGAGGTCCACCACACCGGCAGCCCCCGAGAATCGACCTCGATGCTCTCCACCAGCCGTTCGAAGAACACAGCCGACGACACGTTGGCGTGACGCGCGAGCTGATCGAAACGATCCTTCGCCGCGCGCTCAACCTTCCAGCCGGTCGCTACGGCGTCATTGAGCGAGCCGCGAGGTCGCCTGGGAGTAGCCATGCCTGGAAACATACCGCTGTCGCTAGCGATCGCGAGACGCGCTGCCCGGTGTGTCGCCGTCACAGGTCGAGCGAGCGTCGCGCGGCGACCACGAACGACGCGATCGAGTTGGGGTCGACGCGGAGGTCTTCGCCCAGATGGATCAGGAGCCCCAACCGGTCGAGCGCTTCGACTTTGAGGCGCACCGCGGACGGCCGCAGGCGAGTAGCGCGCGCCAGCAGCGCCGGCGATGCCGCCGTGTCCGCGAGGAAGCTCAGCACACGGGTCATGTCCGGCTCGACAAGCGTCTGGATAGCTCCAAGCGCATCAGTGCCGTTCCCGGGGCCAAAGGCCTTCGTGCTCATCATCGATGCGCCCCCAAATCTGTCAACGAATATCCGTGCGGGTACTGGGCCGACCCCGTTACGCCTTGCATGAATCGCGGGCTTGCGGGACGGGGGGCGCGCGCCGTGAGGCGATTCCGCACGCTCATTGCAGCAGCGGAAAGCGCCGAGACAACGGCGTTGGTTCGAGGAAGTCCCAGCGCCTGACTCACGCGCTCATCGCCAATCCATGTGCTGAGGATCAGCCGCGCAAAGGGGCGGACAGGCTTCGGCATAGTGGAGCGGATGACTCCGACTGTCCAGTCGGTCAGCTCTTGCCCCTCACGCGACCAGGCAATCCGATCCTCCTCATAGGAGCAATAGAAGGAGGTCGCGGCGTCGACGTCCCCTGGAACATTTCTGAGACCCATTACGCGGCCAAGGTTCGCGTAAAAGTCGATTGTTGAAACCTGCTCCGCCGACGTCAGCTCACGCCACCCATGCTTCTCTATCCACCGAATCGGTACTATTGCAAGACTGAAGAGAACGTAGAGGAAATCTTCGCTAGGCGCTTTCACATGGCGATGAGCCGAGACAAGTAGGTCGATCATCTCGAGCGCGCGATCTGACTGAAGTTCTCCGTCGATGAGCTCGTAGAGAATGAGCGCAGTGTCTACTGAGCGTTTTCTGGGATCCGACTTGATAGCGCCTGAACGGTGGAGCGTCCGGGCGATCGACGGGACAGCGAAGGACCGGTAGTAGCTGAGCATGAGACCGATCTGCGCGTCGCGAGGCAGATCGAACATCACGAGCTGACGGTAGGTGTCGGCCCATGCCTCGCGCGGCGCAGCCGCGAGCGCACGGAGCCGTGCGGCGTGCGATGCGTGCATGGAACCACCCCCCGTCTGGCCGCTAACGACCGGTGTTGTACGTGTTCAATGAACCATAATGTGTCCGTGTGGTCAAAACAGGTACGCGCCCTCGTGTCGAGGGTGATGCTCGCTGCAAAGCTTCCGCGACCCCTGACCGCGGAGAGCCTGCTCGCCTACATGGAGGACCTCTGCGGAAGAGACATCGTGTTTCGTGACACACCTCCTGCTCTCCTGCATGGGGGAGTGGTGAGCTACTGGCAGCGGACAAGTAGCAATAAGAACGTCATGTATATTCCCCACGACACGACGCGTCTACACCGCAAGCACAATCTGCAACATGAATACGGACACGTGCTGATGTGGTTCTTTCTCGATCAACAGGAGGTAACGATTGGGGTCGATCGGGAGGACCTAGCGGAGGCCATCGCAGACGCCCTCGCGAAGATACAGGCGGCCGACGCGCTGGACCAGTCAATGCAACGCAATATCGGTTTTGGCGGAACGCTATGGTGACCATTCTCGAGTGGGTCATCGTTGCAGCAAGCGCTCTTCCAGTCATCGCCCTAATAGCGACACGGAATGCCTTCAAATATCCTTTGTTGACGATCGGGTGCGTGGGCTTTGCGATACTCCTCGCTCTAAAGAATACGCTCCTTTACACAGGAGTCGATCATGCTTTAGGTGGTTACAACCGAGCCGTTCTACTAATGCATATGGCTGGACTGGTAGCAACCATCATCTTTGATGACATAATCATGCGTTCTGTCAGCTCTACGAACAATCGGATGCGTCGGCGGTTCACTGTCTACTCGCTTGGTCTAGCAGGCGCGTGTCTACAAGTGGAAATTTTCGCAGCCAGCAACTGGCCCGTTACTGATGTCGAACTCATCCACTATGACCACGAAACGTCGGCGCTCGCCTTCAAATCGGTGCTCTGGCTTTCTCTCATCATGACAGCAAGCATGGGACTCGTTGCCTGCCATAGGAATCTCCGTGTTCATTCCGGTTTCCATCGTCGGCTGCCTATCTACCTGATCGCCCTCGGTTGTCTCGGAGTGCTGCTGGTAACTCTGCTCGTTGCTAGAGGCTGGGTGGATTCGGACCACATCTCCAAAGGGACGGATCTGACCCTGTCACTGGCGGGCGGTGCCTTCCTCGCGGCCGGCTTCAGCTACGCGCCGATTACTGACCGGTGGCGGGCTCGTCAGCAGCACCAGCGCGAGCGATACCATTTGGTCAAACTGAGGCCAATCTGGACGGACCTTACGACACAAGTTCCGGCGGCGCGACGCCGAAACGGTGGTCCGGATGATGACTACAGCGAGCTGTACGGCTACCTCTCCGAGTGCGAGGACGCCCTACTGCTGCATGCGAATCTCTCTGGCGACCAGTACAGAGTGTTAGAAGAAGCCCGCGCCTACGTGCACGAACGACAGGGAGTACCTCATGACTGATTCCGAGTCAGGAGCGGGCACCCCCACGAGCCCGGGCGGGATCACCGTCTCGAAGGAGGAGCTGGCGCAGCGTCTGCGACTCGCAACCGACCGCTACGAAACCATGCACGGGCGTCAACCGTCCTGGGCCGTGGTGGAGGAACACGTCAAGGCCGCAGGGGTCGACCTCTCTCGCACCAAATGGCACTACATGCTGTCCGGCTCTCACGTCCTCGCAAAGGACATTGGCGTGTTTGAGGCGCTGGGCGATCTGTTTGACATTCCTTCCACCTTCTTCTATCGGGCCGAAGAAGATGTGCCGCCGCGTCTCCATGAGGCCATGCCGGCCATCCTCGACCTTCGGAGAAATCGAGTTCGAAGAGAAATGCGCTCTATCGGGGAGATTTCACCCGAAGCAGAGGCGGCAATGGAACGCATCCTTGCGGAGCTTGAAGCGGAATAAGCCAGCTACGGCGTGTGATTGCTCTTGATCCACGACGTGAAGCCGTTAAGGACTTCATCAAATCGCTCGGTGTCTATCGAGTACATGACCGACACCCCGCGACGTCCGCCGGGTGGAAGATGAGTACTCACGCGGACGATACCGGCACTTTCGAGCGTTGAGAGACAGCGCGAAAGTGATGCGTCGGTCATATCGACGGAACGTTTCAGATCTCCGAAGTACATGCCGGTTTCGCCCCACAATGCGCGGATGACTTCGCCGTTTTTCTTCGCCAGAACGGCTTGAGTCAACAGAACCTCCGGTGGCAAGGCAGGCACATCGGGGGCGCCGGGCTCGGAGGTCATCACAACATCATGGCGTATGGGGTCCCCGCCGAGACATCTTCGGGTATCGATGTGGAAGCAAGACTGCACTGAATGAGTTCAGGATGTCAACTCGTGCAATTATGACCCCATAGAGTGATATCTTCGAGGTGTGGGGGTGGCTGTCGCTCCTGCTCATCTCGCAGGGGGCACAACTTGGGTGGAGTTCACCAGCGGACCGTAGGTGAGCAGCGCGCACGCGCACTGCTGCTTGGGGTGTCCGTCTCGATCGCAGGACTCCTCTCTGCATGCTCAACACCCGCTGACCCTCCGGCGGCGGAGACCTCGCAAGCTCAGATGCCGACCGTCCTGGCCAGTCCTGACGCCACCGAGGGTTCGCCGGCGCCGGTCCCATCAGCGACCGAAGCGGCACCAGTCGACGCCGAGCCGGCGCCGGCTCTGAACGTCGAGGCTGACACTCTTGCGATCGCCACGGCCGCTGTCGCGGCATTCTGCCGCCCCTCCGTGGACTACGACATGTGGATCGCTGAGCTGTACCCGTTCCTCAGCCAGCAAGCGGCGGTCGCCTATGAAACGGTCGACCCGGCCAACGTGCCCTGCACGAGCCTCACGGGCGCTGCGACCGTCCGTGACGGCGACGGCGCGTTCACGATGCGCATCCTCGTGCCCACGGATGCAGGGGAGTACTCGGTTTACGTCCACCGCACCGACGAGGCAGGCCCCTGGGCCGTCGACCAGATCACTCCTCTGGCATCGGAGTAATCCAGTGGCGAAGGGGGGACTGGGGGTACTGGCGTTCGTCATGGTGCCGGTGGTGGCCATCGCGATTCTGTTGTACGTGTTGCTCTTCGGCGGCGCGGCTGTAGCCGCATGCCTGCCAGCCGGGGGACCGGTGAACGTGTCCGCGATCCCCGCGGACGCGAAGGTCGGCGCCTACGGGCACGACCAGCTCGTGAACGCAGCACTGATCGTCAACGCGGGCGCCGCGAAGGGCCTCGGCGCCGATGGGCAGACGCTCGGCGTGCAGACGGCGATCGGGGAATCCTCGCTGGTGAACATCAACTACGGGGACGGTGCGATCAACCCGGACGGGTCGGTTGCTGACTCGATCGGCTTGTTCCAGCAGCAGTCGAGCTGGGGCACCGTCGAGCAGCGCATGGACCCGACGACCTCGGCGGGCTTCTTCTACGACCGCCTCGTCGCGGTCGAGGGCTGGCAGTCGATGGAGCCCTCCATTGCGATCAACAAGGTGCAGCGCAACGCCGACCCGAACCACTACACGAAGTACCGCGCCGACGCCGTGGCGATCATGACGTACCTCAACGGCCTCGGCAGCAGCGCGACCGCACCCACGGCCACCACTGCGCCGGTGAGCGTCCCGTCGACGCCGACGAGCACCGCGACGTCGACGGCCGCGCCGGTCGGCGGATGCGTCCCCGTGTCCGGCGACGCGCAGGCACTCGCGGCCGGCCTCGTGACGGCGATGGAGGAGGGCCGGCTGCGGCTGCTCGAGGACCGCTACGCGCAGCAGATCCGCGACATGGCCGCCGGGACCGCCAAGGAGAACTGCGGCATCGACGTCCGCATTCTCCAGATCATCACGATCGCGCTCAACACGTTCGAGCACGTCGGCGTCTCGGACCTCAACCGCCAGTGCACCGGCTCCCTGCTCGGAGCGGGCACGGGCTCGTCGCACTGGATGAACGGCGGCGGCAACGCCGTCGACTTCTTCTCCTTCAACAACACCGCCACCACCGGCTGCGACGCGAACGCACTGCAACTGCTGACGGTCCTGGACCCGCAGGTACCCCAGGGCTCTCGTGCCGGCCAGATCCAGTGCCGCTCGACCACGTACCAGCACATCACCCAGTTCGGTGACACCCCGAACCACCTGCACTTCGACGTCGCCTACGCCGACGGCCCCCTCACCACCGGATAACCGGACCCCGTCGACGTCGCACCCGCGGCGCCGATCACCCCCGCACCACCCAACACAGAAAACGGAGCACACCATGTCTGCACTGCTCGCAGCAACGACCGACATCCTCACCACCGCGGGCGCGCTCGGCGCGGTCGTCCCGGACCCGGGTCCCGGCGGCATGCCCCCCGGGTTCGAGGCCTTCACCACCGTCATGGGCTGGGCCAAGTGGGTCGGCCTCGGCGTCGCCGTCGTCGGCCTGATCATCCTCGGCGTCACCATGACCGTCTCCGCCCGCCGCGGCGAGGGCGGAGAGATCGGCGGCTGGCTCGGCCGGCTCCTCGTGGGTGTGATCGTCATCTCCGCCGCGTTCACGATCGTCGGGTTCCTGATGGGCGCGTAGCGTCCCCGGGAAACCGACACCACCAACAGAAAGGCAAGGGACATCATGAACGACTCCGAACCGCGTAACCCATTCACCACGAAGGGCTTCATCGTCGGAGCCGCCATCGTCGGAGCACTCGCCGTCGCCGGCATCGTGCTCGGCGTGACGTCCCTGGACGCCGGGGGAGGCGGCAACACCGCCGCCACCCCCGGCGCCTCCACCCCCAGCTCGACCATTTCGGCGGACGCCGCGAGCGTGTGCGGACTCTCCGGATACGACGAGACCGGGACTCTCACCGCAGCACCGACGACGGAATGGACCATCGTCGGCACGATGGCCGCTCCGAACTCGGACACGGCCGGACCGGGAGCTACTGATGACGACGGCGTGCGACGCTGCTACGCCCACACCGTCGACGGAGCACTCTTCGCAGTCGCGAACCTGTGGGCGATGGGCTCCAACGCACGCTTGTCCGATCCCGTCATCGAGAAGCTGACCGTTCCCGGCCCCGGACGGGATGCAGCACTGGCGAGGGACGTGGCGCAATCGAACACGGGCCTGAGCGCTCAGATCGCGGGCTTTAAGACGCTGTCCTACAACGGAGACAGCGCGACGATCGACATTGCCTTCCGGCTCAACGACGGGACCCTCGCGAGTATCGCGACGGACGTTGCCTGGTCGGACGGCGACTGGAAGATGCAGCTCACCGATGAGGGCCAGTCGGCCTACAACCCGGTGCGGCTCCAGAGCCTCGGCGGCTACGTGCCATGGGCAGGTGTTGCATGAGCATCCTCGCCACCACCACCGCTCCGCCCGAATCGGAATGCGGCCTCCTCGACTTCCCCTGCAAGCTCAACGAGGGCATCGGCGACATCGTGTCGGTCGCCGCGAACGATGCGTTGCAGCAGTTCGTCAACAACATCATGGAGGGCTACGGGAAGGCCCTCGCCTCCCTCGGCACCCTCTGGGTGCGCGTACCTTCGCCGGTCACGGTCGTGGACCAGGGCGGCGGAGTGAACGGTGGCGGGACTCCGCCGCAGCCGGAGGCGTTCGAGACGATTCTCGGCTACGTGACGTGGGTGTCCGCGGGCCTGGCCGTCATGTCCCTCATCATTGCCGGAGTGATGATGGCCTCCCGGCGCCGGCACGGCGACGGCGAGGCTCACATGGGCCGTATCGGTGTGATCATCATGGCCGTGCTGCTGCTGTCCTCGGCATCAGCGCTCGTGACCGGGTTCCTGCCTCTGGCGATGCACCTCAACGAGTCCTCGAGCGTCGTCGGCTGGGTGCAAGGTCAGTTGCAGTGGTACACCGGCGGTATCGCGATCCTCTCGATCCTCGTCGCCGCCGGCCGCATGGTCTGGACGCAGCGCGCGATGCCGTTGCGCGAGCTCGCGGGATCGGTCCTGACGCTGATCGCCGTGGCCGGTGCCGGCCTCGTCGTGATCCGCCTCGCGACGTCCGCGGGAGATGCGTTCTCCGTCTGGATCCTCGATAACTCGACCGACTGCAGCGTGACCAACGGGGAGTCGAACTGCTTCGGCACGACGGTCGGAGCGATGATCGGGATGACGATGGCGTCGCAGAACTCCATCGGCCTGATCGGCCTGTTCCTGCTGGGCATGCTGGCGGTGTTCATGACCTACGTGCAGATCGCCCTGATGGTGTTCCGCGGCGCGATGCTCGTCGTCCTCGCCGGGATCTTCCCGATTGCCGCCGCCGCGACGAACACGGAAATCGGGCGGCAGTGGTTCAAGAAGGCGATGGCCTGGACTCTCGCCTTCATCCTCTACAAGCCCGCCGCCGCGATCGTCTACGCGATCGCGTTCCGGATGACCGGCACCGACCTGTTCAAATCGGACGGCACCGGGCTCTTCCAGATCGTCACAGGCCTCGCGCTGATGCTCATCGCGCTCGTGGCCCTGCCCGCGTTGATGCGCTTCCTCGTCCCGGCCGTCTCCTCGGTCGGCGGTGGCGGCGCGGCGGGCCTGCTGCTGGGCGCCGCGGCGCTCTCAGCCGCAGGTGACGTCGCGACGGGCGCGATCCGCGCCAGCAGCAACGGTGGCGGCGGTGGCGGGAATGGCGGCGGTGGAGGCGGGAATGGCGGCGGTGGAGGCGGCAACAGCTCGTCCACGGACGGACCGTCCGGCAGCACGTCGACGCCGGGCTCTCCCGCGTCATCGCCGGCCGCAGACCCGTCTGGGTCGGCGTCGACGGCAGGAAGCGGCGCTGGTGCCGGTGCCGGTGCCGGAAGCGCGGCGACCAGCGGTGCAGGAGCCGCCGCGTCGAGCGGCGCCGGTGCAGGGGCAGCCGCGAGCGGCGCCGCGGCCGCGGCCGGACCGATCGGCGCCGGTATCGCCGTCGCGACGAAGGCCGCGGAGGGCGCGAAGCACGCCGCGCAGGCCGTGAAGGCCGGCACCGAAGAGGCGACCGGCAGCAACGAGAGCGGGAGCTAACCCATGTCGAGCACAGCAACCGAGCCGATCAAGGCTCGCACCTACGGCAACTGGCGAAAGCCGCAGACCGCCGGCCTCGGCGGGCTGGGACAGCTCGCCACCCTCGTGATGTTCGTGGGCATCGTCGCCTCGATCATCGCGTCCATGTTCTCCGGCCTCGGGCCGGCACTGATCGTCGCCGCGATCTTCGGCGGGATTCTCCTGACCGTCTCGGTCAAGGACAAGCACGGGCAGAGCGCCCTCGGAAGGATGGTGGTCCGCGTGAACTGGTGGCGTACCAAGAGCAAGGGAGCGAACGTCTACCGCTCCGGTCCGATCGGCCGCGCGAAGTGGGGGACGTTCCAGCTCCCAGGCTTGGCCGCACCTTCGCAGCTCACCGAGCACGAGGACTCCCACGGCCGCCGGTTCGCTCTGATCAGCACTCCGATGACGAAGCACTTCACCGTGGTTCTCGCGACGGAGCCGGACGGCGCCGCGCTGGTGGATCAGGAGCAGATCAACAACCAGGTCGCGGAGTACGGCATCTGGCTCGCGAACCTCGGAGACGAGCCCGGCATCGAGGCCGCCTCGGTCACGGTCGAGACGGCCCCCGACACGGGCACGCGCCTGCGCGGCGAGGTCGAGGGGTCGATGGACCCGGACGCGCCGCTGTTCGCGCGAGCGATGCTCCAAGAGGTCGTAGAGACCTACCCGGTCGGATCGGCCACGATCCACGCCTACATCGCGCTCACGTTCACGGCGACCGCGCGGATCAACGGGAAGCGCCGCAACGCGAAGGAAGTAGCCTCCGACCTCTCCGCCCGCATCCCCGGCTTGACGTCTTCTCTCGCGGCGACGGGTGCGGGCGCAGCGCGGCCCCTGAGCGCGCAAGAGCTGTGCGAAGTCATCCGCACCGCGTACGACCCCGACGCGGCGCTCCTGATCGATCAGGCGCGCGCAGAGGGCGAGACGGCCGACCTGTCTTGGACCGACGTCGGCCCCGCGGGCGCCGAAGCGCACTGGGACTCCTACCGTCACGACGGAGCGGTGTCGACGTCGTGGACCATGACCGCCCCGCCGCGCGGCGTCGTCCAGTCGAACATCCTCGCCCGCCTGCTCGCACCGCACCGCGACATCGCCCGCAAGCGCGTCACCCTGCTCTACCGACCCATCGACCCCGCCCGCGCCGCAGCGCTCGTGGAGGCGGACCTCAACGCCGCCCAGTTCAACTCCTCCGCGTCCACCAAGCCCACGGCGCGCTCGACGCTCTCGACCCGCTCGGCGCAGGCCACGGCCGCGGAGGAAGCCTCCGGCGCCGGACTGATGAACTTCGGCCTGATCGTCACCGCGACCACGCTGCAGCGTGGCCAAGAGCCCGAAGCGCGCGCCGCGATCGACTCCCTCACCTCAGCCGCCCGACTGCGGATGCGGCCGGCGTTCGGCTCGCAGGACTCCGCCTTCGCCGCCGCCCTCCCGCTGGGGCTGGTCCTGCCTCGGCACCTGCGCATCCCCAACGAAATGCGGGAAATCCTGTGACACACCCCGCCACCACCAGGACGGCACTGGACACACGTCCGGTGCCGTCCCGGCTTAACCCTCAGCCCTCACCCGTCTTTGTCGCCGTTCCGACCCTTATTGGAGGCCCCCAGTGAGCATCACCACCAAGCTCTTCTCCCGCCACCGCGACACCGAGCCCGTCGACGTCCCCGCCGACGTCGACGGGGACGAGCTGCCCACCGGCGCCGTCGACGTCGACCAGAGCGAAGAGGCCGGCGACGTCGACGCCCCCGACTCGGCCACGCCCACGGGCGCGGTCGGCTCCCCGTCGACTGACGCTGCCGCGTCAGCAACGGCGGACAGCCGGGCCGGGTCTCGCCGCGCTCGGAAGGTGCAGGAGGAGAGTGCCGCGGCCCGCGCCGCGGCCTCGCCGCTCGCCCGCGAGACGCCGTCCAAGCGGTCGCGGAAAAAGCGGGCGATCCCGCACCAGGGCGGGAAGCAGAAGACCGAGAAGGAATCGGCGCCGAAGCGACCGATGCGGCCGACGTCGACGGGATGGCTCGGCCGCGGCGGCGGACAGGTCGTCTCGATCCAGCCCGCCGATGAATTCCGCGCGACGACTGTGCAGGTGTGCGGCCTGTACCCATTCTCGGTCGGCACCGGCACGCCCATGATCGGCGTACCGCTGGGCAAGAACCTCACCACCGGGGCCTCCGTGTTGTGCGACCCGATTAGCTGGTTCCAGCGGGCGCAGCTCATCTCCAACCCGTCGATGTTCGTCCTCGGCAAGCCGGGTCTCGGGAAGTCCTCGCTGACCCGCCGCATGGCGACCGGGCTCGCCGGGTACGGCACCATCCCGCTGGTCCTCGGGGATCTGAAGCCCGACTACGTGGACCTCATCCGCGCGATGGAAGGACAGGTCATCACCCTCGGCCGCGACCGCGGCTACCTCAACATCCTCGACCCCGGCGAGGCGACCAGCGCGGCAAAGCGCCTCCGAGACGACGCCGACCAGGCGCTGGAGCAAGCCGCGGAGCTCGACGCCCGCGGCGGCGACTCCAAGGAGCTGCACCTGCGTGCGGTGAAAGCGCAGCGCCTCGCCGCTCAGGTCCTCGCGGACGCTCACGGCCGCCGGCACACGATGATCGCAGCGCTCCTGACGATCCTCCGCTCTCAGCCGCCCACGGACCGGGAGGAGACGATCATCGACCGGGCGTTGAAGTACCTGGACGAGCACCACGAGGGCATCCCCGTCCTCGCGGACCTGCTCGCCGTGATCCAGGCCGCGCCGGACGAGATTCGACAGGTCGCGCTCGACCGCAACGACCTCAAGCGGTACAAGGAAATCACCGAGAACCTCGAAGCGTCGCTCATCGGCCTCACCTCCGGTGGCCGGCTGGGCGAGATCTTCTCCCGCCAGACGACGACCCCGATGCGGCGGGATCGGCCGGTGGTCTACGACGTGTCCTCGATCGATGACTCCGAAGGCGACCTCCAGGCGGCGATCCTCCTCGCGTGCTGGTCCGCGGGGTTCGGGACGGTCAACGTCGCCGCGGCGCTGGCCGATGCGGGGATCGAGCCCCGCCGGCACTACTTCGTGATCCTGGACGAGCTGTGGCGGGCTCTGCGCGCGGGCAAGGGCATGGTCGATCGCGTCGACGCGCTCACCCGCCTCAACCGTGCCCGCGGTGTCGGCCTGGCGATGATCAGCCACACCATGTCCGACCTCCTCGCGCTTTCCAGCGAAGAGGACCGGATGAAGGCCCGCGGCTTTGTGGAGCGCTCCGGCATGGTCATCTGCGGCGGCCTTCCCGGTGCGGAGATGCCTCTGCTCACGTCGGCGGTGCCGCTGTCCGCGAAGGAGCAGGAGATGCTCACGAGCTGGCAGGACCCGCCGGCCTGGGATGGCGTCTCCGGGAAGGAAGCGGACCCGCCCGGCCGTGGCCTGTTCCTGATCAAGGTGGGCGGCCGTCCCGGCATCCCCGTCCGCGTCCACCTGACCGCAGCGGAGAAGGACGTCAACGACACCAACAAGCTCTGGCACACCACGAGCCGCGCAGGCCGCGCGAACGAGCCCCTGGCGACCGATCCGGTCATGGTGGAGATTCTGCCGTGAGCGTCCTCGTCGCCCTCGGCGCGAGCTGCGTCGCGCTCGGCGCGGCCGGCGCCGCGATCGTCAGCGTGATCGCCGCCCGCCGTCAGGGGGCGGCGGAGCGCGACCGGTTTCTGCTCACGGGCTGCTGGACCGGGGTCGCCCTCATGGCGGGCTTCGTCGCCTGGGACCAGTGGGACCGGGTGATCGCATGAGCTGCACGTCGACGGTCGTCTACGACGGCTACCTCTGGGGCTGCTCGATGACGACGACGCTCCCGCACACCGACCACATGACGGACCTGCCGGTCGAGTACGTCGACAACGGCCAGGCCGTCCTCACCTGGGGCACCAGCCGGCAGGCGACCAGCGACGACACGACGGCCCCCTACGACGGGCCGATCTATGAGCGATGCGAGCCGCGCAGGTTCCTGCCGGCATCTGTTCCGTTGCTCGAGCGGGCGATGTCGTGATCGCCGCCCGCGCCGGGGGTGCGCTGCTGCGGGGTCCGCTCGGCCAGGTCGGCGCGGTCGCCGGGCTCCTGGCTGTCGCGGTCCTCGTGGCCACGGCCGCCACCCTCGCGTTCACCGCGCAGGTGCAGCACGCGATCCCCGCCCAGACCACTCTCACCAGCCCAGCACCGACCGAAGGAGTTGCACCATGAGCCTCACGAACAACCGCCGGAAAGAGCCCGGGAAGGCCAGTAACGGCTTCGGGGTCGCGTTCGCGGCCGGCGGTGTCCTGATCATCGCCCTGGCCATCTACATCGCGGTCCGCGTCGGGTCCCAGGTCGACGGTGTGAATCCCGACATGGACACCGACCCGTCGAACTTCTTCTCCGTCGTGGTCGACGTGTTCCGCGGCCGACTCGTCTGGCCGGGCACCGCGACCCTCATCGTCGCCGGGATCGGCGCCGTGGTCGTCTTCTTCGGCACCCTGTTCCTGATCGCGAAGAACGGCGGGAAGAAGAACCGGACCCCGATCGACTGGACCGCCCGCCACACCGCCACCTCCGCGGAAATGAGCCACATGCGCGGCAAGGAGGCGAAGGAGAAGTCGGCCCGACTGGGCGTGACCGACTCGTTCGGCGTCCCTCTGGGTGACCTCCTCAGCGACGGTCGACCTATCTACGCCTCGTTCGAGGACATGGTGCTGCTGCTCGCCGGCCCCCGCGTAGGCAAGTCGACGTCGTTCGTCATCCCCGCGATTGTCAACGCTCCCGGGTCCGTGGTCACGACCTCGAACAAGCGCGACGTGCTCGACGCGACCCGCGACCTCCGCGCAGCACGGGGGCAGGTGTGGGTGTTCGACCCGCAGCGCGTCGCGGTCGAGCCGCCGTCGTGGTGGTGGAACCCGCTCTCCTACGTCACCGACGACACCAAGGCCGCGAAGCTCGCGCAGCACTTCGCGTCCGGATCCAGCGAGGTCGGAGCGCGCTCGGATGCGCACTTCGAGCCGTCCGGTCGCGAGCTGCTGGCAGGCTTCCTGCTCGCCGCGGCCCTCGATGGCCGACCGATCACGGACGTCTACGAGTGGACGACGAAACCCGGCGACGAGACGGCCGGAGACATTCTGGCCTCGAGCGATTTCCCGTTGATGGCCAAGAGCTTGCAGGGCGCGACGCGGTTGGAGCACCGGGAGCGCGGATCGGTGTACTCCACTGCCCGGCGCATGGCGTCCTGCTTGAAGGACTCCGGGACCCGCCAGTGGGTGAACCGCACCGGCGAGAAAGACACCCGGCCGGAGTTCGATCCGGGCGCCTTCGTCCGCTCCACCGGGACGCTCTACAGCCTGTCCAAGGAGGGTGCCGGCAGCGCCGGCCCCCTCGTCCTCGCACTCACCGCCGCGACCGTCGAGGCCGCGGAGGAGCTGGCAGCGGTGTCGCCCGGCGGCCGGATGCAGACCCCGATGCTCGGCGTCCTCGATGAGGCGGCGAACGTCTGCCGCTGGCGCGACCTGCCCGACCTCTACAGCCACTACGGCTCCCGGGGGATCCCGATCATGTCGGTGTTCCAGTCCTGGTCGCAGGGCGTGAGCGTGTTCGGGCGGGAGGGCATGGACAAGCTGTGGTCGGCCGCGAACGCGAAGATCTACGCCGGCGGAATCTCGGAGACGGGGTTTCTGCGGATGGTGTCGGAGCTGATCGGCACCTACGATCGCGAGACGACCTCCGCGAGCATGAACAAGGGCGTGCGCTCGACCACCAGCGCGTTGAAGCGCGAACTGATCCTCGACGTCGCGGAGCTCGCGAACCTCCCCACGCCCAAGAAGGGGCGCAAGATCGGGCGGGCGATCCTGATGTCCTCGGGCTCGCGTGCCGCGATCCTGCGCACGGTGCCGTGGTTCGACGGTCCCAAGCCGCTCGTGGCCGCGATCAACGCCTCCATCGCGAACCACCGACCGGGCGCAGCGCCGACACCGACGCCGCCGCCGGCCCCGGAGCAGGGACACGGCTTCACGCCGGTGACGGGCTCATGAGCGAGGACTTCTATGGGGGCGTGGACGACGAGGCCGCGCCCACGTCAGCGGACGATGTGGCGACGAGTGCCCCGGAGAGCGAGGAGCCGACAACGCATTTCGGGTCGGCGGATGAGTTCGTGCGCAAGCAGCTCATCGGCACCTACCGGCGCCGAGTCATGGCGCAGGGCTCCGGTGGCGGTCTGCGGTGGAAAGCGGCCTGGTGGGAGTCCAAGGAAGCGCAGCAGCGCATCGAGGCGCTGTGGCGGGCGTGGGAGGCCGCACGCGCCGACCCGAAGGCCGGGATGAGTGCGTGGTGGATCAACCACTGCGATCCGCACATGAGCGTCCTGCTCTCTGCGGACGGGCCGTTCGCGGACTCGACGGACGAGAACCGGCTCGGTGAACCGCTGCCTTACACGGCACCGGTAGAAGGCACTTTCCCGTCCGATCTACAACCGCCGCTGTACACGCAGCGCCCATCCAGAGAAAACGCCTGAGAGGCGCTCTGAGGACGTAAGAAGGGGAGCACCGTCCGGTGCTCCCCTTCTTCGTTGTCGACGCTCCGGCTAGCGGCTCAGGTCCGCGCGATCGGCGCCCTGCCCCTGGCCACGACCGCGCCGCGTCTGAGGGACGGTGCTCATCGGAGCCTTCGACGTCACCGCGGCGCTGGGCGGGGTGGCGTGCGCGCTGTCGGCGCTCATCCGCGCCTCGATGACGTGCGGGGGGACTCCCTTGGCTTCCATCGCCTGAATGGTCGACTGTCGACGCTCGGCACTGTCGTAAGCGATCTCTCCGGCCTCACGCGACGCTGACGCGCGCGGATCTGTCGCGGGCGGCGCCGACTCCGTGGACGGGCCTCCGGTGCCCTGTGCGGCCTCCTGGCGTTCTGCGGGGGCGTCGTCGCGGAAGAGCTGTGCCTGAGCGCGCGCGTCGGAGGCCAGTTCGCGCAGCTCGTCGGGAGTCGCGTTGGCGGTGCCGCCGGCGGCCGCGTCGCGGTCGTAGTCGCTCGCGCGCGCTTCGAGCTGTGCAGCCATCTCCGCGCGCCCGTTGTCGACGTCGGACGCGCCGGGGGTTTCTCGAGCGGCCTCCTGGTTGCGGGCGTCGTTCGCGCGGTCGAGGCGGTCGGCTTCCGCGATCAGTAGTTGTGCCTCCGTAACCTCCGCTCCCGCTCGAGCACGCTCGGGAGCTACCGTGTCCTTCCACTCCTCGACCAGCGCGGCTCGTGCAGCAGCGACGGCCGCGGGGTCCGCGGTGCGGAACTCTCCGTCGTTCCAGTCGATCGACGTCTGCACGCGGTAGTCCTGGAACCCGGCCGGGTCGGTGTCGCGCTTCCATTCCTCGGCCGCGGAGAGTTCGAGGGTGCCGGCGTCGCCCGCGAGCGCCGCGCGGTAGTCGGTGATCAGAGCGCGCTCCGCGTTCACGTCCGGCTCTGCGCGGCCGCGTATGTCCATGGTGAGGCGGTCGTCGTCGTGGCGGTGGTAGTGCTCCGGCGCGGAGTTGGTGGCCCATTCCTTCGCCCGGTCCAGCTCCGACTTCGCCTGACCTGCGGCGTCGCGCAGCACGGCGGTGTCGACGCCGTAGCGCTCGAACACTTCGCGCTGAACGACGGCCGACGCGCGCTCCGCGATCGGGTCGTGGTTCTTCCACGCCTGCGCCGTCTCCGCGACCTTCGAGATGTCTTGGATGCTCGCCTTCTCCCACCAGTCGGGCCGGTCCACGACCTGCAACGTCGCGCGTGCAGCGCCGCGCTCGGCGTCGAAACGGGCCGACAGCTCGCGCGCCTGCGCGGCGGAGCGTGCCTGCGCGTCGCGAGCCAGCTCCTCGCGCAGCCGGGCGAACTTCTCGCCCATCTGCATCGCGATGGTCAACGCGATCCGGACGTTCTGACCGACCTCCTGGCCTACCTCGTCGTCGTCACTCATGACTTCCTCCCCTTGCCTTGGTGAATCGTCTATCGGCCACGGTCGCCGCGGTCCTGGTCAGGTCCCTGCCGAGACTGTCGGGCGCGGTCCGCGAGCATCGCTTCCTCGCGCTCCCGGTCAGCCTTGGTGAGCTTCGTGGGTACGGGACTGCCCGACCCGAAGTTGGTCTGGGACAGCCGGCGAACGTCTTTGAGCTCCTCCGGGAGCGCCTGCCAGGCCCGCTCGTTCTCCGCGACCTTCTCGGCCTTCACGACGACCTGGTAGCCGTCGCGAACAGCGGACAACTGACCCCGCAACGTCTGCGACAGCTCGCGCATCCGTCGCGCATCACCGGCTGCCTTATGAGCCGACGCGACCGCGTGCGTCAAGCGCGCGAACTGGTTCAGCAGCAGCAGCTCCGCGGCTGCATTCTTCTTATTCCCCGCCGCGGCCATGATCAATGCGGAGTACGCCGCCGTCGAGGGCATCATCGCGGGCCGCGGGCGCGTCTCGTGCGCCCGCAGGTGCGCCGAGCGGGCGAGCGATCGCGCAGCGTCCGCGAGCGGTCCCGGGGTGGGCTCCATGCGCCGGGACCACGCCGCGTAGGCGCCGGCCGTCTCGCGCGCAACGTGCGCCCACGTGGCCCTGTCGGAGGGGTCCACGGACCTGATGTAGTCGTGCAGCCGGTCCATGTCCGCGGCGTACGCCTCGAACAGCTCGGGGGCCGGCTCCGCCGTCTCCCGGCCAGGGTTGACCGGCGTGTACTGCCAGGGATTCTTGGCTGTCGCGCGCCATTCGGATGCCGCATCCGACGCGGACTCCGGCTGGTCCGGCCAGCCCTTCCGCAGCTCCGGCAAGGTCAGGTCGCGAGCGAGCCGGCCGCCGCCGTGCCAGATCGCCTTCTCGCCGTTCGTCGGCCGCAGCGCCACCGAATAGCCGGCGATCACATCGTCACGACCCGTCGCGAATCGAGGGCGCACCAGCACCCCGCCCTGACGCAGACGACGAACGAACTCGCTCTCATCCTGGGACGCGGACGAGGCCGCGCGTACGGCGCGCTCGAGGCGCTGCATGTCCGGCTCGACGTGCCCGCGACGTGCAGCGGACTCACGCGCTCCCGGCCGCACACCGCGCTCCGGGAACTCGCGCTCCGGCGCCTGGTAGACCTGCAACCCGTACTCGCGCTCCAGCTCACGGCTGATCGTCTGCGACCGCTCGTAGTCCTTGTGCACCGACGCTTTCGTGCCGTCCTCGCGCACCAGCGACACGGCGATGTGTACGTGGTCGTTGCCGTTCTTCGACAGCCCGTGACGCACCGCGACCCAGCGGCAATCGGCCTTGCCGATGTCCTCGCCCGCGAAGCCCATCCGCTGCACGAAGTCGGTCGAGATTCGGCCCCACTGCTCGTCTGTGAGCTGGCCCTCCTCGGCCGCCAGCGACAGCGAGCAATGCCACACATCAGCCGCCACGCGATCCTTCACGATCGCGCCGGCCGAGTCCCGAACCGCCTCGCCGTTCTCGTCGGTGCGCACCTTGTTGCGCGTCACCTCGACGCCGAACAGCTCCCGCGGTCGGTCCAGATCCGCAGCGATCGCCGCAGCCGCAGCGCCATCCAGAACCTCATGCCCGTACTCAGCCATGATCGCGGAATCCCCCGCGATCAGGTGCTGCTCCTCGTGCTCGTTCGTCTTGCCGGGACCAACGAGGTAGCCCATCAGTCCACGCATGCGCGTGCCGCGCGTGATGTTCGTTCTCACCGTCCACCGAGCCGGTCTGCCGTCGCCTCGATCAGGCGTCGCACCCGCCGGTACTCCTCCGCAGCCTCAACAGCCTCGGCCGGGAACTGGCCCGTGCTGTTCGCGAACCGCGCGAGCTGGTTCATGTTGTCCGACGTCTTCTGCAACAGCTTCGACGCCCGGAACAGCTCAGCAACCACCAACCGCCACTCCGTGTCCGTGCGCACCTGGGCGTTCATCGCGGACTCGAACAGCAGCCGCGGCACCGTCACTTCCAGCACCTCGGCACGGGCGCGCAGGTGCGCGTCCTCCTCGGGCGTGACCGACACCTCGTACCGCTTCGACCGCGCAGCGACACCCGGCACGTTCGCGCGGCGGCGCCGGCCGAACAACCGACCCTCTCGTGACGACTCCGACACGACCCTCACCGTCCTTCCGGCCCAGCGCAGCGAACCCGCCCCCAGGCGGGGACCATACGACCAGTATGCGCCGACCCGGCCGCGCAGCGGAAGGGGCGCAAGCGGTTTACCACGGGTAAACCTATAGCTTGCTCCACAAACCATCTTCGCACCGAGCGCGACTTGGGTGTAACTCGGGTCCGAAGGACACCCGAGCGTCTCGGCTGGCGAAGCCGAACCCGAGACGCTTGAGTCCGCGCCTTCCGCATGACGGCGGCGGCGGCGGCTAGCCTTTCCGCATGAGCGACCACACGAGGAACCCTGACGACGCCGCCGACGCCGCCCGCCGACTGCTCGAACAGAGCGTCGAGAAGCGCGTCGAGGCGGTCCGCACGATCGTCTCCGCAGCCAACGACACCGACACCGCACGCGCCACCCTCAGCGACGCGCAGAACCGACACAGCAAGGCGTGGGCGGACGCCCTCGCCGCCGGATGGTCGGAGAAGGAACTCCGCGCAGCAGGAGTGCCGCGACCCGAGCAGACTCGCGCTCGCGTCACCCGCGCGCGACGCACAACGTCGGCGGAGGGAATTCCCGCCGATTCGACCGAGAGCGACAGCTCCGCGTCCATCGAGAACGCTGCATGACCGACAACGACTCCGCCGCGCTCCACGGCCAGGTCCGCGCCTGGGCGGAGGGGGCCAACCCGCTCACGGCCGCCGTCGAACTGCTGATCCGATCGGGCCTCGTGTACGCCGGAGCACCGTGGGTGAAGACCGACAACGCCTGGCACACGAGCGCAATCGACTTCGACCGCCTCGGCTACGAAATCGGAGCGCTCAGCGGAGGCGAACAGCGCGTCGCGCGGATCGCGTCGTCGCTCGGTCAGGGTGTCCCTGTCGACCTCCGCGAGGACGTCGCCGGGCTCGACCTCGAACACACGCGACTGGTCCTCGCGGCGATCGCGCACGCCGCCGGACTCGGAGAGCCCGGCACGACGATCCAGACCGTCGACGGAGTGCCGACAATCGTCCCCCATGACGCTCTGGCGTCGTGGCCGAACGAGTAGGTCGATCGCGCACGACGACCGCCCTCGTCGAGTAGCAAGCCCCCGCTCGAGCAGTCACGCTCGCGGGGGCTTCTGCCTTCCCGCGACGTGCGCGCAGGCTGCGGTCCGGCCGTCCATCCGACGCTTCACTCTTGCCTGCGCCGGCCGACCGTCAAGAGCGCTGCGCGTCCCTCCGGGATACCCCTCCGGGGCACTCCTGACGGCCACCCGCCTCCGGCATCGCGCCGCTTATCGGATGGATGGCCTCAGAGAATGCTCCCCTCGGGAAGAGTTCCGATCAGCGGCCCCTGCCGGACGCTCACCGGAGCGCTACATCGCGTAGGTGATGACGACGGATGAGAGCTTCCGCGACGTTCACGTCCACCGACGACGTGTGCACGGCCCTCCTCGCCTTCGTCGGTTCGATCGCCGCCGGCGGACACTCCGAGTCGATCGCTATTCCCGCGCTGCGCGTGGATGGGCAGGTCATGGAAGTACGGATGACGGTGAACGCCAACAGCGCGTTCGTCGTCGTCCCAGTCGATGCCGACGCGCAAGACGAGCGCGCCCTTCTGGCAGCCTCAAAGTCGGTAGTCAGCGAGCTGCGCAAGCGAAGCGCGGCCAGCCGTCAGGATGCCGAGCGGCGCTGACAGGAGTTGCTCGACTCGCTCCGCTCACGCTCACCGTCTCGGCACTTCGTGTCTAAAGTGGCGGTGCGGTTGAGAAGTGGGGACCTCGACGCCGCGCGCGGCAGACCGACGAGGGGTCGTCGGTGTCGCTCTGCTCTCGGCCGCGTCACACAGCGCGGCCGAGAGCACCACTCGCCGGCTGCTGCTCAGGGCCGTCAACCCTCCTCCCGTGGGCACAGTCGGCACCTATGGTCGGGCATGTACGGAGTGCCGTTCGCTCCGGCCCCAGTGCTCCCGGCTCGGATGCGGCTCGGCCCCTGAGCCGGGAGTAGCGGCCCGGCCCCGCGTCGGGGGATGCCGGGTCGGGCCGCTTCCCAGGGGAAGAAGCCGCACCCGAGCGAAACGACACCAGGCGTAACGTGCGGTGGTTATGCTCCGCGCATGATCGACTTCAGCTCCGCCGAGATGGCGACAGTCGAGTACGTCGAGGACCAGTGGCGCCTCACGATTCTCGACGGGACCGGCACCACGTTGGCCGAGACCGGGCTTCCGCTTTTCGGCCCCGAGAACTTCTTCGTTCGCGCCAGCTCTGACCGGCCGGCGGGCCTGGATTACGTGGGGCCGTTCTTGAACAAGCGCGGCCTGTACTACACCCAGTGGACCGGTCGCGGCCGAGACGGATGGAGCACACAGCTCCACTACTGACGAGCACACGTTGCGCGGGCAGACGTCCAGGATGATGAGCACATGTCGCGCAACACTGAGCCGTTGGCCGGTCAAATGGTCTGGCTCGTCCGCTGGATCCAATCGCGTGACGGCTGGTCGCACGAGACCATCAGCGGCGCTTTTCAGGAGCGCACCGACACGTGCTGGCGCGTCTGGGTGAACGAGGAGCTGCGCGAACTTCCCTCACAGGACTGGTCCCCCTACAAGCCGTGACGCCGACGGTGGTCCACGCTCAGCTGTGGTCAGTGACGGATCGCGGAAGCGCGCCAGCCTTCGTCCTTGACCCAGCGGAACCCAATCCAGCAAGTCTGCGGCTCCGGCGCGTCTGCGGCCGCGTCCAGGGCGACCCGAAACGTGGCAGGTGTCGCGCCGTCGATGATCGTGAACTCCGAATCGCGGTCCGCGAGCGCCCCGCACGCATCGCGCAAGCCTGCACTGTCTGACTCGGTGTTCGCGGGAAGAAGCTTCGCGATCGCCGGATCATCGTTCAACACGGGCACGAGCTCGTACACCAGCTCCTGGCCACTCCCCGACGGCGGCACCGCTCCCGACGTCGAGTCATCGAGCGACCCGACCGCAAACATGAAGACAGCGACGACGCCGGCCAGCACCGACGTCAGCAGAACGAGTAGGACCACGGTGACGCCACGATGGTGCCGCGGCGGTGAAGGAAGATCCTCCGCCTCGTCGTACGCCCCCACCGCTTCCCCTCCGCCGACAGGTCCTCCCGACCCCGGCTCACCAGAGATACCAGACCTGAACGACCAACCATCACGCACTATCCCCATCGCCCTCCCCCGTTTGGCTGATGCTCGGCAGATCACTCAGGAACCGATGTGTATGATTCCGCATGGATTGAGCGGGGACCTGGACCGCCGATCTTTGGCTTGTGACGCGAGAGCGCCAAGCCCGCCGGCGGGGGTGCGCCGACCCGAACGGCGCGCCCTCAGCCGCGCCACGATGCCAAGCTCGGTTCATCAGCTCGATGGCGTGGCGTCCGATCGGCGTCAGGTCGACCACGACTCGTCTTGGCGTGGCCGTGCCGGCCTGCCAGGGTCATGGCCATGGAGATCACAGATGATGTCGAGCGGGCCGAATGGCTTGGGCTGCGCATGCAGCGAGAGCGAAGCTGGGCACGAGTCGGCTCGGTCGCCGGATACGGGTTCGAGGCGTACGCCCGTGTCCTTCACCCTCGACCTGACGGCGATGACATTTGGGAACGCCAGCGGTGGGCGGACGTTGCTGCTACTGCCGGCAAGGTCATGCACCCGCTCGTCCAGTGGGAACGGCTCCTAGGCAGGGACGAGCCGCGCGGCGGCACAAGTGACGTCGGACGACTCGATCCGCAAGTACTCGCCGCCCTCGCACCCATCCTCAGTTCGGCGACCACTACGCCCGGCGATGCGCTCGCGGCGTACTGGGTCGGTGGGACCGGCCAGAACCTCCTCGGCAGGCCGGTCAGCATTGACCGATACGACTACATACTGGCCGCCACGAGCATGGCGGAGCTTGCCGAACCCGGATGGGGTCCCGAGATTGGCCTCCGCGGCGAGGAAGCGCCGCAACTACTCTGGCCTGAAGATCACGCCTGGGTGCTCGCCACCGAGATCGACTGGGACTCCACCATCGTCGCCGGCTCGCACACGCTCGTAAGCGCGATCCTCACTGACGGCCGATTCGAGGCCTTCCCCGTCGATGAGGACTCCGACCTGTCGTGGAACGGTGACACGATCAACCGTCCCAAAGTCCAGGAACCGTCCTAGGAGAGCGCGAAGGACAGCGATCGCGACGTCAGTGAGTGATTGAGGCCGCCTGCCATCCGCTCCGAGTTCGAGTCGTCGCATCGTTCTACGGTGCAAGCGACGCCTACCGATCGGGAGGCCGAAGGTACGCGGACAGGGTGAAGGCGGGCGGCCCATGGGTCACCCGCCTTCACACTCGCGGACGCGGAGCGCCTCTTGCGGTGACCCTACGGAGCCAGGATGTAGGACATGCCCACGACGTCCTGCACAGTTCGCGTGTTGTAGACGCCAGGTCCGGCGGCACCGTTCATCTCGGTGATGTTGATGTAGAGGCCGTCAGCGCGCTGCTCGACGGAATCGACCCAGGCGACGTGACCGTAGGTGGGGTCCGCCCCCTGCACGCCGGGCTCGAAGACGACGATGCTGCGAGCCTGAGCATCCAGGACGGTAGTCCAGCCGTTCGCGGCGGCGCTGGTGTCCCAGTCGAGGGCGTTGCCGTAGATGGCGGGACGCAGCCCGGTCGCCTCGAAGAACTTTTCCTTCGCACCCCATGTGCACTGACCGGCAGCGCCGCTGTTCGCTCCCTCGGTAACGCCAGTGGCGCGGCCGGAGTCAGCGACGGCGGTGGTTGTCTGAGTTGTGGTGTCCGCGAAGGCCGGCGCGGCGCCCACGATCGGGACTGCGACGGTGAGTGATGCTGCGAGCAGGCCCGCAGCGATGCGGGACCGGCGGAAGCCGTGTCCCGGGTGGTTCTGACGGTTGGCCGAGCTGGTGTCGAATTCGTTGCTCGTGCTGGTGCGCATGATGTACTCCTTCGTCTCTTCTTGCTTCCCTTGAACACCCTCCACGCTGCCACTCATACGGCTCCCATCACCGAAATGGAGGAAGCGGCCACGTAGCGCCCACCTCCCACCCAGGCGCGAAGCAGCGCCCGCCACGCACTGCGAGCGACCGCACCGGAGGGTGACGGGGGCTCCGTCTAGCTGAGGTACACCCCAACCGGACGTCAGGCACCATGGCCGAAGCGCGTCCGAATAGGGCCGTGTCGGACCTTGTCTGACACTTGCCCCTGCGGCTCTTAGACTTCAACTGGACAAGTAGGGGTCGGAGGCGGCATGTCGGGTCAGAGGGTCGGGTACGTGCGGGTGAGCACGTTGGATCAGAGCACGGTGCGCCAGCTCGACGGCCTGACGCTGGATCGGGTGTTCGAGGACAAGGCCTCCGGCAAGGACGTGAACCGTCCGCAGCTCGAAGAGATGATCGGGTTCGTCCGCGACGGAGACACGGTGCTCGTGCACTCGATGGACCGGCTCGCAAGGAACCTAGAAGACCTCCGCCGGCTCGTGCGCCGACTGACGGACAAGAAGGTCCGGGTCGAGTTCGTCAAGGAACAGCTCACCTTCACTGGTGAGGACAGCGCGATGGCGAACCTGCTGCTGAACATGATGGGCGCGTTCGCAGAGTTCGAACGCGAACTCATTCGGGAGCGTCAACGCGAGGGCATCGCTTTGGCCAAGCAGCGCGGCGTCTACCGAGGCCGCGCCCGCTCGCTTACCCTCGCGCAGGTCGCGGAGCTGCGCGAGCGGGCTGGTGCCGGCGTGCCGAAGACGACGTTGGCAAAGAAATATGGCATCAGCCGGGAGACGGTGTACGCCTACCTTCGCGCCTCGACATCGGCGCTACAAGCGTCTGAAGAGTGACGGGGCGCTGACATGGTGAGCACTGTCGGAGTCGTTCATGGCGCGGGAGGAAGCTGATGACAACACAGATGTTCCCTGGCGAGATCGGGTCGATGCCGGAATTGGGTTCGTCCGCGATTGCGACGTTCCGGCCCGCAACAGAGCTTCCGACTCCTGTGCGGTTTGTCGACGGCTTCGATCTCTTCGTTCAGTTCCTGCAACGCCATGGCGTGGACCCAGAGAGCCTTGCTGGTGACGTGTCGGGAGTGTGGCTCTTCCTGGCCAAGCATCCGACCGCCTTGACGACGCCAGAGATTGCCGACGCCGCAGCCCGGTTCGTCGGGAACGTGATCGCGGTGGTGCATCCCGCGGCGACCTGGCGAGTCACCAACGAGCCGGAAATCGGGACGAACGTCCGCTCCATTCCGGTCGCCGCCCTCGTGCGAACCATGGTGCAGCGTCCCGAGCAGCGGGAACCGTTCCTCGAGATGCTGTCCACCTGGGATCAAGAAGACCTCGACGACCGCGAAATCACCGCGCTCGCTCACGATGTCACTCCACCGCCGTTCACGGTTCCACCGGTTCCGTTCCAACGCGCCGCCTTCCCTCCCATCGAGTTCCGCGACGACAACGGCCACGTCATCGAATACGGGCAGCGCTGGCCCGACCACCACCCACCTGACGACGCGTACTCCCGCGTCTCCCACCCAGAACGCTTCGCACCCCTACGCCATGACGTCGACGCCCTGGCCGACTACCTCCACCGCTGGTACTCCGTCGACGTCCGCCACCTCGACCACGACGGGACACAGCAGATCCGGTTGCAGCCTCGCGCCGGAACCCCGATCACCGTCACTGCAACCGACGAATCAGTCCAAGTGGAAGCAGGCGTCTTCTTCCGCGCCACCCTGCCGAACTGCTCCTGCGATGCCTGCGACGAATCAGCAGAAACCGCCGCCGACCGCCTCGAAGAAGCCGTCCTTTCCATCGCCGCGGGCGGCTTCCGCGAGACGTACCCCCTCGGAAGTCGCCGGTGGCTGCACACCCAGCTCCACGCCGTTGACGGCAGCGGCTACACCGGCAGCAGTGGCGCCCCCGACAGAGACCTCACCACCGACGACCTCGAACACGCCACCACGACCCTGCGCCAACTCGACAACGGCTGGTGGCCCGCCTGGCCCCTCCGCACCCCCAACTCGCCAGACCGAACAGGCGACGACGAAACGACGAACGACCGAACCTGACGAGCGGCTCCAACTGCTTCGTTAGACGCCCCGCCACCTGGCTCCCCACCGGACGGGTCGCCACCACCCGTCCTCTGAACCCACGTTCGCGTACGAATCGCATGGCTAGCCTGGCTGAGTGGACTTCATCGGGTTGGCGCCCCAGCACTTTGACACCGCGCTCGGCACGGTACTGACCACAGCCGTGCAGGCGCAGGGCTGGAGCGCACAGAAGGTAGCCGTGTTCGCACGGCTCCGACCGCGCACCGTCCGACGCATCCTGACCGGCAAAACCTCGGCCGGCACCGTACAACTGCACCGCCTCCTGCAAGTCCTGCAACTCGACCATGACGCCACGATGCGCACCGTCTACATCGAAGCGCGAGTCGCGCAGCTGGCCGCGGACACCGAAGCAGCCGAGGACCGCGACCGCCCCCGGGACATGCTCGGATGATGACCGGCAACGACCTCGCCGTTCTTCTCAACCCCTTCGTCATCACCGGGGTCGTCGTCCTCGTCGCGATGATCCTCGGTGGGCCGTGGCTGCGCGAGCGGTACATCTTCCGCGAGCTCAACCGCGACACCGGCGTCACCCGACACCAGCCCACCGCCCTTTTCACCCCAGGCCGGGCCGGCAATCCGCCGCTGGTGTATTTCCTGGAACTGCACTACGCCGAACGCCTCGACACAGTGCTGATGCTGCACCGCGTCGGCGCCATCGCGAGCCTCCACGACGGCTCCATGACCATGCACGACCGCGCCGGACGCCTCCTCACCCACCTCAGCGCGCTCGACGTCGCCTACTATCGCCGCCTCAACGACACAGCCCCGCAACCACCCAACCCGGGATAGACAAGCCGGCCTGGCGCTCGGCCTTCCCTGCCCCGTTTCACGCCCCCTCAGCGGAATCACCACCGGACAGGTCTAACGAGACGGCCCCGCCCGCGCCACGCCGCGGCGGCGCACGCAACTCGCGTGCGACCGGTTGACGACCCCCTTACGGGACGTCGTTCTACCTAGCGCTGCGCATCCGCAGACGATCGACGGTGACGCCGACCGCGACGGTGACTGCGGCGGCGACCAAGCCCCACCCCAGCCCGAGCGTGAATGTTCCCCTGCTCGGGTCAGCCCAGTTCTCGATCTCCGGGCGTCTGGCGAAAGCAGAAGCATTGAGCTGGGTTGCCACGAAGGCGACAACAAGAGTCACCAGCGCAAACACCACCAGCGAAGCCAGAACCCACAACAGGAGCTGCCGACGTCGACTCCGCGCGTACCCTCGAACAGTCATGTGCTGAGCGTACGAACTGGACCGCCGCGGCGCACTAGCCGCAGTGCAAAACGTCAACGATCAGCCGGTCATCCTCCGCCTCGCGCCGGAGGCGCAAGGCGTCCGGTGGTCGATCCCGATACGGGACGCGCGCCAGCACTGTGATACCTCGCGCCACGGTGACCGAACGACGTCGGAACCGACGAGGATCCGAGGCGTGAAGAACAGCAGTGACGGTGAGCACTACCTCCTCCTCAGGACAGCCCTCTGGGCAGACGCCACCGACGTCGTTGGAATCTATGGCAGCGAGCAGCGCGCTCGGGAAGCAGCAGGTTCCTCTACGGGACCCGATCAGTGGACGCTCGAGGAGTGGAGAGGAGACGTGCGCCGCAGCAGTCTCCAGCTCTAGGCCGCTACGCGCTCACGCTGACGCAATGGAGTTGCACGGCTACAGTCACGAAGGAGGGTCGCGATGCGGCGACCGCTGGGGAGGTCGCTGTGGGCGAATCGAATGATGGCCGCTTCAAGAAGCTGCCCGATCGGATCGAGCCGGCTCAGCAGACCGTGAGCGTCCCGGCCAGCGAAGACGACTCCACGACGCCACCGCAACCGCCGGCCGGCGTTCCTGACCTCGTGATCGCGACTCGCGTGGCGGACGCCGCCACGATGACCGGCCTTCTCCGCCGTACGGCGGGGCGCGTTGCACTGACGGTCGTCGTCGTCGCGGCCGGCCTCGTCACCGTCCTCGCCGCGCTCAACCTGCGCCTGTAACCAGACCGATCAGCCGTGAGCGAGGACGGCGCGTCCGACAGCGGCGCCTCTCGACTCGCCCACCGAACATTCCGGGGATCCCATGCTCAGAGCACTTTCGTCCACTTCCATGTTCTGGATCGGTGTCGCCGGGATTCTCCTGGGCATCGTCTTCGGCACGATCGTGCCGTTCTGGATCGCCCCCTACCAAGCCAACGGATCACCCACCGTCGAACAGATCATCAGCACCATCCCGGTCCTCACACGAATCGCGGAGGGCATCGGCTACTCGTTCGTCGCAGGAGCCTTCGTCGTTCGCCACTTCGAGAAGCGCGAACTCGTCGACGCTCGACGGTCCGTGCACTTCGTCGGCCGAGCAGCCCGGAAAGACGAGCAGTAGCCCCTCCGAGCAGTCCGCTGAAAGCGTCCCGCGGATCGATCCCCTTACAGGACACTCTCGGTCGCGAGTCGGTAGCTCCTCGTGGTGAGAGCCGCGTCACGCCTACTGTTCTCCCGTGGGAGAACTCAAGGTAACGAGCTCGGCGGCGGTCGAGGCCGCTTCACGTCGCGCCGAGGGGTGGATACGCCGTGGTTGAACGCCTGGACAGTTGGGACCCGAGCAGACTCTCGCCGGACCGGCAGACACCACCCCGCCAACGACGGTTGGTGAGACTGTCGATCGCGCTGGGAGCTCTAGCCGTCGTGGCG
>NZ_PSVB01000026.1:0-41226 GCF_002932165.1 Rathayibacter sp. AY1F8
AGAAGGACTGCCACGCGCTGGTTCCGTCGAGCGAGGCCGCTTCGAGCTGCTCGGAGGGGACGCCCTTGATGGCGGCGGAGAGCACCGTCATGGCGATCCGGACAGCCAGCGGGAGATCAACGCGGCGGCTCCGAAGGTCGACGACCTGCTCCGGCGCATCGCGGGACTCTTCCGCGACCACCGCCCCAAGCTCACGCTCACCGTGATCCTCGTGCTCGTCGGCGCCGCCCTCACGGTGGTGCCCCCGCTCCTCACTCAGCTGGCCTTCGACCGTGGGCTCTTCCCGCCAGGCGGACGCCCGAACCTCCCGGTGCTGCTCGAGCTGGTCGGCGTCATGGTGCTGGTCTGGGCGTTCTCGGCGATCCTCGGCGTCTGGCAGACCTACCTCACCGCGACCGTCGGCAACACGGTCATGGGGGAGCTGCGCATCCGCCTCTTCCGCCACCTGCAGGCGATGGAGCTCGGCTTCTTCACCCGCACCCGCACCGGCGTCATCCAGTCGCGCCTCGCCAACGACGTGGGCGGCGTGGCCAACGTGCTCACGAACACCGTCTCGAGCGTCCTCGGCAACACCGTCACCGTGATCGCGGCCGTCGTCGCGATGCTCCTGCTCTCGTGGCAGATGACGATCGTCGCCCTCGTCCTCACTCCGGTGCTCGTCGTGGCCCAGCGCCGCGTCGGCCAGGTGAGGGCGCGCATCGCGACGAAGACGCAGGAGTCGCTGTCCGAGATGACCGCGATCACCCAGGAGACCCTGAGCGTCTCGGGCATCCTCCTGGCCAAGAGCTTCGGCCGCCAGGAGTCGGAGGTGACGCGCTACGCCGACGAGAACGGCCGGCAGATCGAGCTCCAGGTGCGGCAGCAGATGTCCGGCCAGTGGTTCTTCGCGATGGTGCAGATCTTCCTCTCCGTCATCCCCGTGATCGTGTACCTCGTGGCCGCCTGGCTGATCCTCGGCGGCACCACCGTCACCGCCGGGACCGTCGTGGCCTTCACCACCGTGCAGGCGCGCCTGATGTGGCCGCTCCTGGGCCTGATGCGCGTCGCGCTCGACCTGCAGACGGCCGGAGCGCTGTTCGCCCGCATCTTCGAGTACCTGGACCTGCGCCCGGCGATCACGGACCGGGCCGATGCACGCGAGGTCTCGGGCGAGCTCGGCCGGGTCGAGCTCGACGACGTCGTGTTCCGCTACCCCGACCAGGCGGAGGACGCGCGCCCGACGCTCGACCACGTCTCGGTCGCCATAGAGCCGGGCCAGTTCGTCGCCTTCGTCGGTCCCTCCGGCGCGGGCAAGACCACCATCTCGTACCTCGTCCCGCGCCTCTACGACGTGGCCGGGGGAGCGGTGCGCTTCGCCGGCACCGACGTGCGCGAGCTGCGGCAGGAGTCGCTCGTCTCGCACATCGGCATCGTCAGCCAGGAGACCTACCTCTTCCACGCGACGATCGGCGACAACCTCCGCTACGCCCGCCCGGACGCGACGCAGGAGGAGCTGGAGGCGGCCGCCCGCGCCGCGAACATCCACGCGACGATCACGTCGTTCCCCGACGGCTACGACACGCTGGTCGGCGAGCGCGGCTACCGGCTCTCCGGAGGCGAGAAGCAGCGGCTCGCGATCGCACGCGTCCTGTTGAAGGACCCGGCGGTCCTCATCCTCGACGAGGCGACCAGCGCCCTCGACACCGTCTCGGAGCGGATCGTCCAGACCGCGCTCGACGACGCCGCCCGCGGTCGCACCACCATCGCGATCGCTCACCGGCTCTCGACCATCGTGTCGGCCGACGTCATCCACGTCGTCGAGGGCGGCCGGATCGTCGAATCGGGCACCCACCGCGAGCTGCTTGGCCTCGGCGGACTCTACGCCTCGCTCTACGCGCAGCAGACGGAGTCGGCCCTCCAGGGCTGAGCCGCGGATCGGCGGCCGGACTCCGCGGGGCTACTCGCAGCCGACGCCGTCTGAGTCGCCGGGCCCCGTGCACGACGTCGGCGGAGAGCACGTGCCCCTCCCTGGTGGGGAGGCGCACCACTCTCAGCCGCTGTCGTGCGCGCCGGAGGCGGTCACTCCGCCGGGCGGTCCTCGAGCATCTGCTCCATCAGCGAGATCTCGGCCTCCTGGGCCTTCACGACGGAGGAGGCGAAGTCGGTGGCGACCGTCACGCGGCTCCGGGCGAGCAGCGCCTCGGCCATGTCGATCGCGCCGCGGTGGTGGGCGATCATCAGCTCGAGGAACATCCGGTCGAAGTCTCGGCCCGACGCGCTGCTGAGGGCGGTGATCTGGTCCGGTGTCGCGAGACCGGGCATGCTCGCGGGCACGACGCCGTCCTCGGTCCCCATCCCCATCGACGAGTGCTCGTCGGCGGCTCCGGCCAGGGTCGGCCGGCCCATCCAGGTCATCGAGGGCTCTGGAGCAGCCTGCGGCAGGCCCCACGAGTTCAGCCAGCCGAAGAGCTGCCCGGCCTGCTGCTGCTGGGTGAGCAGGATGTCCTTCGAGACGGTGAGGACCTCGTCGTCGGCGCTGCGCTCGCGGGCGATCATCGCCAGCTCGGCGCCCTGCAGGTGGTGCACCTGCATGTCGCGCGCGAAGCCCGCTTCGGCGCTGGCGCTCGAGGGCGTCGCGGCGGAGGCGAACGGAGCGAGCGCGCCGAAGAGGTAGCCGCCGGCCGCCCCGAGGAGGAGCGCGACCACGGCGACCGCGGCGACGAGGATCCGGCCCCTACTGCTTGCCGGGCGCATCGATCCCTCCGGTGCAGGGGGCGCCGGGCTCCGGAGCGCTCGAGGACTGCCAGAAGCGCTCGACGAAGGCGTCGATGCGGGGGTCCTCGGGCGAGTCGATCGCGACCTGGGCGTCCCAGGCGCTCAGCACGATGGGCGACTCGAGGCCCTCGTAGGGCGAGACGACGGAGTAGGTGTCGGGCATCGCGGCGATCAGCGCGTCGACCTCGCTCTGCGGGAGCTCGGGGTCGTAGGTGGCCCAGACGGCGCCGTGCTCGAGGTCGTGCACCGCGTTCTCGTTCGGGACGGGCTCGTCGTAGACGCCGCAGTTCATCCACACGGCGTTGTGCGGGCCGCCCGCCGGCGGGGTCTGCGGGTAGTCGACGGCGCCGGCGACGTGGGTGGCGTCGTTGTCGAAGGTCTGCAGGCCGTCGATCTCGCGCGCCTCGACGATCTGCTGGTTCCCGAAGACGGTGACCGCGACGATCCCGCCGACAGCGAGGACGGCCAGGGCCGACAGCGACCAGATCCAGATGCGGGAGCCGCGCTTGCGGCGGTCCTGCTCGCGCTTGTAGGCCTCGAGCTTCTCCTGTCGGGCGCGGTTCTTGGCGGACATCGTGTCTTTGGGCACGGCGGCGTCTCTCGTTCTGAGGGCGGAAGGCGCCTGGGGCGGGCGCAGGCGCCTGAGAGGCGCTCTCAGAGGATAACGAGCGAGGCTTCGGATCGGATCAATGCGCGGTCAGGGGAATCTCGATGCGCCCGAGGAGCGGGCCGCTCGATCAGCGGGATGCCCAACGGGCCCGCTCGATCCGCAGGATGCGCCGCGGCTGCGCTCAGGGGGCGAAGGTGAGCCAGAGCAGCAGGCCGTTCAGGACGATGAGGAAGACGGCGGCCAGGGCGGCGGCGAGGGTGGTGAACCAGCGGTTCGTCTGGTCGCCCATCAGGCGGCGGTCGCGGGTCAGGATCACGAGCGGCACGAGCGCGAAGGGGATGCCGAACGACAGGACCACCTGGCTGAGCACCAGCGCGCGCGTCGGGTCGAAGCCGATCGCGAGCACCAGGAGCGCCGGGATCAGCGTGACCAGACGACGGGCGACGAGCGGCACCCGCACCTGGAGCAGACCGTGCATGATCTCGGCCCCCGCGTACGCGCCGACCGAGGTCGAGGCGAGGCCGGAGGCGAGCAGGCCGACGGCGAACAGGGTCGCGACCACCGGTCCGAGCGCCGCTCCGATGGCCGCATGGGCGCCCTCGAGGCTGTCGGTCCCGGCGACTCCCGCGAGGGAGTGCGCGGCGAGGAGCAGGATCGCGAGGTTCACGGTGCCGGCGATCGCGAGGGCGATCGTCACGTCGATCCGGGTGGCGACCAGGATCCTCCGGCGCGCGCCGACGCCCTCGACGTGGCCGAAGCGGTCGCGGGCGAGCGCGGAGTGGGCGTAGATCGCGTGGGGCATGACGGTCGCGCCGAGGATCGAGGCGGCGAGCAGCACCGACTCCGAGCCCTCGAAGCGCGGCACGAGACCGGCGACGGTCGCACCCGCGTCCGGCGGATCGACGACCACGCCGACCGTGAAGCCGACGGCGATCAGCACCATCAGCGCCGTGATCACCCGCTCGAACGGCTGCGCCCCGCCCCGCGTCTGCACGAGCAGCAGCACCAGCGAGACCGCGCCGGTGACCACGCCGCCGGCCAGCAGCGGCAGTCCGAAGAGCAGGTTCAGCGCGATCGCGCCGCCGATCACCTCGGCCAGGTCGGTCGCCATCGCGACCGTCTCGGCCTGCAGCCAGTAGGCCCGGCGGCCCCAGCGGCCGCGCAGGCGGTCGCCGAGCAGCTCGGGGAGGCTGCGGCCGGTCATCAGGCCGAGCTTCGCCGAGAGGTACTGGATGAGCCAGGCCATCAGGTTGCCGAGCACCACCACCCAGACCAGGAGGTAGCCGAACCGGGCGCCGGCCGTCATGTTGCTGGCGACGTTGCCCGGGTCGAGGTAGGCGACTCCGGCGACCAGCGCCGGGCCGAGCAGGCGGAGGAGGTGGATGTCGGCCGGACGCCGCGGCGGTGCGGCGATCGGTGAGGTCATTCGGGGTCCGTTCCGGGTCGACCGCGGCGCTCGCGGACCCCCACGATAGGGCACCGGCGCGACCGGCGGCACTCCCCTCCCGAGACCGCTCCCTGTGCCTCCGCCCACCCCCGTCACACGCCCGCAGCCGGTTGCTACGCTGGCGGGATGAGCCTGGATCGCGCCCTTCCCGCACGCCCGGAGACCGGGATGGCCTACGCCGATTCGGTGCTCGACCTCATCGGCGACACCCCGCTGGTGAAGCTGGGTCCGGTCGCGGCGGGCGTGCAGGCGACCGTGCTCGTCAAGGTCGAGTACCTGAACCCCGGCGGCTCGTCGAAGGACCGCATCGCGACCCGCATCATCGACGCCGCCGAGCGCGACGGGCTGCTGAAGCCCGGCGGCACCATCGTGGAGCCGACCAGCGGCAACACCGGCATCGGCCTCGCCCTCGTCGCGCAGCAGCGCGGCTACCGCTGCGTGTTCGTGCTGCCGGACAAGGTGGGGGAGGACAAGCGCAACGTCCTCACCGCCTACGGGGCCGAGATCGTCGTGACGCCGACGGCCGTCGCTCCGGAGGACCCCGCCTCCTACTACTCCGTCTCGGACCGCCTCGCCCGCGAGATCCCCGGCGCCTTCAAGCCCAACCAGTACGCGAACCTCAACGGACCGCTCAGCCACTACGAGACCACGGGCCCCGAGATCTGGCGCGACACCGCCGGCCGGCTCACCCACTTCGTCGCGGGAGTCGGCACGGGCGGCACCATCAGCGGCGTCGGCCGCTACCTCAAGGAGGTGTCGGAGGGCCGCGTGCAGATCGTCGGCGCCGACCCCGAGGGCTCCGTCTACTCGGGCGGCGGCGGTCGCCCGTACCTGACCGAGGGCGTCGGCGAGGACTTCTGGCCGAGCGCGTACGACCCGAGCGTGGTCGACCGGATCATCGCCTCCAGCGACGCCGAGTCGTTCGCGATGACCCGCCGCCTCGCCCGCGAGGAGGGGCTGCTCGTCGGCGGATCGAGCGGGCTCGCCGTCTCCGTCGCGCTCAAGGCCGCCGCCGGTCTCGGGCCGGACGACGTCGTCGTCGTGCTCCTTCCGGACGGCGGGCGCGGCTACCTCGGCAAGATCTTCAACGACCGCTGGATGCGCTCCTACGGCTTCCTCGAGATGCGCGACGAGGGCACCGTCCGCGACGTGCTCCGCGCGCGGGCGGCGAGCGGGCAGGCCGACCTCCCGGCGCTCGTGCACGCTCACCCGACCGACACGATCCGCGACGCGATCGGCATCATGACCGAGTACGGCGTCTCGCAGCTGCCGGTGCTGACCGCCGAGCCGCCCGTCGTGATGGGCGAGGTCGTCGGAGCCGTCGACGAGCGCGAGCTGCTCGACCGCGTCTTCGCCGGATCCGCCTCGATGAACGACCCGCTCGGCGACTGCGTGGGCGACGCGCTCGCGCTGATCGGGCTCGGCGAGAGCATCACCGCCGCCCGCGCCGCGCTCACCGAGCGCAGCGCCCTCCTCGTCACCGACGAGGGCAAGCCCGTCGCGGTGATCACCCGACAGGACCTCCTCACCTACGCCACGGCCTGACGGCCGCCGCCTCCGCACCTCCGACCCAGGGAGCCCGCACCATGCCCAAGAAGCAGCACTTCGACACCCGCGCCATCCACGCCGGCCAGGAGTTCGATCCGACCACCGGCGCGGTCGTGCCGCCCGTCTACATGACCTCCACGTTCGTCCAGGACGGCATCGGCGGTCTCCGGGGCGGCTACGAGTACGCCCGCTCGGCGAACCCGACGCGCGACTCGCTCCAGGAGCTCATCGCCTCGCTCGAGGGTGCGGACGTCGCCTACTCCTTCTCCTCCGGCCTCGCGGCCGAGGACACCCTGCTGCGCGCCGCCCTCGCGCCCGGCGACCACGTCGTCCTGGGCAACGACGCGTACGGCGGCAGCCACCGCCTGATCGACCGGGTGCACAGCGCCTGGGGCGTGCGCAACACGGCCGTCGACATGTCGAACCTCCGCGAGGTGCAGCGGGCGATCGTCCCCGGTGAGACGAAGATGCTCTGGGTCGAGACCCCGTCGAACCCGCTGATGACCATCAGCGACATCGCCGAGCTCGCCGACCTGGCCCACGCGCACGACCTGATCGTCGTCGTCGACAACACGTTCGCCTCCTCCGCCCTGCAGCAGCCGCTGGCCCTCGGTGCCGACGTGGTCGTGCACTCGACCACGAAGTACCTCGGTGGCCACTCGGACGTCGTCGGCGGCGCGCTCGCCCTGCGCTCGGGGCCGCTGGCCGAGAAGATCGCGTTCCTGCAGTTCGCGGTCGGAGCGATCTCGGGCCCGATGGACGCGTGGCTCACGGTCCGCGGCATCAAGACCCTCGGGGTGCGGATGGAGCGCCACTCCGTCAACGCGCAGGCGGTCGCCGAGTTCCTCGTCGAGCACCCGGCGGTGACGGCCGTGCACTACCCGGGCCTGCCCTCGCACCCCGGCCACGAGCTGGCGAAGCGCCAGATGTCGCGGTTCGGCGGGATGCTCTCGCTCGAGCTCGCGACGCCGCGCGCGGCCCGGAAGTTCGCCGAGTCGACCGAGCTGTTCCAGCTCGCGGAGTCACTGGGCGGCGTCGAGTCGCTGATCGGCTACCCGAGCGAGATGACGCACGCGTCGGTGAAGGGCACGCCGCTGGAGGTCTCGGAGTCGCTGGTGCGCCTCTCGGTGGGCCTCGAGGACTCGTCCGACCTGATCGCGGACCTGTCGGCGGCGCTGCCGAAGAAGTAGAGGCGGGAACGCCGCCCCGCGGGGCGGCATCTCGATGGTGCGCCCGAGCCGGCCCCTGCCAGGATCGGGCGCATGACCTCCTCGCGCCGCTTCGTCGACCTCAGCCACACCGTCGCGGACGGGCTGGTGACCTACCCGGGCCTGCCCGCTCCGCGCATCCGGCCGCACCTCACGCGTGAGGCGTCCCGCGCCTCCTACGCGCCCGGCACCGAGTTCGCGATGGACGTCATCGAGATGATCGGGAACACGGGCACCTACCTCGACAGCCCGTTCCACCGCTACGAGGGCGGAGCCGATCTCGCCGCTCTCCGCCTCGAGACGCTGGTCGATCTGCCTGCCGTCGTGGTCGACGCGACCGGAGCCACCGGACGGGGCATCAGTGCTGACGCGGTCGCGGGACTCGACGTCCGCGGCGCCGCCGTCCTTCTCCGCACCGGCTGGGACGCGCACTTCGCCACGCCCGGGTACGGCAGGGGCGCCCCCTTCCTCAGCGGCGAGGCGGCGGAGGCGCTCGTCGCCGCCGGCGCGGTGCTGGTCGGCATCGACTCGGTGAACATCGACGACACGGAGTCGGGCGGATCGCGGCCCGCGCACTCGGCACTCCTCGCCGCGGGAGTGCACGTCGTCGAGCACCTCACCGGCCTCGGCGGGCTGCCGGCGACAGGGGCGCGCTTCACCGCCGTGCCGCCGAAGGTGCGGGGCTTCGGGACCTTCCCGGTGCGGGCCTTCGCGGTCGTCGACGAGCCCTGACCGGCGCAGGGGCCCCGGGCGCCTCCGGCTAACCTGGACCGATGCATCCCGCTCTCGCCGCCGTCGGCCGGCGCGTCCGGCCCCGCACGCGCCTCGCGGCGCTGGGCCGTCGTGTCCGCCCCCGCACGCGGCTGCGCTCCGCGGCCCGGGTCGTCTGCTCCGCCCCTCAGCGCCTCTCGGAGCGCCGCGCCGCCGTGATCGCCGCCCGGCCGATCGACCACCCCTCGCCCGCGCTCCGGCGCGAGCTGCTGCTGCTCGATCTGGCCAACCGCTTCTCCCGCCGCTCCGCGGTCGATCCGGCGGGCGAGGTCGTGGTGACGATGACCACGCACGGCGAGCGGCTGCAGCGGGTCCACGTGGCGCTCGAGTCCATCGCCCGCGGCGACGCCCGGCCCGCGCGCCTGGTGCTCTGGCTCGACGACCCGGCCCTGCACGCCGACCTGCCCGCGCCGCTGCGACGCCTCCGCCGCCGCGGCGTCGAGATCCGCCTGGTCGACGGCTACCGCGTGCACACGAAGTACTACCCGCACCTGCTCTCGGGCCGGGCGGGGGAGCGCGACCTCGTCACCTCCGACGACGACATCGTGTACCCGCGCACCTGGCTGAGGGGCCTGCTCGACGCCCGCTCGCGCTACCCACGAGAGACCGTGCTCTGCTACCGCGCCCACCGGGTGGGGATCGTCGACGGCGCCGTGGCTCCGTACACGAGCTGGACGCCGGTCGCCGACACGCGCGCGTCGACCGATGTCTTCGGCACCTCCGTCTCCGGGCAGCTGCTGCCCGCCCCGCTCCTCGGCGAGATCGCCGCGCACGGGGAGGCGTTCCGCGAGATCGCCCCGGACGCCGACGACATCTGGCTGCACGTGCGCGCGGTCGACGCCGGTTACCGGATCGCGCAGATCGAGCCCCGGGCCCAGCTGTTCCCGTTCGTGCCGCGCACGCAGCAGTCCGGGCTCTACCTCGTCAACTACTGGGACGGCGGCAACGACCGCCAGGCCCGCGCGGCCTACACGCCCGAGGTGACGGCGCGGATCGCGGCGGACGCCTCCGCGAGAGGGGAGGTGCGCTGATGCGCCTGCTGTTCGTGAGCAACCTCTACCCGCCGCAGGTGCTCGGCGGATACGAGATGACCTGTGCGCGCGTCGCGGAGGCGATGGCGGCCCGCGGCCACACCGTGCGCGTGCTGACCACGCCGACCTACCTGCCGCCGGAGCCCTCGGGTGTCGAGGTGCACCGCACGCTGAGCCTGCGCACCTACTTCCCGCTGCCGCAGACCGGCGGCGAGATCGCTCAGCTGCTGCACCACGAGAGCGCCGTCTCGCGGTTCGAGAACACCCGCATCCTGCTCGAGGAGCTGCGCGACTTCGCGCCGACCCACGTGGTGGCCTTCAACCTGCTCGGGATCGGCGGCCTCGCGATGATCGACCTGCTGCGGGCGGTGGAGGCGCCGTGGATGTGGAACCTCGGCGACCGCATCCCGAACGCCCTGGTCGACGGGCTGCCCGAGCGCGTGCTCCGCGTCTACGGCGCCCAGGCCCCCGACCACTTCGACCGCGGCGAGATCGTCGCGGTCAGCCGCTCCCTCGTCGACGCGATCGAGGCCGGCGGGCTGAGCCTGGGCGAGGTCGAGGTGATCGGGCGCGGAGTGTCCGTTCCCCCCGACACCGCGGAGCCGCGGCGCTACCGCGAGGGCGGGACCACCCGGTTCACGTTCGCCGCGTCGCTCGGCGAGCACAAGGGCGTCGGGCTGGTGCTGGAGGCGGCGGCGTCTCTCGCGGAGGAGACCCGCGACTTCCGCGTGGACCTCTACGGCGACGGAGACGTGGACGGCTGGCGCGCCCGGGCGGACGAGGCGGGCCTGGCCGGCCTGGTCGAGTTCCACGGAGCGACGCCGCACGCCGAGGTGCTCGCCGCGCACGGCCGCGCCGACGCGTTCCTCTTCCCGACCTGGGCCGGAGAGGCGTTCGGCGTCGCGCCGGTCGAGGCGGCCGCGGCGGGCGCCGTGCCGATCGTGACGGCGGCCAGCGGAGTAGCGGAGTTCCTCATCGACGGCGTCGACTGCATCAAGATCACCCGCTCCGCCCCGGCGCTCCTCGAGGCGATGCGGGACGTGGCGAGCGGGGCGGTGGACCTCGAGGCGCTCGGTCGGCGGGGCCGGGCCGCGGCGCGCGGACCGCTCTCGTTCGAGCGCTCCGTCGAGCTGATCGAGGCCTCGCTCGAGCGCCGCTCCCGGCCGGGCCTCGCCGACCGCCTCGCCGACACCACCCTCGAGGCCGACATCATGGACAAGGATCTGCGGGCGATGGACGTGCTCCACCGCCGCTTCTCCGGACGGGACCACGACGATGACCACTGACCACGACTTCCTCCAGGACCCCGGCTCGGCGCCCACCCGGCTCGGCCGCGGCGGCGTCGTGCTCCGCGACGCCGTGCACCGGCTGGTCGCCCCCTGGTTCGAGCAGGCGCGGCTGCGCACGGAGGAGCTGCGCGCCGAGACGGCGGCCCTGCGCGACGAGGTGGCCGGGCTCCGCGGCGAGCTGAGCGCGGTGCAGGGCGACGTCTCCGTGCTGCGCGACGAGTCGGCGGGCCTCCGGGAGGCGCTGGACGAGCTCAGCGCGTCGGTCGCGGCCGACCGCGCCTCGTCCGAGGCGGCGGGTGCGGCGGCCGCCGAGCAGGCCGCCGACAGCGCAGCGGCTCTCGACGAGCGCGTCCGCGGGGTCGAGCTCGAACTGCGGGCGGTCACCCGGCGCCTCGCGGAGGCGCTCGACCGCTGAGGCGGCGAGGCCCGGTCCTCGCGGCGATCAGGCGGGGACCGCCGTCCGCGCGAGCAGCTCGGCGATACGCCCGGTGCAGCCGCCGCAGCCCGTGCCGGCGCGGGTCGCCCGCCCGACGCAGGCGACCGTCCCGTGTCCCGCCGCAGCCGCATCGGTGATCACCGCCGCCGTCACGCCGTTGCACCAGCAGACCGTGGCATCGGGGGCGAACGGATCGCCGGTCGCCGCGGCGCCCGCATCCGGGGCGTCCAGACGCAGGAGGCTCGACCGGTCCGCCGGCAGCTCCGAGCCCCGTTCGAAGAGGAGGCTGAGCTCGGCGCCGACCCGGGGCAGACCCACCGAGACGAACCCGCGCAGCACTCCTCCTGCGGTCACGAGCTTGGCGTAGCCGCCGCGGGCGGGGTCAGCCCACAGCGTCACCTCGAGGTGCTCCTCGCCCGGGCGGTGCGGGTCCCACGGCTCCGGGGCCACGTCGCCTCCTGCCACGAGGTCGACACCCTCGGCCTTCAGCATCACGACCGCCGGTCGGGCGTCGGGGACGCGCTCCTCGCCGCAGCGGCCCTCAGCCTCCGCCCGGATCCGCGCTGCGAGCCGGTCCGCCTGCTCCCATCCCGGACCGATCAGTCCGCTCGGTCCGCCGGGCACGCGGCCGTCGGGCAGGGCCGAGCCGCGGGGGGCGACGTGCGCGCAGTCGCCGATCGCGAAGACGTCCGGGTCGCTCCAGCTGCGCAGCTGCTCATCGACCAGGATCCCGGTCGAAACGGCGAGCTCCGCGCCCGCGGCCAGCTCGACCCGCGCACCGACACCGCACGAGAGCACCAGCAGATCCCCCTCGATCTGCTTGCCGTCAGCGCAGACGAGCGCCTGGAAGTGCGCACGGCCGCGGTCGTCGTGCGCGAGCAGGACGCTCTCGGACCGGGCGTGCGCCACCATCTCGACGCCGGCCGCGCGAGCGGCCGCGGCCAGCATCCGCCCCCCGCCCGTGTCGAGATTGCGGGCCATCGGGATGTCGCCGTGGAAGACGACCACCACCTGCGCGCCCTGCTCGGCGGCGGCGAGGGCGAACTCGATCCCGAGCACTCCCGCCCCGAGCACGACGAGGCGAGCGCCGGAGCGCACGGACTCGCGGACCACCCGGGCGTCGGCCAGGTCGCGCAGCGCCACCACCCGCTCCGGGAGGGGCCGGGAGCCCGCGTCGAGCGACTCCGGATCGGCGGCGCGCACCGTCCGCTCGCGTCGGGACCGCTCCATCCCGGCGAGGGTCGGCACGTTCGCCCGGGCGCCGGTGGCCAGGACGAGGCGGTCGTAGGGCAGCCGCTCGCCGTCGTGCAGCCGCACGACGTTCCGCGCGCGGTCGATCCCCACGACGGCCGCTCCCAGGCGCAGGACGACGCCCGCCGCCTCCGCCGCCGTCCGGTCGCCGAGGTCGAGGCGCTCGCGGGTCGCCCGGCCGACGGCGTACTCCGCGAGCAGGACACGGTTGTACGGGTCGTCGCTCTCGGCGCCGACCACCGTCAGCGCGACCAGACCGGCCCGCACGGCCGGCAGCAGCTCCTCGACGAAGCGCGAGCCGACGGGGCCATAGCCGATCAGGACGATCCGCTCGGGAGGTGTCTCAGGCATGTGCCGTCCCTTCCGCGCGGACCCAGACCCGCGTGCGCTTGAACTCGGGCATCGACGACACCGGGTCCACGACGGCCTCGGTGAGGAGGTTCGCGCACTGCTCACCCGCGTAGTGGAAGGGCAGGAACACCGTGTCGTGGCGGATGTCCGCGGTGACGCTCGCGCGGGCGCGGACCACGCCGCGCGCGTTCCCGATCGCCACAGGTGCTCCGTCGCGGACGCCGAGCCGGGAGGCGGTCGCCGGGTGGATCTCGAGCCGAGCCTCGGGGCGGGCCGCATCGAGCTCCGCGACCCGCCGGGTCTGGGTGCCCGACTGGTACTGCTGGAGGTAGCGGCCGGTCACCAGGGTCAGCTCCTCGCCGCGGTCCACGACGACGGGGACGGCGGGGATGACGGCGACCAGGCGCGCCCGGCCGTCGGGGTGCCCGAAGCGCTCAGCGAAGAGGCGCGGCGTCCCCGTGCCGCCCGCTGGGTAGGGCCAGTGGGCGGCGATCCCGGTGTCGAGCAGGGCGTGCGAGAGGCCGGAGTAGTCGGCCACGCCTCCCGCGGACGCGCGGGCCAGCTCGTCGAACACCTCCGCGGGGACGGTCGACCAGCTCGAGGGGGCGTCGAGACGGCGCGCCAGTTCGCTCATGATCCAGAGCTCGCTGCGCACTCCCGCCGGCGGGTCGATCGCCCGGCGGCGGCGGAGCACCCGGCCCTCGAGCGAGGTCATCGTGCCCTCCTCCTCCGCCCACTGCGGCACCGGGAGCACCACATCGGCTAGCGCGGCGGTCTCGGAGAGGAAGAAGTCGCAGACGACCAGCGTGTCCAGGGCCTCGAGCCCGGCGCGGACGGCGTCGGCGTCCGGAGCCGAGACGACCACGTTGGAGCCGTGCACCAGCAGGCAGTGCACGGAGCGTCCGAGCTCGGCGAGCAGGGCGGTGGCGGGCAGGCCCGGGCCGGGGATCGATTCGGGCGTCACGTCCCAGACGGCGGCGACGTGGCGCCGCGCCTCCGGATCGCGGATGGAGCGGTACCCCGGGAGCTGATCGGCCTTCTGTCCGTGCTCGCGTCCGCCCTGGCCGTTGCCCTGACCGGTGAGCGTGCCGTACCCCGACCCCTCGCGACCCACCAGGCCGAGCACGAGAGCGAGGTTGATCGCGGCGGTCGCGGTGTCGGTGCCGTCGACGTGCTGCTCGACCCCGCGGCCGGTCAGCACGAACGACCGCCCCGCGGCGAGCCGGCGCGCCAGGGAGCGGAGGAGCGAGGTCGGCACGCCCGTGACCGCGGAGGTGCGCTCCGGCCACCACGACGAGACGCTGCGGCGCAGGGCCTCGACGCCGGTCGTGCGCGCGGCGAGGTAGGCGGTGTCGGCGAGGCCCTCGGCGAAGACCAGGTGGATCAGCCCGAGGAGGAGCGGCAGATCCGTCCCGGGAGCGGGCTGCAGATGCGTGCCGGCGCCGTCCTCCGTCAGCCGCGCGGTGGCCGAGCGGCGCGGGTCGACGACCACCAGGCCGCCCCGCGAGCGGGCACCGGCGAAGTGGGCGAGAAGCGGCGGCATCGTCGCGGCGACGTTCGAGCCCAGGAGCAGGATCGTGTCGGCGTCGTCGAGGTCGGACACCGGGAACGGCAGTCCGCGATCGACGCCGAAGGCGCGGTTGCCGGCCGCCGCGGCCGAGGACATGCAGAAGCGGCCGTTGTAGTCGATCCGGGAGGTGCCGAGAGCGATCCGAGCGAACTTCCCGAGCTGGTAGGCCTTCTCGTTGGTGAGGCCCCCGCCGCCGAAGACGGCCACCGCGTCGGCGCCGTGCCGCTCCCGGACGCCGCGCACCGCCCCGGCGACCGCGTCGAGCGCCTCCTCCCACGACGCCTCCGCGAGGACGCCGTCGGCGCCGCGCAGCAGCGGGGAGACCAGGCGCTGTCCGCTCGCCAGCAGCTCGACGGAGGTCCAGCCCTTGGCGCAGAGCCCGCCCCGGTTCGTCGGGAACTCCCTCCCCTCGACCGCCAGGGGCACGGGGCCCGCCGCGGGTGTCAGCGTCATCGCGCACTGCAGGGCGCAGTACGGGCAGTGGGAGTCGGTCGGGGCGGGTGCGCTCATCGTCAGATCCGGGTCCCCGTCTTCGCGGCGAGGCGGAGGTAGACGCCGGCCGTGATCGCGAGCATCACCGCATAGGCGCCGACGAACCAGCCCAGCGCCGTGGTGTAGTCGCCGAACTCGGTCTTGGAGAAGCCGAGCAGCTGGGGGATCACGAAGCCGCCGTAGGCGCCGATCGCCGAGATCAGGCCGAGCGCCGCGGCGGACGTGCGCTGGGCGCCGATGCCGTCGTCACCGCGCTGGCGGGCGCGGAGGGCGAACACCGTGGGGATCATGCGGTAGGTCGCGCCGTTGCCGATGCCGGCCGCCGAGAAGAGCACGAGGAAGCAGGCGAGGAAGAGCCAGAAGCTGCCGAGCGGCAGTGTCGCGATCACGCCGAGGATCCCGGCGCCCATGGCGACGAAGGCGAGGACCGTGACAGGCGCTCCGCCGAAGCGGTCGGCCAGACGGCCGCCGGAGGGGCGGGACAGCGAGCCCACCAGGGAGCCGAGGAACGCGAGGCCGACCGTCGCCGAGCCGACGGCGAAGCCGGAGAACTCGGGGAAGGTGTCGGCGATGAGCTTCGGGAACACGCCGGCGAATCCGATGAAGGACCCGAAGGTGCCGATGTAGAGCACGGCCAGCAGCCAGAGGTGCGGCTCGCGGAGCGCGGCGAGGGAGGCGGCGACGTCGGACTTCGCGGTCGAGAGGTTGTCCATGCGCTTGGCGGCGCCGATCATCGCCACGACGATCAGGGGGACCCAGAGGAAGCCGGCGATCGGCAGGTTCAGCGTGGCCGCGGCGCCGACGGTGATCGCGATCGGCACGACGAGCTGCGCGACGGAGGCGCCCAGGTTGCCGCCCGCGGCGTTGAGCCCCAGAGCCCAGCCCTTCTGCGCGTGCGGGTAGAAGAAGGTGATGTTCGCCATCGAGCTGGCGAAGTTGCCGCCGCCGAAGCCGGCGAGCGCGGCCACCAGGAGCATGACGCCGAACGGGGTCTCCGGATTCGAGACCGCGATGCCGAGTCCGACGCTCGGGATCAGCAGGAGGCCCGCCGACACGATCGTCCAGTTGCGGCCGCCGAAGCGGGGGACCATGAACGTGTACGGGATCCGCAGGGTGGCGCCGACGAGGCTCGGCATCGAGATGAGCCAGAAGATCTGCCCGGTGTCGAAGGCGAACCCGGCCGCCGGCAGCGAGACGACGACGACCGACCAGAGCTGCCAGACGACGAAGCCGAGGAACTCGGCGAAGATCGACCACCTCAGATTGCGAGCGGCGACGGAGCGTCCCTCCGCCTCCCACTGGGCGGGGTCCTCGGGGTTCCAGCCGTCGATCCAGCGGCCCGGCCGTCGGATGATGCCGGTGGATGTGGCGGCGGTCGTGGGGACGGTGGTCGGGGGTGCAGCAGTCATCGTGGTCCTCCGGAGGGTGGGCGGCGCGCGCGAGGGCGCGCTCGGGACGGGGAGGTGGAGCGGTGGTGGTGCGGGGAGGAGGCGTCAGGCGTTGCGCCCGAACAGCTCCGAGACGATGTCGACCAGCTCGCGGGCGGGCGGATCGACGGCGGTGAGGAGGGGAGCGGAGGCGAGGTCGGCCCCCGCGGAGGCGGCCAGGCCGGCGAAGTAGCCGGGCGCGAGCAGGTAGGTGGCGACCACGACGCGCGCGCCGGGGTGGGCGGCGCGCTCGGCGGCGACCGCCTCCGCGATCCGCGGCTCGGCGGCCGAGATGAACGAGGTGCTCACCTCGCGGCCGAGCTCGGCGGCGAGGAGGCGGCCGGTGGTCCAGCAGTCCGCGACGGCACCGGCGTCGCTCGAGCCGGCAGCGGCGAGCACGACGCGGTCGCCGTCGTCGAGCCCTGCCTCGTGGAGCCGGCGGGCGAGCACGCGCGCCAGGCGGGGATCGGGTCCGAGCGCGCCCGAGACCCGCACCGGCCGCTCCGCCTCCGCCGCGGCCTCGGCCAGGTCGACGTGCACGTGGTAGCCGGCCGAGAGCAGCAGCGGCACGACCACCGCCGGCCGGCCCGGCTCGAGAGAGCCCAGGGTCGCAGGGACGTCGGGCTGCTGCACGTCGACGAAGGAGTCGAGCACGTCCAGCGCCGGGTTGGCCCGGCGGACCGCCTCGACCAGCGCGGCGACGGCACGTCTCCCGTCGTCGTCGGAGGTCCCGTGGGACGCGGCGACCACAGCGGTCCGCTGGGCGACCTCGATCGTGCCGTCGCTCTCGCGCACCTGCCAGGTGGCGAGGTGCAGCTCCGCTCGTGTGAAGCAGGCGCCGGTCTCGAGGTCGAAGACGTCCTTGTGCAGGGGCGAGGCGATCGTGGGCCGCTGCACCCCGTCGACCAGACGCGAGCCGACGATGCCGCGTGAGAGCACGGCGGCGCCGGTCGCGGGGTCGAGGTTCGAGACGGCCCGCACCCGCCCGTCGGGCAGGAGGAACAGGGCGAGCTGCACACCGCCGACCAGGGCGGCCTCGCCCCAGAGCGGCTCGAGGTCGCCGACGGCGCAGACCGGCACCCAGGTGGTGGCGGTCGCGGGGGCGAGCCGATCGAGGAGGGTCATCGCTGCGCCTTCTTCCTGCGGGTGGGCCACCGCATCCGGTCGGACGCGATGAGGCAACGGTAGGGATCGCGCGTTTCGTGCGAGCACGCCTCCGGTGTCACGGGCGTAACGAAGCCCTCACGGCCTGCGGCGCTCGCCGAGAGGCGCGCGTCACACGCTGTTACACAGGGGCAACGGCGGGGAAACGGGCCGTCCCTACGGTGGACGTCATGACTCCTGGAGCGAACCCCGCCGCCCGGCCCCGACGCGTGCTCGTCGTCGGAGCGGGACCCGCCGCGCACCGCCTGGTCGACGCGCTCGTCGCCCGGGCCGGCGACCAGGCGCTGGAGATCACCGTCCTCGGCGAGGAGGTGCACCGTCCCTACGACCGCGTCGCACTCTCGAAGCGCCTCGACGGCGAGCACGACCTGACTCTGGGCGACGGCGCTCTGTGGGAGTCGGCGCGGCTGATCACCTCCTCCCGTGTCGTCGCGATCGATCCCGACCGCCTGCGCGTCGAGCTCGCGGACGGCCGCTCCCTCGAGGGCGACGAGATCGTCCTGGCGACGGGCTCCTCCGCCACGGTCCCGCCGATCGAGGGCGCCGAGCACGGCCGCGTCTACCGCACGCTCGAGGACGTGGACGGGCTCGTCGCCGAGCTCGCCGCGTTCCGCGCCCGGCGCGGACGCCCCGCGATCGTGGTCGTGGTCGGCGGCGGTCTGCTCGGCCTCGAGGCGGCGGGAGGCGCGCACCGGCTCGGTGCGCGCACCGCCCTCGTCCACTCCGGCCGCTGGCTGATGAGCGCGCAGCTCGACGAGGGCGCCGGGCAGGCCCTCGGCCGCATCATCTCGGCGCAGGGGATCGCGCTGCACCTCGGCAACCGGCCCACCGCGATCCTCACCTCGCCGACGGGGACGGTGCTCGGCGTCGCGCTGACCGACGGCAGCAGCATCAGCGCCGATCTCGTGGTCTTCTCCATCGGGATCACGGCGCGCGACGAGCTCGCCCGAGCGGTCGGGATCGAGGTCGCACCGCGCGGAGGCGTGGTCGTCGACGAGGCCTGCCGCACCAGCAGGGCGGGAGTCTGGGCCATCGGCGAGGTCGCCGCGATCGCCGGCCGCACGGTCGGGCTCGTCGCACCCGCCAACGCGATGGCGGAGGTGGTCGCCGACCGGATCCTCGGCGGCGACGCGACCTTCCCGGGGGTCGACGACGCCACCAAGCTCAAGCTCTCGGGCGTGGAGGTCGCCAGCTTCGGCGACGCCCTCGGCACCACGGAGGGAGCGCTCGAGGTCGTCTACGCCGATCCGGCCCGCGGTCTCTACCAGAAGGTCGTCGTCTCGGACGATGCGCGCACGCTGCTCGGCGGGATGTTCGTCGGCGACGCGGGCCCCTACTCCTCCCTCCGCCCGCTGCTGGGGCGCGAGCTGCCGGCCGAGCCCGGCGCCTACCTCGCGGCGGCGGGGGCGGAGGCGCCCTCGGGCGACCTTCCGGACGACGCCCAGGTCTGCTCGTGCAACAACGTCTCGGTCGGCGAGGTCCGCCACGCGATCGGCGAGGGGTGCACCGAGCTGGGGCCGCTCAAGGCCTGCACCCGCGCGGGCACCCAGTGCGGATCGTGCGTGCCCCTGGTGAAGAAGCTGCTCGACACGGAGCTGATCCGTGCGGGCGTCGAGGTCTCCCGCGCCCTCTGCGAGCACGTGGCGCTCAGCCGCAGCGAGCTGTTCGAGTCGGTCCGCATCCTCGGGCTGCACTCGGCCGAGCAGGTGATGGAGCGCTTCGGCTCCGGGCTGGGCTGCGACGTCTGCAAGCCGGTGATCGCCTCCGTCCTCGCCACCCAGACGAACGCCTACATCCTCGACGGCGGCCAGGCGCCGCTGCAGGACACCAACGACCGCGCCCTGGCCAACATGCAGAAGGACGGCACCTACTCCGTCGTCCCGCGGATCCCCGGGGGCGAGATCACGCCGGCGAAGCTCAAGGTGATCGCCGAGGTCGCCGAGCAGTACGGCCTCTACACGAAGATCACCGGCGGGCAGCGGATCGACATGTTCGGCGCCCGCCTCGAGCAGCTGCCCGAGATCTGGCGCCTCCTCGTCGACGCCGGCTTCGAGTCGGGTCAGGCGTACGGCAAGTCGCTGCGCACGGTCAAGTCGTGCGTCGGATCGACCTGGTGCCGCTTCGGAGTCCAGGACGCGGTCGGGATGGCGGTCTTCCTCGAGGAGCGGTACCGGGGTCTCCGCTCGCCGCACAAGTTCAAGCTCGGGGTCAGCGGCTGCGCCCGCGAGTGCGCCGAGGCGCGGGGGAAGGACATCGGCGTCATCGCGAGCGACCTCGGCTGGAACCTCTACGTCGGCGGCAACGGCGGCTACCAGCCGGCGCACGCCCAGCTGCTCGCGCAGGACCTCGACGACGAGACCCTGGTGCGCTACATCGACCGCTACGTCATGTACTACGTGCGCACGGCCGAGCGGCTCCAGCGCACCGCCCGCTGGCAGGAGGAGCTCCCCGGCGGACTCGAGCACGTGCGCGAGGTGGTCTGCGAGGACTCGCTCGGCATCGCCGCCGAGCTGGAGGCCGCCATGGCCACGCACGTCGACACCTACGTCGACGAGTGGGCGGCGACCCTCGCCGATCCCGACCGGCTCCGCCGCTTCCGCTCCTTCGTGAACGCCCCGGACACCGCGGATCCGCGCGTCGCGACCGTGCGCGAGCGCGGGCAGGTCCGGCCCGCCGGCCGGGACGAGAGACCGGACGGACCCGTGCTGGTCGCGGGGCCGAGGATCCCCGTCGGTCCGGCCGGGATCGGATCGGACTCGTGATGCAGCTCTCCCTCGACCTCGCCGGACGCCGTGTGCTCGTGATCGGCACCGCCTCCGGGACCCGCCGCGTGCTCGCCCGCTACCGAGCCGCCGGCGCACTCGTCGAGCGGCACGAGGCGGAGGACGCGCTCACCCCGGCGCCCCCGGCCCTGATCGTGTGGGTGGAGGGGCCGGCGCCGCTCCGAGCAGCGGCGGCCGAGCTCTGCCCCTGGATCGTCGACGAGGCCCCCGCGCCGACCCGGCCGGTCGGGCACGTCAGCATCGTCGGCGGCGGCCCCGGCGATCCGGATCTGATGACCCTCGCCGCCCGCCGCGCCCTCCGCGACGCGGACGTGGTGCTCTACGACCGGCTCGGTCCGCACGAGGGCCTGGCCGAGTGGGCGCCCGGCGCCGAGCTGATCGACGTCGGCAAGACGCCGGGTCATCACGCGGTGCCGCAGCACGAGATCGAGCGGCTGATGATCGAGCGGGCCCTCGCGGGTCTGGACGTCGTGCGCCTGAAGGGCGGCGATCCGTTCGTGTTCGGCCGCGGGTCGGAGGAGGTGCGCGCGTGCCGGCTGGCCGGCGTCGGCTCCACGGTCGTCCCCGGAGTGACCAGCGCGATCTCGGTGCCCGCCGCCGCCGGGATCCCGGTCACCCATCGCGAGGTCAGCAGGGCCTTCACCGTGGTCTCGGGCCATGCGCCGTTCAGCGAGCAGGAGCTCGGCCATCTGGCCGGGCTGGGCGGGACGATCGTGGTGCTGATGGGCGTGAACACCCTCCCGCACCTCGTCGCCGGGCTGCAGCGCGCGGGGATGCGCGCCGACACGCCCCTCGCGATCGTCGAGCGGGGCTGGTCGCGCGACCAGCGCACGACGGTCTCGTCGGTCGGCGGAGTGCTCGGCCTGCTCGCCGAGCTGGCACCGCGCTCGCCCGCCGTGATCGTCATCGGCGAGGTGGTCCGGCAGGCCGCGTGCCATGATGCGGGGGACCCCGAGAGCATCGCCCGAGCGGTCGATGCACTGACCGCGTGAGATCTCGAGGGGGCCGAGCATGACCGGCACCGATCCCGACGCCGCCGTGGGGTTCCGACCCGACCAGCTGGACGGCTTCCGCATCGGGGTCACCTCCGACCGCCGCTCCGAGGACCTGATCGCCGCGTTCGAGCGCCGCGGTGCCGCCGTGACGCACGCCCCCACCATCCGCATGCGCGGCGTCGACACCGAGGGCGCGCTCGAGGAGGAGACCCGCGCCATCGTCGCCGCCCGTCCCGACGTGCTCCTCGCCACCACCTCCTACGGCCTGCGGCGCTGGCTCGAGGCCGCGGACGCCGCGGGGATCGAGCTGGCCGACGCGCTGTCCTCCGCGCGGATCCTCGTCCGCGGGCCCAAGGCGCGCGGAGCGATCCGTGCGGCGGGTCTCGACGACCACGGGATGAGCGAGCGCGAGACGACCACCTCCCTCGTCGACCTGGCTCTGCGCGAGGGCGTCGCCGGCCGCACGATCGCGGTGCAGCTGCACGGATTCACCGACCCGGCTCAGCTGCAGCGTCTCTGCGACGCCGGCGCCCGGGTGCTCACGGCCGCGCCCTACCGTTGGAGCGTGCACGAGGACTCCGCCCGGGTGCTGCGGCTGATCGACGCGGTCTGCGGAGGGGGCATCGACGCCGTCACCTTCACCAGCGCGCCGGCGGTGGAGGCGCTCTTCACGGTCGCGGAGGCCGCGGGCCGCCTCGACGACCTCCAGGCGGCCTTCCGCGAGACGGTGGTCGCCGCCGCCGTCGGCCCGGTGACCGCAGCACCCCTGGTCGAGGCAGGGATCCTCCCGGTCGTGCCGGACCGGTTCCGGATGGGCGCGCTCATCCGCCTGACCTGCGAGCACCTCGAGCAGGCGTCGCCCCGCATCGAGACGGCCTTCGGCACTCTCGAGCTCCGAGGCCGGCACGCGGTCCTGGCCGGGACCCGGGTGGCGCTGACCCCGGTCGCGCTCGCGCTGTTCCGGACTCTCGTCGCCGCCGAGGGCGCGACCGTCGCGCGTCACGTCCTCGCGGCCTCCGCGCCGGAGGCTCTCGACGACCACGCGGTCGACGTCGCCGTCAGCCGCCTCCGTCAGGCCCTCCCCGAACCGCGGCTCGTGGCGACGGTGATCAAGCGCGGCTACCGGCTCGCGACCCCGCTCTGAGCGGCGGCGCAGTGCGGCTGCGGCCCTCTCCACGCGCGTTCGCGCGGCTCCAGGGGTCGATCGGAGGAGGCCGCGACTCCGCTCGTTCGGCACACGCCGCTCACCACGAGTGGACGCGCGACGGGGGCGACGCGACCGAGGTCGCGGACGGGCGACCGCTCGAGGCCGCGCCGGGCGCGGTGCCACACTGAGCGCGTGGGCAGGCTGAGGGTCGTCGTCGCGCCCGACTCCTTCAAGGGGTCGGCGAGCGCGGTCGAGGTCGCGCGGGCGATCGCCGAGGGCTGGAGCGCTGCGCGCGCGGGGGACGAGATCGTCCTCGCGCCGATGGCCGACGGGGGAGAGGGCACCGTCGAGGCCTTCGCGCTCGCGGTCCCGGGGTCGCTTCGGCGGCCGGTCGTCGTGCCCGGCCCGGACGACCGGCCGGTCCGCGCCTGGTGGCTGCTGCTCCCCGACGGGACAGCCGTCGTCGAGCTCGCCTCCACGAGCGGCATCACGCTGCTCGACCCGCTCCGACCGCTCACCGCGCACACGCGCGGCTTCGGCCGCGCGATCGCCGCCGCCCTTGACGCGGGGGCGCACGCCCTGCTGCTGGCGATCGGCGGCAGCGCCTCGACCGACGGCGGAGTCGGAGCGCTCCGCGAGCTCGGCGCACGCTTCTCCACCACCTCCGGCCGCGACCTCGGCGAGGGAGGCGGTGCGCTGCCCGCGCTCGCCGCCGCCGACGTCCGCGGGCTGCGTCCTCTGCCGCCCGGAGGCGCGGTCGTGCTCAGCGACGTCGCGACCCCGCTGCTCGGCGACTCCGGGGCGGCCCGCGTCTTCGGACCGCAGAAGGGGGCCGGCCCCGAGGACGTCCTCCTCCTCGAGAGCGGCCTCCGCCGTCTCGCTGCGCACCTGGACGCGGATCCCGATGCGCCGGGCTCCGGGGCGGCGGGCGGGACGGGCTTCGGGCTGCTCGCCTGGGGCGCGCGCCCGACCTCCGGCGCCGACGCCGTCGGACGGGCGATCGGGCTCCCGGCGCTCCTCGCGGGCGCGGACGTCGTCATCACGGGGGAGGGGCGCTTCGACGCGCAGTCCGCCGCCGGCAAGGTCCCGGTGCACGTCCTCGCGCTCGCCGAGGCGGCCGGGGCGCGGACGCTCCTCGTCGCCGGGGCGATCGCGGCGCCGACTCCCGGCTTCACCGCTGCGGTGTCGCTGACGGAGGCGGCGGGCTCCTCGTCCGCGGCCCTCGCGGACCCGTTCCCGCACCTGCGCGCCGTCGCCCGGGAGTGGGCCGCGCAGCTCCTCTGACCGTTCGCGGTGTCGGTGGTCGGGCGTACCGTCCGGGCATGCCCCGAGATGCGATCCGACCACCACATCTTGTGGTCGAGCCGCCGCGCGGACCCCACCGGTCGGGCATGCCGACACGCCGTGGCGCGTTGTACACAGTGAACGGGATCCTTCTGTCCACACCTGTGGATGGTTCGTCCGGATCCGCGTCCTCCCGCGGTTCCACGGGCTCCGGCCTGTGGATGAACGGGGGAGGAACCGGTGGATAACTACACGGCTGTAACTACTACGTCTAGTGGGCTGACACCGGCCCGCCCCCTATATGTAGTATTGCTGAGCAGGTCGGAGCGAGAGCCCCACCGGCACCCAGAACTCACCCGGACCACCCTCCGACCCCGCCCGCATCGCGGGCCGCCGGTCGGGGAGCGGCACCGGGACACCCCCTCCGAAAGGCGACACCCATGGCTGTGACGGTCTACACCAAGCCCTCCTGCGTCCAGTGCACCGCGACGTACCGCGCCCTCGACAGCAAGGGCATCGACTACGAGGTGTTCGACCTCTCCGTGGACGAGAAGGCCCTCGAGGCCGTCAAGGCCCTCGGCTACCTCCAGGCGCCGGTCGTCATCACGGACGACGACCACTGGTCCGGCTTCCGCCCCGACAAGATCGCGACCCTCTGAGGCGCACGGACGGCGATCCGCGGCGTCGTCGGCGGACGCCGTAGCGCCGCTGCGGCCTCCTCCTCCGCCTTGCGGCTCACCGCGCAGCCGCCTCAGAGGCGGGACCGAGAACAGCAGCTGACGGGGAGAGGGGCCGAAGGATGAGCGGGCTCGTGTACTTCTCCAGCAGCTCGGGGAACACGCACCGGTTCATCGAGAAGCTCGGACGGCCGGCGCAGCGCATCCCGCTCCACGCCCGCCGCGACGGAGCCGCCCTCGACACGCTCCACGTCCACGAGCCGTACGTGCTCGTCCTCCCCACCTACGGCGGCGGCAACGGCGGGGGAGCGGTCCCCAAGCAGGTCATCCGGTTCCTCAACGATCCGTGCAACCGCTCCCTGATCCGCGGCGTCATCGGCGCCGGCAACACGAACTTCGGCGAGGCGTACTGCCTCGCCGGCGACATCATCGCCCGCAAGTGCGAGGTGCCGCACCTCTATCGATTCGAAGTATTCGGAACACCCGACGACGTCCGCGCCGTCGACGAAGGATTGGACACGTTTTGGACGCAGCAGTGATCGACGCTCCCCGCGACGCCGCACAGATGGACTACCACTCGCTCAACGCGATGCTGAACCTCTACGGCCCGAACGGAGAGATCCAGTTCGACAAGGACCGCGAGGCCGCTCGCGAGTTCTTCCTGCAGCACGTCAACCAGAACACGGTGTTCTTCCACACGCTCAAGGAGCGCCTCGACTACCTGGTCGAGAAGGAGTACTACGAGCAGGCCGTGCTCGACCAGTACTCGTTCGAGTTCATCCAGCAGCTCAACGACCTGGCGTACTCGAAGAAGTTCCGCTTCGCGACCTTCCTCGGCGCGTTCAAGTACTACACCTCGTACACGCTCAAGACGTTCGACGGGAAGCGCTACCTCGAGCGCTTCGAGGACCGCGTCGTGATGACCGCCCTCGGCCTCGCCCAGGGCGACGAGACGCTCGCGACCGCCCTCGTCGAGGAGATCGTCGCCGGCCGCTTCCAGCCCGCGACCCCGACCTTCCTCAACACCGGCAAGGCCCAGCGCGGCGAGCTCGTCTCCTGCTTCCTGCTGCGCATCGAGGACAACATGGAGTCGATCGCCCGCGGCATCAACTCCGCGCTCCAGCTCTCCAAGCGCGGCGGCGGCGTCGCCCTCTCGCTCTCGAACATCCGCGAGGCCGGCGCCCCGATCAAGCAGATCGAGAACCAGTCCTCGGGCATCATCCCCGTGATGAAGCTCCTCGAGGACAGCTTCAGCTACGCCAACCAGCTCGGCGCGCGCCAGGGCGCGGGAGCGGTGTACCTCTCGGCGCACCACCCCGACATCCTCCGCTTCCTCGACACCAAGCGCGAGAACGCCGACGAGAAGATCCGCATCAAGACGCTCTCCCTCGGCGTCGTCGTGCCCGACATCACGTTCGAGCTCGCGAAGAACAACGAGGACATGTACCTCTTCTCGCCCTACGACGTCGAGCGCGTCTACGGCATCCCCTTCGGCGACATCTCCCTCTCGGAGAAGTACCGCGAGATGGTCGACGACCCGCGCATCAAGAAGACCAAGATCTCGGCGCGCGAGTTCTTCCAGACCATCGCCGAGATCCAGTTCGAGTCGGGCTACCCCTACATCGTGTTCGAGGACACGGTGAACCAGGCGAACCCGATCAAGGGCCGCATCAACATGTCCAACCTCTGCTCCGAGATCCTCCAGGTCAACACCCCGACGACCTACAACGAGGACCTCTCCTACGCGGAGATCGGCAAGGACATCTCCTGCAACCTCGGCTCGCTGAACATCGCGCTTACGATGGACTCGCCCGACTTCGGCCGCACCATCGAGACCGCGATCCGCGGCCTCACCTCGGTGTCCGACCAGTCGCACATCACCTCGGTCCGCTCGATCGAGGACGGCAACGACAAGTCGCACGCCATCGGCCTCGGCCAGATGAACCTGCACGGCTACCTCGCCCGCGAGCGGATCCACTACGGATCCGAGGAGGGCATCGACTTCACCAACATCTACTTCTACTCGGTGCTGTTCCACGCCCTGCGCGCCTCCAACAACCTCTCCATCGAGCGCGGCACCACCTTCGAGGGCTTCGCCGACTCGAAGTACGCCTCGGGCGAGTTCTTCGACACCTACACGGAGAAGGAGTGGGCGCCGGCCACCGAGCGCGTCTCCCGCCTCTTCGCCGACTCGGGCATCGTGGTCCCCACCCAGGACGACTGGCGTGCGCTCAAGGCCTCGGTCATGGAGCACGGCATCTACAACCAGAACCTGCAGGCCGTCCCGCCGACCGGCTCGATCTCGTACATCAACAACTCGACGTCCTCGATCCACCCGATCGCGTCGAAGATCGAGATCCGCAAGGAGGGCAAGCTCGGCCGCGTCTACTACCCGGCGCCGTTCATGACGAACGACAACCTGGAGTACTACCAGGACGCGTACGAGATCGGCTACGAGAAGATCATCGACACCTACGCCGCCGCCACGCAGCACGTCGACCAGGGCCTCTCGCTCACGCTCTTCTTCAAGGACACGGCGACCACCCGCGACGTCAACCGCGCTCAGATCTACGCCTGGCGCAAGGGCATCAAGACGATCTACTACATCCGCATCCGTCAGCTGGCGCTCGAGGGCACCGAGCTCGACCAGTGCGTCTCGTGCATGCTCTAGAGCACGCAGCCCCACCCCCCTCCGCACGACCCATCCGCAGCAGCGAGAAGGAATCATGACTCCCCCCGAGAAGCTCAAGCTCGTCGACTCCGTCCAGGCGATCAACTGGAACCGGATCCAGGACGACAAGGACGTCGAGGTGTGGAACCGCCTCACGAGCAACTTCTGGCTGCCCGAAAAGGTCCCGCTGTCGAACGACATCCAGTCGTGGAACACGCTCACGCACCAGGAGCAGCAGCTCACCATGCGCGTGTTCACCGGGCTCACCCTGCTCGACACCGTGCAGGGCACCGTCGGCGCCGTCTCGCTCATCCCGGACGCGATCACGCCTCACGAGGAGGCCGTCTACACGAACATCGCGTTCATGGAGTCGGTCCACGCCAAGTCGTACTCCTCGGTGTTCTCGACCCTGTCGAACACCCAGGACATCGACGAGGCCTTCCGCTGGTCGATGGAGAACCCGAACCTGCAGAAGAAGGCGTCCATCGTGATGGACTACTACCGCGGCGACGACCCGCTGAAGCGGAAGGTCGCCTCCACGCTGCTGGAGTCGTTCCTCTTCTACTCGGGCTTCTACCTGCCGATGTACTGGTCCTCGCGCGCCAAGCTCACCAACACGGCCGACCTCGTGCGCCTGATCATCCGCGACGAGGCCGTGCACGGCTACTACATCGGCTACAAGTTCCAGAAGGGGCTCGAGCGGGTCGACCAGGCCAAGCGCGACGAGATCAAGGACTACACGTTCTCGCTGCTCTACGAGCTCTACGACAACGAGGCGCAGTACACGCAGGACCTCTACGACCAGCTCGGCCTGACCGAGGACGTCAAGAAGTTCCTGCACTACAACGCCAACAAGGCGCTGATGAACCTCGGCTACGAGCCGATGTTCCCCAAGCAGGTCACCGATGTGAACCCCGCGATCCTGTCGGCCCTCTCGCCCAACGCGGACGAGAATCACGACTTCTTCTCGGGCTCCGGCTCCTCCTACGTGATCGGCAAGGCCGTGAACACCGAGGACGAGGACTGGGACTTCTAGGCGTCGACACCACGTCCCGGCCTCCACGGCGAACGGCCCCTCCCCTCGCGGGTGAGGGGCCGTTCCTCGTCTCCGGGCGGCGGGCGGCAAGCGAAGTATTGCTTTCGCGTGAGGAGCCTTTCGCTCGATCTATAAACCTAGGTAATCACTGCTTGCAGCAACGGCGCTCAGAGCGATAATATTTGAAAATGGATGCGCATGTAACGCCCTTACCGTTAGACCTGACACTTCAAAAAGTGGGGCTTAACGAGCCCACTGAAGACAAGTTGCGGGAAATGCTTTCTTTTCTCGAAGCGGAAGCGCGTTTGAGCTACTGCCTTCTACTGCCTCTTATTGGCCTACGTGGCACGGATGATCGAATCCCCAATTCAGGGGGGTATCGAACGTACTTGAATTTGCTTGGGAGTGTATCTGTTCGGTTTTCTCACAACCCAAACATTTTACGACTTGTCACGTTGCAGCTCGACGCAGCTCGCCTGATGGTAGGAGACAAGTCGGCAAACCAACTGCGAAATTTCCTCAGTCATGGCGGCATTGCATCGCCCATTCCACCGGAAGATTTTCAGGCGCTTCGCTCGGCCGTCAGCGAAATATTTCATGCTTTAAAGCAGCTTTTAATAGGTAAAGAAATTGGGCTGGACGATTCCACCCCGTTTTTGAAAGTAACGTACACGGGAGTTGTCTACGAAAATCCGCTCGTGTGCATCAGGAATGGATCAATAGGCTTTTTTCAAAGTCTTCGAGTGAATGATGGTATTTTTGCCGCGAACTACTACATGCTCGATCGCTGGCAGCCCGAGTGCGAAGTGGAGATAGAAGATGCCGATAGGCTTGAATTGCTGCGCTCTTTCCTACAGACGTCGATCGCGCCTGAAGATCCTGAGATAAAGCAGTTCAAGTCAGCAATTCGACGCGACCTTGAGCCATTTTCCGAAAGAGGTCAGCCAATTCAATTTGACGTGGCGTCGACCACTAGCCCCTTTGTCGTCACATGGCAGCGACGAATTAGTGAAGGGGTTGATAGGAGGGTAGACACTTTTCGAATCCGCGCAGGTGACCGCGCTCGCGAATGGAAAAGAGAAGGAGCAGACGATCGTTTTGGGTCATATTTGGACCTTCTCCGGGAGATCAGTAGTTGGACGGTGCTCGTACCGCGACTTCTAGAAGCGGTTGTTGATTCTTACCAGACTAAGAGCCGGTGGGATCTGGAGAATTTTGGCTCATTTTCGGTGCCAGAAAATCTTTTGCCACTCGAGCCATTTGTTAAAGATATTGATCGCATTGGAGAAAGCTTTTTACTGCAAGGAGCTTCTTCCGAATCAACGCTGGTGAATAAGCTTGATTCGTCGGTAGCCCTTCATAAGGGGGTTTCACAAATATATTTCTTGAGCGGTGAGGCCGGCGTGGGTAAGACCCACAACCTCATCAACATGGCTCGAACAAGATTGCGCCATGTTTCTGAGTCTCAGAGTATTGAGCCGCTTTTTCTCTACATCGATTGCTCAGGTGTACGACTCTCTTCGTTGGAGGCAGTCCTTGACGCGACTGTGGCGGCAACCATCGTACTCACTGCAGATCGAATTGCTACCCTATGCCGAAATGGACTTGTCGTTCTCGTCATCGACGGATTCGATGAACTCCTGGGTGGAGCTGGCTATCGAGATGCCTATGACACTCTCAAGCCGCTACTCGGCAAGCTCGGACATAATGGCACGATTGTTATCTCGGCGCGGTCCTCGTATCTTGCCAACCAATATCGTGCAAGCTTAGATAGCGCGGCTGATCCGTTCGAGTCGACGGACCATTGGATTCTCGAAATGGGACGGTGGCCTGTTGAGACAATCAACCAGATATTTGAGACAAATCCGTCCTGGTTCAACTATCGTTTCGCGTTGACGCAGCAGGATAAAGAGCTCCTCCGTCTGCCATTTTTCGCAAGGGTATTCGACCACTTTGTACAGACGAGTCGGATTCAGAATTCGGCGGTGAACACGGTCGACCTCGTCGATATACTTCTCGACGCATACTTGCGTCGCGAGCTGAATAAGCTTACTCATGGGCGAGTAGTCGGCGTGACTGTGGAAGACCTTCGAGATATCTTGATTGAATGCGCGGGCCAGATGTGGGAATTGGGTGAGCGGGAGCTCTCCAAGGAGGACTTCCTCCTTGCTGCTTTAGTTGGGTTGGGCATAGAGGCCTTTTCGGGACGTCACCAGTATTTGGGTGACCGCCTGACTGTGCTTTGCGGAATCTCCGCGGCAACGGCAGAAGAAAACCGCCTAAGTTTCACCTTCGACCACGAGCGGTACTACGATGCGCTCATCGTGCCTTTTCTTCTAAGACGTATCCGCAGTGGTAATCAATCGCTTGCGGCTGACCGGATAACATTCGGTAAGGAAGTTCTCGGCACTTCAATTGTCGAGGCTATTGTTCGGCAGGAAGGCGAGATGCACTCTCGGCTTGTCAATTTAGCAGGCGCCGGTTCGGAGTTTGGTGGGAATGTCTCGGCGAATGTGGGGTCGATGATTTCGGCGTATGCCGAGACGCAGAAATGGTTTGCGGGAGGCGCGGCGCTTCTCGATCTGTCGATTGATAAGTTGAACATGGTCGGCCTAAGTGTCGGGCGGACTGAGTTGGTGCGCTGTGCAGTTCGCATCCTTACTATTGATTTCGAAACCACCGGTATTATTGGTCTCAGCGGGTCGCGAGTGGACGTGTTGCGTATTGTAAGTGGTTCTAGGGCAGCCGATCCAGCGTTGACGTTCGAACCGGGCGAAGGCATCGACGTAGGCGAGCTACATATCGTAGACGATTCGACCGGACGGGTGCTCGAGGTTGTCTCAGGTCTTAGCAAAGTGGCCGAGGAACTCACGCGCATCGGCTTCGACGGGCTGGATCGACTCGTCGTTCAGAATCGAGGCTTAACGCCGCTAGAGGTGTTCAGCCAAAGCTTCCTCAGCAAGGTCGTAAGTCGGCAAGCTATGAATTTTGTTATTGATGACAGATTTTCAACGCCCGGTGAAACGGCTTCTAGTTGGATCCCCCGGCCGGATGACCCGCTCTGGCCATTGTTAGTGAATGCTCTCGTCGACTCGGGTGTGGCTCAGCGTAAACGGATAAATGCAGCTGGATTCGCGAAAGCGAAGATTTCTTTTGTGGTTGAACCGTCAGTAATTATCGGATCGGACGAACCGTCTGACGAGAGGATTGTTGCATTTTGGGCATTGCTGCGTGCCCGCTCTTAGTACGTCGGCGACTGGTCCTGACGGGTGCGAGAGAAAGACGCATCACGACCCGCGGGAACCCGTTCAGCACCGAGGTCGCGTCGGACGCGTACGCGAAGCCGACGCGCTCGGAGGGGGGCGGTGCAGCCGACGCTGGCCGTCGTCTGCTCGACCTTCGCGCAGCGGTTGTCGACCGTATAGCCCTCGATCGCCGGTGCCCCGTGGGCTCGGGCGAACTCGACGGCGCCCTCGAGCAGCGGATGCGAGATCCCGCGCCCGCGGAAGCCGGGCCGCACGCGCAGGCACCACACGCTCCACACGTCGAGGGCGTCCACGTGCGGGATGCGCCGGTTCGTCGAGTAGCTCGTGTCGGCCCGGGGGTGCACCGCCGCCCAGCCGACCACCTCCTCGCCGTCGTACGCGAGGACGCCGGGCGGAGGGTCCTCCGCGACGAGCTCCCGCACCCGGGCACCGCGAGCGGGACCGGCGAGAGCCCGGTTCTCGACGGAGGAGCGGAGCCGGTAGCTCAGGCACCAGCACACGCTCGCGTCGGGGCGCTTCGGGCCGACCATCGTCGCCAGGTCGTCGAAGACGGTGGCCGCGCGCACCTCGATCGTCATGGCCGCAGCCTTCCACCGTCGGGGTGCGCGGACAAGCCGTTCAGAACTCAGGACGAACGACGAAGGACTTCCTCCCTGCCGCGGAATCGGGGTCGTGGCACCACGTTCGTCCTGCATCGTGAACGCACTCCGCCGATTCACCACTCCACCGCATGAATCGCACCAGCGCCCCCTGTTGGACGGCGCCCAGGCGGGGCGCCTACCGTGGACGAGGTATCCAACGAAGGAGCACTCCCTGTGAAGCACGTCCCCCTCGGCACCTCCGGTGTCGACTCCCCGAACGTCGTCCTCGGCCTCATGCGCATCCCCGAGATGAGCGACGAGGCGATCCGCGGCCTCGTCGGCGCCGCCCGCGACTCCGGCATCGACTTCTTCGACCACGCCGACGTGTACGGCGGCGAACTGCACCGCTGCGAGGAGCGCTTCGCCGAGGCGATGGCGCTCACCCCGTCGGAGCGTGAGCACGTCGTCCTGCAGACCAAGGCGGGCATCGTCCCGGACGGCCCCTACTTCGACTTCTCGTACGAGCACCTCATCGCCTCGGTCGAGGGCTCGCTGAAGGCGCTGCGCACCGACTACGTCGACGTGCTGCTCCTGCACCGGCCCGACGCGCTCGTCGAGCCCGATGAGGTGGCCCGCGCGTTCGACGAGCTGCACGCGTCCGGCAAGGTGAAGCACTTCGGCGTCTCGAACCAGACGCCGTACCAGATCGAGCTGCTGAAGAAGTCGCTGAACCAGCCGATCGTGGCGAACCAGCTGCAGCTCTCGATCACCCATGCGCCGCTGATCGCGCAGGGTGTCGCCTCCAACATGGTCGGCGAGGACCAGTCCGTCATGCGCGACGCCGGCATCCTCGACTACTGCCGCCTGAACGACATCACCGTCCAGGCCTGGTCGCCCTTCCAGGCGGGGTTCTTCACCGGCGTCTTCCTCGACAACCCGGCCTACCCCGAGCTGAACGCCGTCATCGACCGGCTCGCAGCGACCTACGAGGTCCCGGCGATCGCCGTGGCCACCGCCTGGATCACCCGCCACCCGGCGGGCATGCAGGTCGTGCTCGGCACGACCAACGAGCAGCGCGTGCGCGATGCGGCCCTCGGCTCCGATCTGCCGCTCACGCGGCCGGAGTGGTACGAGCTGTTCCGCGCGGCGGGCTACCTCGTCCCCTAGAGCTCCCACCCCGGAGGAAATGCGCGTCGGCGCAGAGAGGCACGGACTCCCCGGAGTCCGTGCCTCTTCCCGTCCCCGCGAGACGCCGGTCGGAACGCCCGCCGCGGTGTGCCGCGGACCGAAGCGGCATCTCGCGGGGGAGGGGCGGGAATAGGAACGGCACCCCTGCGTTGAACTTGAGCGTAACCGACTCAACTTCCTCAGGAGGACAGGTGCCCGACAACTACAGCGAGGCCGGAGCGAGCTCGTTCGACGACTTCCTCGCCCGCTACCTCGACGGTGAGCGCGCCCGCGCGGCGCGGTCGATCGACCTCAGCCGATTCCTCACCGCCCGTACCCGCGACATCCTGCAGTCCGCAGGACGCTTCGCCCTCGAGCGCGGCCAGACCGAGCTCGACGCCCTGCACGTGCTCCGCGTGCTCATCGACGACGAGACCGTCTCGCAGGCCGTGCGCCGCATCGGCGTCGACCCCGCCGCCATCGCCACCGCCGCGGAGGCGCGCCTCCCGCAGGCCGACGAGGCCCACGCCTCGCAGAACGCGGCCACCATCACCCCCAGCGCGCAGCGCGCGCTGTTCCACGCCTACCAGGTCGCCCGCTCCAGCGGCTCGACCTACATCGAGCCCGAGCACCTCTTCTTCGCGCTCGTGCTCGGCCAGGACGCCCCCGCCGGGCAGGTCCTCGCCCGCGCCGGCGTCACCGCCGAGGCCCTCACCCAGGGCATGCGCGAGACCGAGGCCCCGCAGCAGCAGGAGGCGGGACAGCCCGCCTCCGACACTCCGCTGCTCGACAAGTTCGGTACCGACCTCACCGCTCTCGCCCGCGAGGGCCGGCTCGACCCGGTCATCGGGCGCGCCGACGAGATCGAGCAGACCGTCGAGATCCTCAGCCGCCGCACCAAGAACAACCCGGTGCTCGTCGGCGAGGCCGGCGTCGGCAAGACCGCGATCGTCGAGGGCCTGGCCCGCGCGATCGTGGCGGAGGAGGTCCCCGAGCAGCTGCGCGGCAAGCGCGTGATCTCGCTCGACCTCCCCGGCATGCTGGCCGGCACCCGCTACCGCGGCGACTTCGAGGAGCGCCTCACCGGCACCATGGACGAGATCGCGGCGCACTCCGGCGAGCTGATCGTCTTCATCGACGAGGTCCACACCGTGGTCGGTGCGGGCGGCGGCGGCGAGGGCGGCATGGACGCGGGCAACATCCTCAAGCCGCGTCTGGCCCGGGGCGAGCTGCACCTCGTCGGCGCCACCACGCTCAAGGAGTACCGCACCATCGAGAAGGACCCGGCACTGGAGCGGCGCTTCCAGGCGGTCCGCGTCGGCGAGCCCGGCATCGAGGACGCGGTCGCCATCCTGCACGGCCTGCGCCCCGCCTACGAGGAGCACCACCGCGTGCGCTTCACGGACGAGGCCCTGCGCGCCTCCGTCGAGCTCTCGGCCCGGTACCTCACCGACCGCGTGCTGCCCGACAAGGCGATCGACCTGATCGACCAGGCCGGCGCGCGCCTCCGCCTCCGCCTCGGAGCCGGCGTCGACACCGGAGCTCTGCTCGAGCGTCTGGCGACCCTGGAGGCCGACAAGAACGCGGCCGTCTCGGCCGAGCACTACGAGGAGGCGTCCCGCGTCCGCGACGAGATCAGCGCCGTGCAGGCGGAGCTCGACGCGGCCACCGGCAGTGCCCCCGCGGAAGCGGTCGTCGGCGAGACCGAGATCGCGGCCGTCATCGCCCGCGCCACCGGCATCCCGGTGTCGCGGCTCACGGAGGGGGAGCGCGAGCGCCTCGCGCACCTCGAGACCGAGCTGCACCAGCGGGTCATCGGCCAGGACGACGCGGTCACCGCGGTCGCCCGGGCTGTCCGTCGCAGCCGCACAGGCCTCGGCGACTCCTCGCGCCCGGTCGGCTCGTTCCTCTTCCTCGGCCCGACCGGTGTCGGCAAGACGGAGCTGGCGCGCACCCTCGCGGGCTCCCTCTTCGCCGATGAGCAGTCGGTCATCCGCTTCGACATGAGCGAGTTCGGCGAGCGTCACACGGTCTCGCGGCTGGTCGGCGCCCCTCCCGGGTACGTCGGCTACGACGAGGCCGGTCAGCTGACCGAGCGCGTGCGCCGGAACCCGTACTCGGTGGTCCTCTTCGACGAGATCGAGAAGGCGCACCCCGACGTGTTCAACCTGCTGCTGCAGGTGCTCGACGACGGGCGTCTGACCGACGGCCAGGGGCGGACGGTCGACTTCCGCAACACGGTGATCATCATGACCTCGAACCTCGGCTCGGAGTTCCTGGCCTCGCGGTCGGGTGCGCTCGGCTTCGTCGCTCAGAGCGACGCGTCGGCCGAGGGCTTCGCCTCGGAGAAGGACCTGCGCGATCGCGTCATGGGCCGTCTCCGCGAGGCGATGCGCCCCGAGTTCCTCAACCGGATCGACGAGATCGTCCTGTTCCGCCGCCTCGGCCGCGAGCAGCTGCGGGAGATCGTCGGCATCGTCCTCGACACCACGCGCTCCCGCCTCGCTCCCCGCGAGGTGACGCTCGAGGTGACGGAGGCGGCCGTCGACTGGCTCGCCGAGAACGGCTACGAGCCGCAGTACGGCGCCAGGCCCCTGCGCCGGCTCGTCCAGCGCTCCATCGACGACCGGATCGCCGACCTGTTCGTCAGCGGCGAAGTCTCCGACGGAGGCGCGGTCCGCGTCGACGCCGTCGGCGGCGAACTGCTGGTGACCTCGGCCGCCGCCCTCCCGCTGGCCGCGTAGCCGGTCCCGCTCCGACCCCCGTCCCCCTCCTCCCGCGAGACACCGCTCGTGACGACGGCACCGCCCGTCGTCGCGAGCGGCGCCCGCGGAGGGGGAGGGGCGGGGGTCTTCGCGTCCCCACGGCTTGCCACAGCGGTCCGGGCGGGATAGACACGAGAGCACGAGAACCGGAGGCACGATGTCGAACCCGCGCTACTACGACCCCGTGGGCAAGGCGGTCCGGGCGCTGCTCGTGCTGAGCCTCGTCTGCTTCGCCCTGGCGGTGGGCATGTTCGCCCTCGATATCGTCATGCCCGGCACCATGACGGACGAGCGACGGCCCTGGGCCGAGGCCAGCGGGGCGCTCGCCTCGTTCGGCGTGCTGGCCCTCATCGTCTACTTCGCGACCGTCGCGATGGTCGGCGCGATCCGGGGCCGCGGGCAGTAGCGCCGGCTCCGACGCCGTCGTCCGACAGGAACGCGTCCGGCCCGCGGGATCCGAGGATCCTCGCGGGCCGGACGCGTTCTCGCGAGCCGTCAGGCGCCGGTCAGGGGCACTTCTTCGCGGTGATCGTCACCTTCAGCGTGGCGTCCGGAGCGACGGGGGAGCCGCCGGCCGGCTCCTGCCCGGTGACCTGACCGGCGTCGGGCGCCTTCGGGTTCTCGGCGCAGGCGAGCGTGATCTTCGTGAAGCCGGCTGCGCCGAAGGCGTTCTTCGCGGCCTCCAGATCCTGGCCCGTCACGTTCGGCACGGTCTTCTGGTTGCCGGAGCTGGTGAACACGGTGATCGCGGTGCCGCGCGGGGCCGAGCCCGACGGGTCGGCGCGGGTGACCGTCCCGACCGCGGCGTCGCTCGCCTCCGTGCCGCCCTGCACGACGCCGAAGCCGGCCGCCTCGAGCTTGGCCTCGGCGTCGGCGGAGGAGAGCCCGACGACATCCGGGATGTCGACCTTCGGGACGACCTGCAGCGAGCCGTCGGCCTCCGGGAACGCCGTCCCGCCGTACGTCGCGTCGGCGGCGCGCATGACGACCGGCCAGATGCGGTGGCGCGCGGTGGCGGCGGATCCGGAGTCGAAGGAGTAGCGGCCGAGGCGCAGGTTCGCGTCGCCCTTCACGTTGAACACGCCGACGGCGGTCGCGACGCGGGTGCTCGCTCCGGTCATCCAGGTGGCCTTCGCGTCGTCGGTGGTGCCGGTCTTGCCGATCAGCGGAACGCCGTCGCCGGTGCGGGAGGCCACGGCCGTCCCTCCGCCGGTGAAGGTCGCCTGCAGCGCGACGGCCGCGGTGGCGGCGACGTTGCGGTCGATCGACTGGCGGCAGTTCGCCGGGGGCACCGGCTGGTCGGCTCCGGCGGAGTCGGTGATGCGGTCGATCGCGACGGGGTCGCAGGTCGTGCCGCCGGAGGCGATGGTGGCGAAGGCGCCGGCCATCGAGAGGGGCGAGACGTAGTTCGTGCCGAGCACCGACGACGGGTTGTGCTCGAGCTCCTCGCCGCTGCCCTGCTTCACGCCCATGTCGACCGCGGTGTCGCGGATGCCGCACAGGTCGAGCTCACGGGCCATGCCGACGAAGCCGGTGTTGAGGGAGGTCTTCGTGAAGGACACCGGGGTGCCGACCTCGCCGGTTCCGCCCTCGTCGTTCTTCGCGCTCGTCTCGTTGCTCGTGTCGGTGCCGCCGGAGACGCAGGAGTCCGTGAAGGTGCCCCAGGTGGACTTGCGCGTCCCGTCGACCGACTCGTTGATGCTGTGGCCCTCCTTCAGCCACTCCACCAGCGTGAAGAGCTTGTAGGTCGAGCCCGGCTGGATCCCGGAGGATCCGCCGTTGGCCCGATCGGTGCTGTAGTTCACGGCGCTGTAGGACGGGTCGGTCGTGAGGACGTCCGGATCCTGCGAGTACTTCTTGTTCTGCGTCATCGCGAGCACGCGCCCGGATCCGACCTCGACGCTGACGGAGACGGCTCCGACGTCGAAGTTCCAGGTCTGCGGGACCTGCGCGTCGACGGCGGCGACGGCCGCGTCCTGCAGGCCGACGTCGAGCGTCGTGTAGACGTCGAGGCCGCCGCGGCGGAAGTTCGTCCAGCGGGTGTCCTCGTCGGCGCCGAAGATCTCGTTGTTCTTCAGGACGTTGGTGACGTAGTCGCAGAAGAAGCCCGCGTTGCCCGCGGTCGAGCAGCCGGTGCTGGGCTGGGTGATGCGGGGCTCGATCGGAGTGGCGACGGCGGCGTCGTGGTCCTCCTGCGAGATCTTCCCCTCCTCGAGCATCTTGCCGATGATGTAGTCGCGGCGGTCCTTGTTGCGGGCGTAGCCGTTCGCGGCGCCGTTGTCCGGGTTGTCGGGCTGGTCGATCCGCAGGACGGCCGGGTTGTTGACGATCGCGATGAGGCTCGCGGCCTGGGCGATCGAGAGGTCCGCGGCCGAGGTCGCGTAGTAGTAGTTCGCGGCGGTCTCGAGGCCGTAGGTGGTGCCTCCGAAGAACGCGATGTTGAGGTAGCCCTGGAGGATCTGGTCCTTCGTGTACTGCTTCTCGAGCCCGATGGCGAGCTTCATCTCGCGGAGCTTGCGCTCGGGGGAGGTCCGGGTGGCCTCGTCGATCGCGGCCGCGCGCTCGGCGTCGTCCGAGATGTTGCGGACGGCCTTCTCGACGAGGACGTTCTTCACGTACTGCTGGGTGATCGAGGATCCGCCCTGCACGTCGTTGCCGAGCACGTAGGTCTGCGCGACGGCGCGGAGCGTGCCGGGGAGGTCGACTCCGCCGTGGTCGTAGAAGCGGGGGTCCTCACCCGAGACGGCGGCGTCCTTGGCGGCCTGGGCGATGCGGTCGAGCGGCACCTCGACGCGGTTCTCGACGTAGAAGGAGGCGAGCAGCTGAGGGCCGTCGGAGCCGGTCGCGTAGATGTTGCTCTTCTCGGAGAGCTTGTCGACCTCGAGGTAGTCGGGCAGGCCGTCGAAGACGCCGATCGACTGGTTCGCGGCGACTCCGGCGAGCGCCACAGCCGGGGTGACGGTGGCGGTCACGAGGACTCCGGCCACGACGCTCATGCCCAGGAAGCCCACGATCGCCTTGACCACACCACCGGTGGTCCTTCTGTCGGACGCCAAACCTTCTCCTTCGCGAATCCCCCCGGATGCTGCGACGACCGCGGCCGACGCCCTGCACGCTCCGTGCGGCAGGTCAACCTCGACAGACTAACCCGAGAGCCCCCGAAGACGAAGGCCCGGCCAGAGGCCTGAAAAGACCCTGACCGCCACCCGGGGGACGGTGTTCCCTAGGCTGTCGGCATGGCGAGCCCCTCCTCCGACCCCGGACCGGCCGACGCGACGACCCCGGAGGCCGCTCCGGTCGCGCCCCCGCAGGCCGTCCCCGCACCGCCCACGGGCGCCCTCTCGTACGCTCTCGGCTTCCTCGCGTTCATCGGGATCCCGTTCCTCAGCCTGATCGTGGGCGGCATCGTCATGGCGTCCGTGTACCCCTCCGCCCGGAGAAAGGGCGGGCTCGCCGCCGAGAACGCGCGGAACGCGGCGAACTGGGGTCTGACGGTGATCCTGATCGGGGTCGTGACGCTCGGCGCGCACGTCGTGCTGCTCTTCGCCGCCTCCGACACCCCGCTCGCGAAGGGCTTCTACCCGATCGGCATCCCGATCACGCTGTTCGCCGTGCTCTGGCTGGTGCACTTCGTGCTGATCATCTGCGGACTGGTGAAGGCGAACCAGCGCGAGGTGTTCCGTCCGCGCGTCGCGATCCCGTTCCTCCGCCCGCCCGCGGCCTGAGCTCAGGCGCCGACGGGCCAGAGGTAGTCGAGCCCCGGCGGCGTGCCGGGGAACAGCGGGCCGTAGTGGTCCTCGTCCTTGGCCACGAGCTTCGAGCGGTGCGAGAGGTGCAGCCGCTCGTCGCCGAACCACGGCGGGAGCGGGTAGTCGCCGGTCAGGTAGGCGGCGAGATCCTCCGGGGCGGCGGCGAGGGCCTCCTCGGTCTTCACGAGGCACGTGTCGGCGAAGCCGCGCTCCGTCCACTCCGCGCAGGTCTCGCGCTGGTAGGTCATCAGCGCCGGTCGGTAGCCCCGCCACATCCGCGTGACGGGGTGGTTCTGCCAGCCGTACCCCGGAACGGTCAGCGCCCGCATGACCTGCAGCGTCTCGACGCGCTGCTTGCCGAGCCGCTTGCCGTCGAGGGCGCGGACGCTGCGGTGGAAGTCGGGGTAGGGGAGGAAGGTCTGCACGCCTCCCAGTCAACAGCTGCCCGTCTCCCTCCGGCCACCCTCCCGTCACGCCGATGTCGCCTGGCGTGCGTAGCGTCCGGGCCATGACCGGACTCCCCCTCCTCGCCACCGACGACGTGCAGCTGCGCTGGGCGCGGCCCGAGGTCCTCGACTCCGCCCGCCACCGGATGCTGCGCCTGCTCACCCTCGCCGAGCGCCTGCGCTACGAGGCGACGAGTCGGCGCGAGGTCCGGGACGGCTTCCTCCTCGGCCGGGTCCTCGTGCGCGAGCTTGCCGCCGAGACGCTCGGGATCGATCCCCTCGAGGTCGCCGTGGACGCGCGCTGCGAGCGCTGCTCCGGACCGCACGGCCGCCCGGTGCTCCGCGGCGAGCACCCGGCGCTGGAGCGGATGCGGATCAGCATCGCGCACTGCGACGGCGCGGTGGTCGCGGCGCTGGCGACCGGACGCGACATCGGGATCGACGCGGTGCGCGCCCGCACCGTCCGCGACCGCGTGGCCTCCGGGGCGACGACGGCGGAGCAGGTGCTCGCCGATCTGCGCTCGCAGGCGGTCGCGAAGGCCGACGGGCGCGGGACCTCGAGCGACGAGCCCGTCCGCTTCCGCACCAGGGAGGGTGCGACCGAGGCCTGGATCGAGGGCTCGAGCCGCTACTTCGCCGTCTCGGAGCCGACGGTCCACTCCGCGCTCGTCGTGGCGGTCGCGGTCGCTCAGGAGTGACCGCGGGGCGCGGTCCCCGGCCGTTGCGCTGGTCCGCGCCTAGGCGAACAGCGACAGCGTGATCGTCGAGCGGTAGGAGCCGGCCTCGACGTCCGGCTCGGCCAGCAGCCGCAGCTCGGCGTCGGCGCTCCAGGTGCCGGCCCCGCCGGCGGCTCCGAGCAGCAGCGCGTCGCGCAGGCCCGCGCCGCCCTCGAGGGAGGAGGCGACCGGATCGCCCGCGACGGCGCCGGTGCCGGTGATCAGGCGCGGGGTCCAGCCGAGATGGTCGGCTCCGATCGAGGCGCTCGGGCCGGTGAGGGCGCTCGCCGAGGCGAGGACGTACCAGTCGTTCTGCGCGCCGACGCGCGAGTCGGTGACGGTGACCGTGGGGAGCCCGCCCGTGAACCGGCGCTGGAGGGCGGTGGAGCCCGACTCGGCGAGGTCGACGGCGTCGGCGGCGACGGAGAGCGAGAGGGAGCCGGGCTGCGCCGGAGGGGTGATGTCGACGTCGACGTCCACTCCGTCGAGGTCGTGGAGCAGGGGCGGCGTGCGGACCGGGTCCTCGCCGGTGAGGGGATCGGCGGCGTCGGGCGGGGTGGCGGAGGGGGACGGGCAGCTGTTGACTGGGAGGCG
>NZ_PSVB01000027.1:0-12549 GCF_002932165.1 Rathayibacter sp. AY1F8
CCCCCCGGCCCCGCCCGCTCCGCCCTCGGCCGCGTCGCAGCCGTCGGTGCCGCTCGCCGACTCCGCACCGCCGGCCTACGGGTCGCCGCCGCCGCCGCCCGCGTACCCCTCGGCGCCCGCGTACCCCTCGGCGCCCGGCCACCCCGCCGCCTACGCGGCCGCTCCGGCGCCCGTCGTCCCCCGCACGCTGAGCCTCGTCGGGATGATCCTCGGCATCGTCGGCCTGGTCATCACGCTCTTCGCCGCCGGTTTCGGCTTTCTGCTGTCGGCTCCGGCCGTCGTGCTCGGCTTCCTCGGACGCCGGCGCGAGCCGGCCGCGCGCGGCTTCGCGCTGACCGCGATCATCACCGGGTTCGCCGGCATCGCCGTCTCGCTGATCTACCTGGCGGTCTTCCTCGTCTTCGTCGTGGTCGCCCTCGCCGCCGGCACCTCCGGCTACTGAGCCGGCGCGGGCCGCTCGACGCGCTCCGCGAGCAGCGCGCGGTGGCGCCCGGCGATCCGCGTCAGGATCAGCACCGCGCTGCCGGTGCCGGAGAGGCCCAGCCGCTTGCGGAAGCGGGCGGGGTCGACGTCCACCCCGCGCTTCTTGATCTCGAGCACGCCGATGCCGCGGGTGCGCAGCTCTTTCGCCAGCGTGCGCTCGTCCAGCGGCAGCTCGGCGAGGACTCGGAAGCTGCGGAGGAAGGGCGAGGCGGCCGCATGGTCGCCGGTCAGGTAGGCGATGCCGGGCGAGAGCATCCGCGAGTCGCTGGAGCGCGCGAGCTCGCCTAGAAGGCGCGCGCGGATTGCGGAACCGTCCGGCTCGTGCACGAACGCGCCGAGGGGGCCGACCTCCTCGTCCTCGCTGTCGCCCGCCGCGGTGAGCTCGGAGGAGCCGGTCGCGCCGAGCAGCAGAGCGGAGCGGCGCACGCCCGGGCGCGCCAGAGAACCGAACCAGAGCCCGGTCTCGACCAGCTCCCCGTCGACCGAGACCCACTGCGCCTCGGCGTCCCGCGGCAGGCGCTCGCGGTCGAAGCCGGGACCCACCTTCACGCCCACGGGACGGTGCTCGGCCAGGCCGAACGCGAAGTCGAGCGAGGGGGAGTAGTCGTCCGGATCGTCGAGCCGGCGGGTCTCGCGGTGGCCGGCCGTGCGGCGTGCCGGGTCCAGGTAGACGGCGTCGAAGCCGTCGAGGTCGAAGGCCTCGGCCGTCGAGTGCACGGCGCTCGCCGCGGGGAACGGGGCGAGGTTGAAGCTGGCCAGGGTCGCGGTGACCTCGTCGGCCTCGACGGCGGTGACCGCCAGGTCGATCGCGGCCATCGCGAGGGCGTCGCCGCCGATCCCGCTGCCGAGGTCGGCGACGCGCGCCGCTCCCGCCGCGGCGAACCGGCCGGCGTGCAGGGCGGCGACGCGCAGCCGCGTCGCCTGCTCGAGTCCCGCGTCCGTGAAGAGCATCGAGCGGGCGAACTCGCCGAACTTCGCCTCCGCCTTCTGCCGGAGCCTCGCCTGGGTGAGCACCGCGGCGACGAGGACGGGGGAGTGGCCGGCGGCCCGGAGGCGTGCCACGGCCCGCACCAGGTCGTCGGACCGGTAGCCGTCGAGGGAGTCGAGGAGCCGGAGGCCCTCGGGGGAGAGGAGCTCGACCAGCTCGTCGCGTCGCATCCGGCCATGGTAGGCCACGGCCTCCCGGCGGGTCCGCCGCCCCGCTTGGCACTCTGATTGCACGAGTGCCAGCGGAGCCCCTACGATGGATCTAGCACTCTCGGAGCGTGTGTGCCAGAACCGCGTTCCGCCCACATCGTCGTCAAGAAAGAGGTCAACCGTGTCGGTGTCCATCAAGCCGCTCGAAGATCGCATCGTCATCAAGCAGGTCGAGGCGGAGCAGGTGACCGCTTCCGGTCTCGTCATCCCCGATACCGCCAAGGAGAAGCCGCAGGAGGGCGAGGTCGTCGCCGTCGGACCCGGTCGCATCGACGACAACGGCAACCGCGTGCCGCTCGACGTCGCCGTCGGCGACAAGGTGATCTACTCCAAGTACGGCGGAACCGAGGTCAAGTTCGGTGGCGAGGACCTGCTGGTCCTCTCCGCTCGCGACGTCCTCGCGGTCGTCGTCCGCTAGGCAGCATCCCTCGGAAGGGCCCGTCGACCTCGGTCGGCGGGCCCTTCCGTCGTTCCCGGTCCTCCTCGCGGCCAGTGGCCTGATCCGCCCGCTACGGGGCCGTCTCCCCACCCCGCGGCTGCGTAGCATCGGGGGAGTGACCAGCTCCCGCACCCCTGCCGAGTCCGTCTCGCCGTCCCCTTCGGACGTGCCCGTCGGCGAAGGAGTGGAGGCGCTCGGAGCGGCGGGACGCCCGGGCGGGATGTCCGGCACGGGGCTGCTGTTCGCGTTCTCGGCCTACCTGCTCTGGGGTGCGATGCCCCTCTACTTCATCGCGATGGCGCCGGCCTCGCCGTTCGAGATCGTCGCGTTCCGGGTGCTCTTCTCGCTCGTCTTCTGCGTGATCCTGCTCACGGTCCTCCGCGGCTGGCGCTCCTTCGGCGCGCTGCTGCGCCGCCCCCGCCTGCTCGGCGTGATGGCGATCGCGGGCGTGCTCATCTACGTCAACTGGCAGGTCTACGTGATCGCCACGACCACGGGCCACGTCATCGAGGCGGCCCTGGGCTACTTCATGAACCCGCTGGTCACGGTGCTGCTGGGCGTCCTGGTGCTGCGCGAGCGCCTCCGGCCCCTGCAGTGGGCCGCGATGGGCGTCAGCGCGGTCGCGGTGCTGGTCATCGCGGTGGGCTACGGATCCTTCCCGTGGATCTCGCTCGCCCTCGCCTTCTCGTTCGGCCTCTACGGCCTGGTGAAGAGCCGCGTCGGCGGCACGGTGGACGCGGTCGGCGGGCTGACGCTCGAGACGCTCTGGCTGACGCCGCTCGCCGTGGTGCAGCTGGCGGTCGTCGGCTCCACGGTGGGGCTGACCCTGACGACGGAGGGGACGGGGCACGCCCTCATCCTCGCCTCGGCCGGGATCGTCACGGCCGTCCCGCTGCTCCTGTTCGCGGGCGCCGCCCGGCGCCTCCCGCTGTCGATCGTCGGCTTCGTGCAGTACCTGACGCCGTTCCTGCAGTTCCTCGTCGGGGCCTTCGTCCTGCACGAGGAGATGCCGCTCGAGCGCTGGATCGGCTTCGCGCTGGTGTGGGCCGCCCTGGCGATCTTCTCAGGCGACCTCGTCGCCGCGGAGCGCAGACGGCGCCGATCCTCCGTCTGATCTGCGGAACGCGTCGTCCTGGCGCGGCGCGACAGCGGAATGGTAACGATCCGGTCGCGAAACGTATTGGTAACACCCCTGTATTGTTCACGGCTGCTTCGAAGGTTAGGTTGGCCGAGCGGTTGCCACCGGCGCCGCTCCCACTGACACACACCTCTCAAGGAGCAACATGGGCGTTTACGCGAAGGCCGGCTCGGCCCGCGCGCGGTCCCTCCGGGCAACCCTCGGCGGCGTCGCCATTCTGGGCGCCAGCGCTCTCGTCCTCGCCGGCTGCGCCGGCGGCGGCGACAGCGGATCGAGCGGCGACAGCGGCTCGGGCGACCTGTCCCTCAAGATCGGCACGATCCTCCCGCAGACCGGCACCCTCGCCGTCCTCGGCCCGCCCGAGATCGCGGGCGTCGACCAGGCGGTCGTCGACATCAACGACGCCAAGGCCGGCATCACGATCGACGTGGAGCAGAAGGACTCGGGCGACACCACGACCGACATCGCGACGCAGTCGGCCACGTCCCTCATCGCCGACAACGTCTCCGCCATCATCGGCGCGGCGTCCTCGGGCGTCTCGAAGACCTTCATCGACCAGGTGACCCAGGCGGGCGTCGTCCAGATCTCGCCGGCCAACACCTCGCCGGACTTCACGACCTACGACGACGACGGCTACTACTGGCGCACCGCTCCCTCGGACGTGCTCCAGGGCCGCATCCTCGGCAACAAGATCCTCGGCGACGGCAAGACCAACGTCTCGATCCTGTACATGAACGACGCGTACGGCACCGGCCTCGAGAAGAACATCAAGGAGACCCTCGAGGCGGGCGGAGCATCCGTCGCGGCGGAGGAGATCTTCGAGCCGGCCTCGACCGACTTCAACTCGGCGCTGACCTCGGTCCTCGCCCCGAACCCCGACGCGCTGGTCGTCATCTCGTTCGACGAGATCAAGACCATCGCGGAGCAGCTCTCGGCCAAGGGCTTCGACTTCTCGAAGCTCTACGGCACGGACGGCAACTACGGCGTCATCGGCGAGTCCGACACCAACGTCGACATCGCCGGCGCCCAGTTCACCAACCCGGGCGTCCAGGCGTCCGAGGACTTCCAGGGCAAGCTGCAGTCGCTCGTCGAGTCGCAGGGCAACGACGCGCTGACCGTGTTCAGCTACGCGCCGGAGTCGTACGACGCCACGGTCCTGACCGCTCTCGCCGCGCTCCAGGGCAAGGCGACGGACGGTGCGACCATCCGCGACAACCTCATGTCGGTCTCGGAGGGCGGCACCAAGTGCACGACCTTCGCCGATTGCGCGAAGCTCATCGCCGACGGCGAGGACGTCGACTACGACGGCCTCTCCGGCCCGATCTCGTTCGACGAGAACGGCGACACCAGCGAGGCCTCGGTCTCGATCTACAAGTACGGCACGGGCAACACCACCTCCTTCGAGGAGACCGTCGAGGGTTCGCTGAACTGACGACGCGGTGACGCGGCTCCTGCCGCATCCCTGAGGGGCTCGGTCTTCGGACCGGGCCCCTCCGCCGTTCCCGGAGCGGAGAGCAGGAGACGCGCCGGTCGTGCGGACGCAGCGAGGCGCGGCGGTCGTCCGGGAGGGTGGCCGCTGTCGGGTGCGGGCGGACGGCTCCGCGGCGTCCAGGGCCCGGCGTGGCGTCGAGGAGCCACCCGGGAGGAGGAGCGGCTCTGACGGCCTGTACGCGCCTCCGAGCGCCTCTCCCGGCCTCGAGGTGGCGCCCTGCCGAACCGCGGGCGGGAGCGACGACGTCGAGCGGGAACGCAGAAGCGCGCGCCCTCCAGTGGGAGGACGCGCGCTCGTGGAGTGCGGAGGGCCTAGGAGGCGCGGAGCAGCTCCGCCTCCTGCGCCAGGCGGTACGTGACGAAGGAACGGCTGTAGTTGCGGCGCTTGCCGCCGGTGGTCTCGGCGATGACGACCTGGGCGTAGACGCCGACGACGCGCCAGCGCTCGTAGTCGCCGATCGCACCGGTGCCGAAGCCGGCTCCGAGTTCCACAGGGGCGGGGGTGTATCTCTTCATGGTCGGCTCCTTCGAGGCGGACGACGCGGCGCTCGAGGCGCTGCGGGGAGGGGAGGAGATCGGCGGCCGATCGCGGTCCCTACCGGGGGAGAGGGGAGCGGGACGTCCCCCTGCAGGGCTGTCCCGTGTCCCCAAAACTACGGCAGGCAGGGCGATATCCTGTCCCCCTCGTGGGTGTCGCTGGTGCGGAGAGACTCTCGCTGTCCTGCCCTCGTCCCGCGGACAGGAGACCGAGGGTCCGGCCCGCCGTTCCGCCGACTTCCCGGGGGTTCGGCGGGCATCGCGGAGAGACCGGTGAAGGCCTGTCCGCGCCGGGAGAGCGGCCCCCCGCCTTCCTTCTGCGGCACCCCGTGCCGGCGCGTCTCCGGGCACCGAGCCGCCTGCCTTCCCGCCCTGCTCGGAGTGGTCTCCGAGCCGCCCGGCGCCCTGCGCGAGCGGCCCCGCCTCCGCCCCGGAGCCGCACCGGCCCCTCGGCCCGCTCGCGCCCGCTCCGCGCCCCGGCAACGACGAAGGGCCCGCCGTCCGGAGACGACGGGCCCTTCGCAGCGGGGGTCAGCCGCCGACGGTCGGGGTGCTCGTGGTGACCTCGTTGGTCGTCGCGAGCGTGCCCAGGTAGAGCTCGATGACCTTCGGATCGTTCATCAGCTCCCGGCCCGCGCCCTCGTAGGCGTCGCGGCCCTGGTCGAGGACGTAGCCGCGGTCGCAGATCTGCAGCGCCCGCCGCGCGTTCTGCTCGACGATCATGATCGAGACGCCCGCGCGGTTGATCCGCTGCACGTTGACGAAGGTCTCGTCCTGCCGCATCGGGGACAGGCCGGCGCTGGGCTCGTCGAGCAGCAGCATCGACGGGTCCATCATCAGAGCCCGCGACATCGCCACCATCTGGCGCTCACCGCCCGAGAGCGACCCCGAGCGCTGCTTGAGCCGCTTGCTGAGCTCCGGGAAGAGCTCGGTGACGAACTCGAGCCGCTCCTTGTACAGCTTCGGCTTCTGGTACATGCCCATCTCGAGGTTCTCCTCGATGGTGAGCGACGGGAAGACGTTGTTGTTCTGCGGCACGAAGCCCACGCCCTTGGACACCAGCTTGTCGGCCTTGAGGCCGGTGATGTCCTCGCCGTTCAGCAGGACGGTGCCCTGGCGGATGTTGACCAGGCCGAACATCGCCTTCAGCAGCGTCGACTTGCCTGCACCGTTCGGGCCGATGATCCCGACGAGCTCGCCGCGCTTCACGTAGACGTTCGAGCCGTTGAGGATGTTGACCCCCGGCACGTAGCCCGCGTGCAGATCGTGCGTCTCGAGGGTGTTCGGAGTCGTCGTGTCGGCGGTCATCTCTCGTCCTTCTCGAATTCGACGGCCGGGGCGTCGGTCGTCGGGGCGACGCTCGTCGGCGCGGAGGCCGACGGGGACGCCGTTCCGGCGGCCGGAGCGTCGTGGCCGGGCGTCGGGACGCCGGCCTGCTCCGCCTGCCGCTCCACGTCCTCGCGGACGAGGTCGGAGTCCATCTCCTCGGCGATCTCGAGCTGGCCCTCGATCGTGCCCAGGTCGGTGTCGTGGTGCGCGCCCAGGTACGCGTCGATGACGGCCGGGTCGTTCATCACGGTCGAGGGCGGGCCCTCGGCGACGACCTTGCCCTCGGCCATCACGATCACCCAGTCGGCGATCGTGTTGACCATGTGCATGTCGTGCTCGACGAAGAGCACGGTCATGCCCTCGTCCTTCAGGTTCACGATGTGGCCCAGGAGCGACTGCGTCAGCGCCGGGTTCACGCCGGCCATCGGCTCGTCGAGCATGACGAGCTCGGGCTCCGACATCAGCGCCCGCGCCATCTCGAGCAGCTTCTTCTGGCCGCCCGACAGGCTCGACGCGTAGTCGTCCCGCTTGGTGTCCAGCTTGAACTTCTCGAGCAGGCGGATCGCGCGCTGCTCGATCGAGTCCTCCTCCTTCGACCACAGCGGGCGGATGAGCGAGGTAAAGATGTTCTCGCCCTTCTGCCCCTTCGCGCCGAGCAGCATGTTCTCGAGCACCGTCATGCCGCCGAGCGCCTTGGTGAGCTGGAACGTGCGCACCATGCCCATCCGCGACACCCGGTAGGCCGGGACGTTGGCGAGGTTCTTGCCCTTGAAGTTCCACTTGCCGGTGTTGGGCTTGTCGAAGCCCGTCAGCAGGTTGAAGAACGTGGTCTTGCCGGCCCCGTTCGGGCCGATCAGGGCGGTGATGGATCCGCGGGGGATCTCGAGGTGCTCGACGTCGACCGCGGTCAGGCCGCCGAAGCGGCGGCTGACGTTGTCGGCGACGACGATGGGGTCCTTCTTCCTGACCCCGGGGACGATTGCTTCCTCGGTGATGTCCGAGACCGGCGTCTTAGGCAAAGTGCAGATCCTTCTTCTTGCCGAAGATCCCCTGGGGTCTGAAGATCACCAGGAGCATGAGGGCTACCCCCACCACGATGAACCGGATGGGTCCGGTCTGCACGGTGGTGAGGCGGATGAGGTCGTTGTTGAGGACCCCGGTGTCGATCCCGAGCGTGAGCAGTCCGTCGGTCAGACCGAGGACGACCCAGAAGATGATCGAGCCGACGACGGGTCCGAAGACCGTCGCGGCGCCGCCCAGCAGCATGATCGTGTAGAGGAAGAACGTGAGCTGGGTGCCGTAGTTGTCGGGCTGGAGCGAGCGGGGGAGGATGAACAGCGCTCCTGCGAGGCCTCCGAGCACGCCGCCCAGGATGAGCGCCTGGATCTTGTACGAGAAGACGTTCTTGCCGAGCGAGCGCACGGCGTCCTCGTCCTCGCGGATGCCCTTGATGACGCGGCCCCAGGGGCTGCGCATCAGGAGGAACACCAGGAGGCAGGCCAGGAGCACGAGGCCCCAGCCGACGATCCGCACCCACCACTGGTCCTGGCTGTAGGTGAGGACGCCGATGCCCCAGCGGCCCTCGGGGAGCGGGTTGAGGTCGTTGAACGCCTTCGCCGCGCCGTTGATGCCCTCCGAGCCGCCGGTGATCGCCGAGAACTCGGGGGTCTTGACCGAGAGCCGGATGATCTCCGCCGCCGCGATCGTCACGATCGAGAGGTAGTCGGCCCGCAGCCGGAGCGTCGGGATGCCCAGGATGAGCGCGAAGACGGTCGCCGCGACGATCGTCGCGAGGAAGGAGCCCCAGACGGGCCATTCGAACTTGACCGAGGTGATGGCGAAGGCGTAGCCGCCCACTGCCATGAAGCCGGCCTGTCCGAAGTTGAGCAGCCCCGTGAATCCGAAGTGGATGACCAGGCCGATGGTCGCCAGCGCGTACGCGGCGACAGTGGGATCGACGATCTGCCCGATCGCCAGCCAGATGAAGTTGAGGTTCATGGTGTCCTAGCCGATCCGTTCCTTGCGGCCCAGGATTCCCTGCGGCCTGACCAGGAGGATGATGATCATGAGAACGAGCGGAGCCACGTACTTGAGGTTCTCCGGGATCCAGATCGTCGAGATGTTCATCATCAGTCCGATGATGAGCGAGCCGACCAGCGCGCCGTAGGCGGAGCCGAGTCCGCCGAGCGTGATCGCCGCGAAGATCAGCAGCAGGATCGACGCTCCCGTGTCCCAGCGCAGCGACTGGTAGTAGCCGATGTAGACCCCCGCCAGCGCGGCGAGAGCGCCCGACATCACCCAGACGACGCGGATGACGCGCTCGACGTTGATGCCCGAGGCGGAGGCGAGGGCCCGGTTGTCCGAGACCGCCCGCATCGCCTTGCCGATCTTCGTCTTCGTGAGGACGTAGGCCACGGCGACGATGCAGACGACGCCGACGACGGCGCCGACGATGTCGGTGAACTTCAGGCTGATCCCGAGCTCCGGCACCGTGAAGAACGGAGCGGTGCTGTTGGGGAGCGAGAGGCGGTCGGCTCCGAAGAAGAAGACGAACACGTAGCGCAGGGCCAGCGAGAGGCCGATCGTCACGATCATCAGCGGGATGAGCTGGATGCCCTTCTTCCGCAGCGGCTTCCAGAGCAGTCCGTCCTGGACGAAGCCGAAGGCCCCGCCGAGGATCACCGCGATCGGGATGGCCAGCAGCGCCGGGAGTCCGAAGACCCCGGAGAAGAGGTACGCCATCAGCGCGCCGAAGGTGACCAGCTCGCCGTGGGCGAAGTTGTTCAGGCCGGTCACGCCGTAGATCAGCGAGGCGCCGATCGCCGCGAGGGCGATCAGGAGCCCGAAGATCAGGCCGGTGACGACCTTCGGCCAGAAGATGATCCAGAACGTGTCGGCCGACACCGGCTGGTTCACCGCGTTGGACGTCCCGTCGGGGTTCGTCGCGTCGTTGCCGGTCGTGCCCTCGGTCGCGGGGCTCGTCGGAGCCGCGGAGTCCGTCGGGACCGGGACGGTCGCTCCGGATCCCTTCGGGTTGGCCGTCGAGACGATGAAGTTGACGATCTGGTTCTGCGAGGCGACGATCTTCGCCTGCTTCGGGTTCTGACCTGCGGCGGGGTAGCCCTTGTCGGCGGGCAGGGACTCCTCGTCGACGGTCACCGTGTAGGTGCCCGCGGCGTCGAGGGGGAACGTGGCCCGGCCGTCCTCGCCGGTGGTCACGGTCGCGGAGGCGTCGCCTCCGATCTCGACGGTCACCCCCGTCAGGTTCTCGTTCGTCCCCTGCACGCGGACCCAGGCGATGATCGACTGGTCGGCGGTGGTGGCGGCGAGTGCGGCGGGGGCCGCCGCGGCGATCCCGGTGAGGGTCGCGGCGAGCAGACCCAGGGCCAGGAGCCGGTCTCGGAGCCTCGGGCGTCTCCTATCCACGGGGCGCCTCCCGGTCCGTCGGATGCAGGGTCGTCGAGCGCTGGCGGCGCATCGAACGGCTGGCTGTGAGCAAGACGTCTACCTCTCGTCAGGGTGCACAGACGGATGGGGTCTCCGGGCACGCCCGAATCGCCGTCGTCAAACAACGTTGGTTGACCATACGTTCCGCATATGTCGGCGGTGTTTCACCGTCCGCACTTACGCGTGACGACATTATGAGGGAGAGGAGAGCGCTCCAGCGCCCATCCGCGGCCCGGCGGCCGCGCCGTCGAGGAATACCGCGAGCCTCACGGCGCTTAAGATCGAACAACCGTGGCGCTCGTGAGCGGACTCCTCCCGTCCTCTCCGGGCTCCCGCACTCGACCTGCTAAGGGGCATTGATGGACCAGCCGGATCCCTTCGGATTCCTCGGACTCACCTACGACGACGTCATGCTCCTCCCAGGGCACACCGACGTCATCCCGAGCGAGGCCGACACGGCCTCCCGTCTCACCAAGCGCATCAGCGTGGCGACCCCGCTGCTCTCCGCGGCGATGGACACCGTCACCGAGGCGCGCATGGCGATCGCGATGGCCCGCCAGGGCGGCCTCGGCGTCCTGCACCGCAACCTCTCCATCGCCGACCAGGCCGACCAGGTCGACCGGGTGAAGCGGAGCGAGTCGGGCATGGTCTCGAACCCCGTCACCACCACCCCGGACGCCACCGTCGCCCAGGTCGACGACCTCTGCGGCCAGTACCGGATCAGCGGCCTCCCCGTCGTCGACTCCACCGGCGTGCTCGTGGGCATCATCACCAACCGCGACATGCGCTTCGTCTCGCCGTTCGAGAAGGCGACCACGCTCGTCCGCGACGTGATGACCAGCACCGGCCTGATCACGGGCCGCGTCGGCATCCCCGACAGCGAGGTCATCGCCCTCTTCGCGCAGCACAAGATCGAGAAGCTGCCGCTCGTCGACGCGCAGGGCAAGCTCGCCGGCCTCATCACGGTCAAGGACTTCGACAAGTCGGAGCAGTACCCCAACGCCACGAAGGACGACGAGGGCCGCCTCCGGGTCGGCGCCGCGATCGGCTTCTTCGGCGACGCCTGGCAGCGCGCCACCGCCCTGCTCGACGCGGGCGTCGACGTGATCGTCGTCGACACCGCCAACGGCGACTCCGCCGGCGTGCTCGACATCATCGGCCGCCTGAAGTCCGACTCCGCGTTCGCCGGCGTTGACATCATCGGCGGCAACGTCGCGACCCGCTCCGGGGCGCAGGCCCTCGTCGACGCGGGCGCCGACGCCATCAAGGTCGGCGTCGGCCCCGGCTCGATCTGCACCACCCGCGTCGTCGCCGGCGTCGGAGTCCCGCAGGTCACCGCGGTCTACGAGGCGTCCCTCGCCGCGCGCGAGTCCGGCGTCCCCGTGATCGCCGACGGCGGCCTCCAGTACTCCGGCGACATCGCCAAGGCGCTCGTCGCCGGCGCCGACACCGTGATGCTCGGCTCGCTCCTCGCGGGCTGCGAGGAGAGCCCCGGCGACCTCGTGTTCCAGAACGGCAAGCAGTTCAAGACCTACCGCGGGATGGGCTCCCTCGGCGCCCTGCAGACCCGCGGCGAGCGGACCTCCTACTCGAAGGACCGCTACTTCCAGTCCGACGTGCCCACCGACGACAAGCTGATCGCCGAGGGCATCGAGGGCCAGGTGCCCTATCGCGGCCCGCTCGCGAACGTGGCGTACCAGCTCGCCGGCGGGCTCCGCCAGTCGATGTTCTACGTCGGAGCGCGCACCATCCCCGAGCTGAAGGAGCGCGGGAAGTTCGTGCGCATCACGGCGGCCGGGCTGAAGGAGTCGCACCCGCACGATGTGCAGATGGTGGTGGAGGCGCCGAACTACCGGCGCTGAAGGGTCTGGTGGGGGCCGGCGGCGGATCGGGATCGCGGCCCCTCTGCCCGATGGGCCTGCGGCCCCTACGCCCACCACGCCGGAGGGGCCGCGATCCCGATCCGCCGCCTCCCTCCGGGAGACGAGCGCCGGTCCTCGGCTGAGGGGCGGGGGACGCAGCGCGAGCGGCGCGGGGCGCCGCCGCGACTGCGGGGGGAGGGCATCCGCCTTTGTTGATGCGGGGGAGTGGTCGTGCGCCGCGCGCGAGCGCGACGGAGTGGGGACGGGCTTCCCGCGTTGCAGCGAATCGTGGTGGCGGCCGCGCAGGCTTCACCTGCTGGTGGTGTGCGCCCGCTCGCGTCGATCGCGGCCTGGTGTGGAGCCCGGTGGGAGCGGAAGCAAGCGATCCGCTTTCCAGCGGATCGTCGTAGCGCGGACGCGAGACGCTCTGCGGAACGGGACCGCCCGCTCGGGCCGACCGCGGGCGAGCGGCGAGCGGCGAGCGGAGCGAGGAGCGAGCCACGGCTGACGCCGCTCAGCGATAACCGGCGATCCGCGTGCGAGCGGATCGGCGTAGCGCGGACGCGGGACGCTCTGCGGAACGCGACCGCCCGCTCGGGCCGACCGCGGGCGAGCGACGAGCGGCG
>NZ_PSVB01000027.1:12554-40882 GCF_002932165.1 Rathayibacter sp. AY1F8
AGCCGGCGATCCGCGTGCGAGCGGATCGGCGTAGCGCGGACGCGGGACGCTCTGCGGAACGCGACCGCCCACTCGGGCCGACCGCGGGCGAGCGACGAGCGGCGAGCGGAGCGAGGAGCGAGCCACGGCTGACGCCGCTCAGCGATAACCGGCGATCCGCGTGCGAGCGGATCGGCGTAGCGCGGACGCGGGACGCTCTGCGGAACGCGACCGCCCACTCGGGCCGACCGCGGGCGAGCGACGAGCGGAGCGAGGAGCGAGCCACAGTAAACTCAGCGTCATGGAGATCGAGATCGGGCGCGCCAAGCGCGCCCGCCGCGCGTACGCCTTCGACGACATCGCCGTCGTCCCGAGCCGCCGGACGCGCGACCCCGAGGTCGTGTCGGTGAAGTGGTCGATCGACGCGTACCAGTTCGCGACGCCGATCCTCGCCGCGCCGATGGACTCGGTGGTGTCGCCGGCGACGGCGATCCGGCTCGGGCATCTGGGGGCGCTGGGCGTCCTCGACCTGGAGGGCCTGTGGACGCGGTACGAGGACCCGGAGCCGCTGCTCGAGGAGATCCGCAGGCTTCCGGCCGAGACCGCGACGCAGCGGATGCAGGAGATCTACTCCGCTCCGATCCGCCCCGAGCTGGTGACCGCGCGCCTGGCCGAGATCCGCGCCGCGGGCGTGACCGTCGCCGGGGCCCTGTCGCCCCAGCGGACCGCGGAGCTCTACCAGACCGTCGTCGACGCCGGGGTCGACGTGTTCGTCATCCGCGGCACGACCGTCTCGGCCGAGCACGTCTCGCGCGCTACCGAGCCGCTGAACCTCAAGAAGTTCATCTACGAGCTCGATGTGCCCGTCATCGTCGGCGGCGCCTCCACCTACACCGCGGCCCTGCACCTCATGCGCACGGGCGCCGCGGGCGTCCTCGTCGGGTTCGGCGGCGGTGCCGCCTCCACCACTCGCACGACGCTCGGCATCCAGGCTCCGATGGCGACCGCGGTCGCCGATGTCGCCGGCGCTCGCCGCGACTACCTCGACGAGTCGGGCGGACGCTACGTGCACGTCATCGCGGACGGCGGCCTCGGCACCTCCGGCGACATCGTGAAGGCCGTCGCGGTGGGCGCGGACGCCGTGATGCTCGGCTCGGCGCTGGCGCGCGCGACCGACGCTCCGGGCGGCGGCTGGCACTGGGGCGCGGAGGCGCACCACCCGCAGCTGCCGCGAGGCCGCCGCGTCGAGGTCGGCACCGTCGGCACCCTCGAGCAGGTCCTCTACGGCCCGGCGACCGGCGCCGACGGCACGGCGAACCTCATCGGCGCCCTGCGCCGCTCGATGGCGACGACCGGCTACTCCGACCTCAAGGAGTTCCAGCGGGTCGAGGTCGTCGTCGCGCCGTACCAGCCCAGCTGACGCTCACTGACCGAGGCGATCCTGACCGTCGAGGCCGCCGCGAACAGCGGGCTCCCTCGACGGCCCGGGGGTCCGTCGACGCGGCGGACGCGGGCCCGGGTCGGCCGGACGATCAGCGGGCGGGCATCGCAGGCCTCGCGTCGGCCCCAGCGGACGACGCTGCGGACCCGATCCTCCCGGCAATTCACGGCGAGAAGCACGTGCTCGGGCGAGCGGTCCCGGAGGAACGCCGGGGCGATTCGGATCGACGGCGGTCTGCGCCAGATCCGAGACGGCGCGTCCGTCGATCAGTGCGGGTGGGGGCGGACGCGCGCTCCGCGACGCCGTTCCACGTCCGGCTGCCCAGGTCAGTCGCCCCTCGACATGCACGGTCTCCGCGAGCGGCTCGACCAAGGGGGTCCCGGACCGCCGCCGCCGACTCGCGGAGGACGAAGGGCGCGCTCCAGGTCGCGGCCACGGCGTCGATCCGCGCCCGCTGCCGCTCGTCCGCGGAGGCCCCCGCCCACTCGCCGGTCCGCGCGTACCGCGGCGCAGCCGCACGGACTCGTCCGACCGGCGGCACGCCCCGTCTCGACAGATCCCCACTGCACGCTTCCGCCCCCCTTCCCTCCCTCCGCTCCCTCTGTGGAGACTCCCCCCACCACCTGTGGGCAGCGAGGGAACGCAGGACCGCCGAGCCCGCCGGGAACTGCGGGATCCCTCGGCGGGTCGGGGTTCCCTCGGCAGGAGGGCCCCGCACGCGCCTAAGCTGGAAGTCCCGAGTGGGAGCGCCGCACGGCGCGGAGGGAGCACGCATGGTCGAGGTCCGCAGGGTCAAACTGCCCGGTGTCGGCGTTCTGCACACGTTCCTGACGGCCGACGGCGGCAAGGTCGGCGTCATCGCCCACCGCTCCGGCCACAGCGACCTGATCACGTTCGCCGAGGGCGACCAGGACGGCGCCAAGGTGTCGCTCCGCCTGAGCGACGACGAGGCGCACACCCTCGCCGAGCTGCTCGGCGGCACGCAGATCACGGAGTCGCTGACCGCGCTCGACCAGATCCCGGGCCTCTCGATCGACTGGTTCACCGTCGACTACGACGACCACATCGCCGGACAGCAGCTCGGCAAGCCCGCCGACCGAGGGATCGTCGGGCTGACCGTCGTCGCCGTGGTCCGGGGTGACGCCGCCAACCCGGCGCCGGCCCCTGACTTCCGCGTCTTCCCCGGCGACACCCTCGTGGTCGCCGGCAGCCCCGAGAAGGTCGCCAAGGCGTTCGCGTTCTTCCGCACCGGCAGCTTCGCCAAGACGGTCGACGCCCCGCCCGGAGCCTGAGGATGCACCACGGCGAAGACCTCATCGTCCTCGGCGTCCTGTTCGTCGTCGCCTACGTCCTCGGCCGGCTGGGGAGGACGATCGGGCTCCCGGCCATCCCGATCTACATGGTCGTCGGGCTCCTCGCGAGCCCGAACTTCCACCTCTTCCCGCTCGACTTCGAGTCGAGCTACATCGAGCTGACCGCGGTCTTCGGGCTGATACTCCTGCTGTTCAATCTCGGCCTGGAGTTCGACCAGGACGAGTTCTTCGGGAACGCCGGCCGCCTGATCCTCTCCGGCGGCTCCTACATCGCGGTCAACATGGCCGTCGGCCTCGGCTTCGGCTTCGCGCTGGGCTGGGGGAGCCGCGAGGCGCTGATCATCGCCGGCATCACGGCGACGAGCTCGAGCGCGATCGTCACCAAGCTGCTGATCGAGCTCAAGCGCCTGGCGAACCCCGAGACGCCGATGATCCTGGGCGTCACGGTCGTCGAGGACATCTTCATCGCGGTCTACCTGGCGATCGTGTCCGTCGTGCTCTCGGGCGAGACGGAGCCGTGGCCGGTGGTGCTCAAGCTCGTCATCGCGTTCGCGTTCCTCGTGGTGATGTTCGCGATCGCCCGCTGGGGCGGGAAGGTCGTCTCCCGCTTCTTCCGCACCCGCGACGACGAGCTGTTCACGATCCTGTTCTTCGGTCTCGCCATCCTGTTCGGCGGCATCGGCGAGGTCCTCGGAGTGACGGACGCCATCGGCGCGTTCCTGATCGGACTGGTCATCGGAGCGACGCGGTTCCGGTCGAGGGTCGAGCACATCGCGATCCCGCTGCGCGACGTGTTCGGAGCCTTCTTCTTCGTCAACTTCGGTCTCGGGCTGGATCCCGGCGCGTTCCCGAGCGTCGTGGTCCCGGTGCTGATCGCCGCGGTGATGACCATCGTCCTGAACCTCGGCGCGGGGCAGTTCGTCGCGTGGCTCAACAAGCTCGGACCGCGCGCGGGCCTGAACGCGGCGTTCATCCTGCACAACCGCGGCGAGTTCGCGCTCATCCTGGCGACGCTCTCGCTCTCGGCGGGGCTCGACGAGCGGATCCAGCCCTTCGCCGGCCTCTACGTGCTGATCATGGCGATCGTCGGGCCGATCCTCGCCTCGCGCTCCGAGAGCATCGGCGCGTTCCTCTCGCGGCGGCGGCACCGCCCGGCACCCGCAGCGGCCACGGCCATGGACGAGGAGGACTTCGCGCTCGTGGAGGCGGCGATGGCCGCGCCCGCCGTCTCCGCGGAGGAGGTTCCCGCTCCTCCGAGGCGCCCCGCGGAGCCGGACGAGCTCGACGACGAGTTCCCCGATCCGATGCGCCAGGCGCTCATCGACCAGGCGATGCAGCAGTCCGACGGCGCCGACGACGCCCGGCCCCGCCGCCCGAGGGAGCCCGACTACTGATCCCACGGAGCTCCCACACTCACGGGTTAGGCTCGATCCGGCCCGCGGGATACCGCACGGATCGAGGGCGGACGAGGGACGAATGACGCAGAGCACGGTCGGGCAGGTGGCCCGGCGCCCGCGCTGGATCGCCGCGCTGGCGCTCGCACTCCTGATCGCCGGGCTCTTCGCCGCGCTCGGGCAGTGGCAGGTCGGCCGCGCGGTCGAAGCCGCCGCGCCCGACTCCGGAGTGTCGGAGACGACGCTCCCGCTCGCCGAGGTCGCGACCCCCTCCCGCTCGATCACGGCGACCGCCGACGGACAGCGCGTGGAGGGCTCGTCCGTCTTCGTGCCGGGCGGTGCCGAGATCCTCGGCGGCCGCCTGAACGGCGAGCAGTCGGGCTGGTGGGTCATCGCCCGCACCCGCACCGCCGACGCCGACCTGGTGCTCGCCTACGGCTGGACGCAGGACGAGGCGCAGGCGCAGTCCGTCGCGGACGCGCTCAACAGCGGGAGCGAGCAGGCGCCCTCCTCCTTCACCGGCCGCCTCGTGGCCAACGAGGCGGCGGAGGCGCCGGCGGAGGGCCTGGACCCCGCCACCCTCACCGCGCTCTCCGTCCCCGCGCTGATCAACCGCTGGCCGGACCCGCCGCAGGACGTCTACCAGGGCTACGTCGTCGTCGACGAGCCGGTCGCCGGACTCGGGGCCATCGACTCCCCGGCGCGCGTGAGCGACGTCTCGCTGAACTGGCTCAACGTCTTCTACGCGATCGAGTGGGTCGTCTTCGCCGGCTTCGCCCTCTACCTCTGGTTCCGCCTCGTCAAGGACGCGTGGGAGCGCGAGGCCGAGGAGGCGCTCGACGCCGAGGAGCGCGCCCGCGCCGACCTGGGCGACCGGGCCGAGGCCCCCGCCCCCGCACCGTAAACTGGTCGTCATGCCCCTCGAGCCCAAGCCCGCGCAGTTCCCTGCGATCCGGAGCGCGCTGCGCTTCTACCGGGTGACCTCGATCATCACCGGCGTGATGCTGCTCCTGCTCTGCGCGGAGATGCTCCTCAAGTACGTCTTCCACCTCGAGCTGTTCGCCTTCGGCCAGCAGGGCGTCCTGCACTTCGCCCCGATGTACGAGGTGCCCGGAGGCGAGTTCACGTCGAGCGGCACCGGCGCGAACCTGTCCACCGGCATCCTGATCGCGCACGGCTGGTTCTACGTCGTCTACCTCTTCGCCGACTTCCGCCTGTGGAGCCTCATGCGCTGGCCGTTCACGCGCTTCGTGCTCATCGCGCTCGGCGGCGTGGTGCCCACCCTCTCCTTCTTCGTCGAGACCCGCATCGCCCGCGAGGTCGAGCAGTACCTCGAGCGCCGGACCGCCGGCACCGACCCGAAGACCCCGACCGACTCCGTGGAGGCCCCCCATTAGCGAGCAGCCCACCGCTCCCCAGCCGCACCTGGCCGCGCAGCCCGTCCTCGTCGTCGACTTCGGCGCGCAGTACGCGCAGCTGATCGCCCGCCGGGTCCGCGAGGCGAACGTCTACTCCGAGATCGTGCCCTCCAACGCCACGGCCGCCGAGATCGCCGCGAAGTCGCCCGTCGGCATCATCCTCTCGGGCGGCCCCTCCAGCGTGTACGAGGAGGGCGCCCCGCAGCTCGACCCCGCGATCTTCGACCTCGGGGTCCCGGTCCTGGGCATCTGCTACGGCTTCCAGGTGATGGCGAAGACGCTCGGCGGCGAGGTCGCCAACACGGGGCTGCGCGAGTACGGAGCGACGGACGCCGCCCTCTCGACCGACGGTGGCGTGCTCCTCGGCGAGCAGCCCGCCGACCAGACGGTGTGGATGAGTCACGGCGACTCGGTCGCACAGGCACCCGAGGGCTTCGAGGTCCTCGCCACCACGAGCTCCACCCCGGTCGCGGCCTTCGGCAACGACGAGCGCCGCCTCTACGGCGTGCAGTGGCACCCGGAGGTCAAGCACTCCGCCTACGGCCAGGCCGTCATCGAGAACTTCCTCCACCGCGCCGCGGGCATCCCGGCCGACTGGAACTCCTCCAACGTGATCGACGACCAGGTCGCCGTGATCCGCGAGCAGGTCGGCACCGGACGCGTCATCTGCGGCCTGTCCGGCGGAGTCGACTCCGCCGTCGCCGCTGCGATCGTGCACCGTGCCATCGGCGACCAGCTCACCTGCGTCTTCGTCGACCACGGACTCCTCCGCAAGGACGAGCGCCGCCAGGTCGAGGAGGACTACGTCGCCGCGACCGGCGTCCGCCTGGTCACCGTCGACGCGCGCGAGCAGTTCCTCGACGCGCTCGCCGGCGTCAGCGACCCGGAGCAGAAGCGCAAGATCATCGGCCGCGAGTTCATCCGCACCTTCGAGGCCGCCGCCGAAGCGCTCGTGCTCGAAGCGCAGGGCGAGGGCGAGACGATCGACTTCCTCGTCCAGGGCACGCTCTACCCCGACGTCGTCGAATCCGGCGGCGGCACCGGCACCGCCAACATCAAGTCCCACCACAACGTCGGCGGACTCCCCGAGGACCTGCAGTTCGCCCTCGTCGAGCCGCTGCGCACCCTCTTCAAGGACGAGGTCCGCGCGATCGGCCGCGAGCTCGGCCTCCCCGAGGTCATCGTCGGCCGCCAGCCCTTCCCCGGACCCGGCCTCGGCATCCGCATCGTCGGCGAGGTCACCCAGGAGCGGCTCGACCTCCTCCAGGACGCCGACGCCATCGTCCGCGCCGAGCTCACCGCCGCCGGCCTCGACACCGAGATCTGGCAGTGCCCCGTCGTCCTCCTCGCCGACGTCCGCTCCGTCGGAGTCCAGGGCGACGGCCGCACCTACGGCCACCCCATCGTCCTGCGCCCCGTCTCCTCGGAAGACGCGATGACCGCCGACTGGACCCGCCTGCCCTACGACCTCCTCGCCAGAATCTCCAACCGCATCACCAACGAGGTGAGCGGCGTGAACCGGGTGGTGCTGGATGTGACGTCCAAGCCCCCCGGCACCATCGAGTGGGAGTGATTCCGCGGGTCTCCGCACGGTCATCTGCGGCGTTGTCGGCGGTTGCGATACCTCCGGTATCGCGCCCTTCTCCGCCTTGCAGCTGACCGCGCGGAGACCCGCGGAACGTCAGGAACGGCTCCCTTCGAAGGGGGCCGTTTCTTGTTGAGGGGAGCGGGTGGGGGAACGAGCCCCTGCGGGGCCGTTCCCGGGTGCAGGTAGTGGGGAACGAGCCCCTGTGGGGCCGTTCCTGGGTGCAGGTAGTGGGGAACGAGCCCCTGCGGGGCCGTTCCCGGGTGCAGGTCAGGGAAGGAGCTCAGGTGGCTGTTCAGGGAACGGGTGGCCGCGGTTCGGCCGGGGGATCGGTCGGGGTTGACCGGTGCCTGGCGAGGCGTTCCGAGTGGCGGTCAGCGGGACGAGGCCCTGCGGGGACGTTCCTGGGGTGCCGGCGGAGAAGCGAGCTCCTGCCGAGCGGTCGGGGAACGCGGGTCGGCGCTGGTCCGGGGGCCGAGGTGCAGGCGGCAGGCTCGCGAGCGCGGGTCAGGCGGGGGTGTCGAGCACGCCGATGAAGCGGGTGCCGATGCCGTCGTACTCGTCGCGGCGGTGGCCCTCGGGGTGGTGCGGCCAGGAGGCGGGGGAGTGGTCCTCGCAGACGAGGAACGTGAACTCGGGCCACCACTTCTTCGGGCGGGCGGCCTCGGAGCGGCCGCAGACGGCGCAGTCGAGGGTCACCCACACGGGACGCCTGCCGGTGCGGTTCGCGCGCGACTGGACGAGCCAGGCGGGCGGATCCTGCTCGAGGGCGGCGAGCTCCTCCTCCGACAGACGGGTGGGGATGCCGTGCCGCGTCGCCATCTCGAGGGGGATGTCGAGGCGCTGAGCGGCCTCGCGACGCGTGATCATCCGGCCACCCTAACCCAGCGCCGCGCGCGGACCCCGAGGCCGCAGCGACGCGCGCGCGAGCAGCCACTCCAGCGGGCCCTGCCCCACGAGCCGCCTCCAGAGGAGAGCGGCGACGATCGAGCCGACCACGAAGACGCCGAGCAGCGTCCAGCTGCGCCACGCCTCGAAGTCGAACGGCTCGTACGGGACCAGGTACACCGCCAGCGCCACGAGCTGCAGCGAGTAGATCGTCAGCGGCATCGCACCGACGGCCGCGATCGGAGTCGCCGCCCGTGCCAGGAGCGGCAGCCGCTGCAGCAGAGCCGTCAGCGCGCCGAGGACCACGCAGGCGACCCCGCCCGCCCCGAGGAGCTCGGCGGTGGTGCTGGCGTGCGCCTCCACCGCCTCCGGACCCCCGAGCAGCCGCCCGCCGCCGTAGCCGAGCACGGCCGAGACGGCGCCGCCGACGACGACCCAGCGCTGGGTGGTCGCGGACCGGACGTCGCAGCGCGCGATCAGGAGGCCGAGCACCACGTACGCCAGCCACGACGGCACCGGGTAGTACTGGGTGAACCAGATGAGGGGCTGCGCGGCCAGGAGCGCCTCGTCGGGCGACATGGTCGAGAGCCAGGAGCCGCCGGCGCTGGTCAGCGCGTCGACCGCGAGGGGCCCGGCGATCGCCGCGGCCGCGACCAGCACAGCGAGGACCGCCCGCGGCAGGAAGAGCAGCAGCGCCGCGACGAGGAACATCACCCCGTAGTGCGGCAGGATCACCGCGATCGGCGTCCCGAGCAGGGTGAGGGCGACGCCGATGACGAGCAGGTACAGCCCGCGGAGCAGGATCGATCCCGTGTCGTGCCAGGGCCGCGAGGAGCGCTGTGCTCCGCCCGTCATCAGCCCTATCGACACTCCCGCCAGCACGGCGAAGAGGACGGAGCTGCGGCCGTTCCAGAGCATCTCGCTCTCGACCGGGGCGAGGTGGGCGGCGAACATGCCGAGGACGGCCAGGCCGCGTGCGACGTCGAGGCCGACGATCCGGGAGTCTGCGGCGCTCATCCCTCCATCGTGCCAGGCGCTCCCGGCAGCGCACCGGGAACGGCGCTGGGGCCGGGAACGACGACGGGCGCCCGACCCGGAGGTCGAGCGCCCGTCGGACGTGGTGCGCCGTGCTACTCGCGGAAGATCGCGACGAGGCGCAGGATCTCCAGGTACATCCAGACGACGGTGACCAGGATGCCGTAGGCGCCGGTCCAGCCGTAGATGCGGGGGAGGCGGTTGCGCACGCCCTGCTGGATGAACTCGAAGTCCATCACGAGCGAGTACGTGGCGAGCGCGACGGCGATGAGGCCGATCACGATGCCGATGAAGCCGGTGCGGAGACCGAAGCCGCCGCCGACGCCGAAGAGGCCGAGGCCCAGGTTCACCAGCGAGAACACCGCGTAGCTGATCATGCCGATGAAGAAGATCTTGTTGAGCTTCGGCGAGGTGCGGATCTTGCCGTTCATGAACAGCGCCAGGGTGACGCCGATCACGATGACGGTCGCCATGAGGGCCTGGACGACCGCTCCGGCGTACGCGCTCTCGAAGAACTTCGAGATCGCACCGACCGCGATGCCCTGGGTCGCGGCGTAGCCGAGGATCAGGGCCGGCGACGGCTGCTTCTTGAAGGCGTTGACGATGCCCAGCACCAGCGCGACGAGCACGGCGGGGAGCATCAGGTCCGGGACGAACCAGCCGACGGCCGCACCCGCGAGGAGCACGACGAAGGCGAGGGCGGTCTTGGCGAGGGTGTCCTCGACCGTCATCCGGTCGGTCTCGACGGAGCCGGCGGCCGGACGGGAGTACATCTGGTCGAGCGTGCCGGGGGAGACGTCCGGGAGGTCCTGCACGCGGCCGGCGTAGCCGCGGTTGCTGAACTCCGGGCGTCCGAAGGCCGGATTGTTGCTTGCCATGGTTCCTCTTCTCTCAGGTGCGCTGGTCTCCGAGGGAACTCGCGGATCTGAGTCGCTGTGGGTGCGGGGTGCGCCGCGGATCCGAGAGGACTGCGACGATGGACACCACCATATCTGAGAGCACCTCTCAGAGTCTGGCTGTTCTCTTCGAGCGGACCTCGACTCCGCTGCGAGCCGCGCAGTGCCGCCCGTAGGATCGCGGCATGCCCGCGCGTCAGTCACCGCTCGTCATCGGCCACCGCGGAGCGAGCGGCTACCGACCGGAGCACACCCGCTCCGCCTACGAGCTGGCGATCGCGCTGGGCGCCGATGCGCTCGAGCCCGATCTGGTGGCGACCCGCGACGGCGTGCTCGTCCTCCGCCACGAGAACGAGATCTCCGGCACGACTGACGTCGAGAAGCGCCCGGAGTTCGCTGCGCGCCGCACCACCAAGCGGATCGACGGCCGCGAGATCACCGGCTGGTTCACCGAGGACTTCACCTGGGACGAGCTGTCGGAGCTGCGGGCCCGCGAGCGGCTGCCGGCGGTGCGCGGCTCCAGCGCCACGTTCGACGGGCAGTTCCCGCTGCTGCGCTTCAGGGAGCTGCTGGCGCTGCTGGACCGGGCGGCGGAGGACGATCCGCTCGCTCCGCCGGGGCTCGTCGCCGAGATCAAGCACGCGACGTACTTCGCCGGGATCGGGCTGCCGCTGGACGTGCTGCTGCGCGAGGAGCTCGCCGCCGCGGGCTGGGGTCCGCGCGACCCGCGGCTCACGATCGAGAGCTTCGAGAAGACCGTGCTGGAGCGGCTCGCGGTGAGCGGAGTCGGCACCCGCCGGATCTACCTGCTCGAGTCGCGGGGCGCCCCGCCCGACCTCGTGGCCGCCCACGGCGCCGCCGCGGCCCCCTACTCCGCCTTCACCACGCCGGCGGGACTGCGGAACCTCGCCGGAGTCGTCGACGGGATCAGCGTCGACAAGAGCATGCTCTTCTCGCGGGACGCGGCCGGCCGGGCGACGGGGACCGGTCCGCTCGTCGAGGACGCCCACGCGGCCGGGCTCGAGGTCTACTGCTGGACGCTGCGCGCCGAGAACCGATTCCTCGAGAAGGTGCACCGCCGCGGGAAGGACCCGGCGGAGTACGGCGGCTGGCAGGAGGAGTTCGCGATGATCCTCCGCTCGGGAGTGGACGGCGTCTTCGCCGACCAGCCCGATCTGGCGATCGAGGCGCGGGCGGCCGAGCAGGAGCGTCTGCTCCGCGGCTGAACCCGGATCGTGATCGGGCGCTCCTCCGGCGCGTGCCGAGCGGACGCGGAGGCTGCGCTGGCATCATCGGCTCACCACCGCCCGCCCGACCCTCGAGAGGAGGCCCCGTGTCCACCCGAGAGCGCATCGCCCGCCGCTGGATCACCACCGCCGTCCTCGCCGTGATCGGCGTCGTCGTCGTCTACTGGCTCGCCGTGCTCACCCCTCAGGGCCAGGGCGTCGAGAACTCGGGGCTCCGGGGCGCCGACCTCGTCTTCGGCCGGGCCACCGGCGCCGCCGCGGGGGCGCTCGCGGACGTCACCCCGCTCTCCATGGTCGTCGGCGCCCTGCTCGTCGCGGCGATCGCGCTGATCCGGAGGCGCCCGGCGCTGGCCGTCGCCTCCGTCGGCTCGATCGTCGTCACGGCCGGGCTCACCCAGCTGCTCAAGAACGTGGTCCTCGAGCGGCCCGAGCTGGTCGACACCGACTCCTGGTACACCGGCGGCAGCTTCCCGAGCGGGCACACCGCGGCGGCCGTCTCGGTGGTCTTCGCCCTGGCGATGGTCGTCCCCGGGCGCGCGCGGACCGTCGTGCTCGCGCTGGGCGGCGCGGTCGTGGTGCTGGTCGGCAACCTGACGATGGCCGCCTCCTGGCACCGGGCGAGCGACGTCCTCGGGGCCGACCTCGTCGCGCTCGCCTCCGCCACCGCCGCCTGCGCGTGGCTGACCACCAGGGCCCAGGTGGGCCGAGCGCCGAAGAGGCCCGCGCGGCGCGGGGTGAACCGGTTGCTTTTGGTGTGCTCGGTGATCGTGGTGCTGCTGCTCGCGGCTCTCGCCGTCCAGGGCATCCAGTACTACCCCGACGACACGAAGGACCTCACCGCCTTCGCGCTCCTGCAGCTCCTGGCGGTGTCGACGTCGGCGCTCGCCGTGCTCGGCTTCTCCCTCGCGTGGCGCGGACTGGACGTCGGTGGGGCACTCACCTCGCCCGCGCCGCGTCAGCGGACCGCCTGACCGCTCCCGGTGTCGGAGGGGCGATCTACACTCGGAGGGACATGAGCTTCCTCTTCGATCCGAGCGACTCCCGCGCCACCCCGGTCATCGTCGGCCCCCCCGGCGGCCCCGGGGACGCGCCCCGCACCGACCCGGCGCACGAGCAGCTCGTCGCGGGGCTGAACCCCCAGCAGCGCGAGGCGGTCGAGTACCGCGGAGACGCGCTGCTCATCGTCGCGGGTGCGGGCTCGGGCAAGACCAGCGTCCTCACCCGGCGCATCGCGAGCCTCCTGGGCAACGGCGAGGCCTGGCCGAGCCAGATCCTCGCGATCACGTTCACCAACAAGGCCGCGGCCGAGATGCGCGAGCGCGTCGAGAAGCTGGTGGGGCAGAGCGCCGAGGGGATGTGGATCTCGACCTTCCACTCCGCGTGCGTGCGGATCCTGCGCCGCGAGGCCGAGAACTTCGGCATGACCAAGTCGTTCACGATCTACGACTCGGGCGATCAGCGCGCCCTGCTCAAGCGCATCGTGAAGGACCTCGAGGCCGACTCGCTCGGGATCACCGTCGCGAGCGCCTCCGCGAAGATCTCCAAGCTCAAGAACGAGCTCGCCGACGTCGACTCCTACGCCCGCACCGCGAACCTCAGCGACCCGAACGAGGAGATGTTCCTCCAGGTCTTCCGGGCCTACTCGCGGGCGCTCGAGGGGGCGAACGCGTTCGACTTCGACGACCTGATCGCGCAGACCGTCTACCTCTTCCGCGCCTTCCCGCACGTCGCCGCGAAGTACCAGCGGCGCTTCCGCCACGTGCTGGTCGACGAGTACCAGGACACGAACCACGCCCAGTACTCGCTGATCCACGAGCTGACCCGGCCCGTGCCGCCGGCGACGATGGCCGCGGCGCAGTTCGACCGCCCCTACCGCGGACCGGTCACGGCCGACGGCTCCATCCCGGGGGCCTCGCTCACCGTCGTCGGCGACTCGGACCAGTCCATCTACGCGTTCCGCGGCGCCGACATCCGCAACATCGTCGAGTTCGAGCGCGACTTCCCGGGCTGCCGCGTGATCCTGCTCGAGCAGAACTACCGCTCGACGCAGAACATCCTCTCGGCGGCCAACGCCGTCATCTCGAACAACTTCGACCGTCGCGCGAAGAACCTCTGGTCCTCCAGCGGCGACGGGGAGAAGATCGTCGGCTACACCGGGTACTCGGGTCACGACGAGGCGCAGTTCGTGGTCGACGAGATCGCCCGCCTGCACGCGGCGGGCACCGGCTACGACGAGATCGCGGTCTTCTACCGGACCAACGCGCAGACCCGCGCGCTGGAGGAGATCTTCATCCGCTCCGCGCTGCCCTACCGGATCCTGGGCGGCACGAAGTTCTACGAGCGCGCCGAGATCAAGGACGCCCTGGCGTACCTGATCACGGTGGCGAACCCGGCCGACGTGCTGGCGCTGCGGCGCATCATGAACACTCCGAAGCGGGGCATCGGCCCCGCGACGGAGGCGCAGCTGCAGTCGTTCGCCGACACCAACGCGGTGACCCTGCGGGAGGCGATGCGCAACGCCGGCTCGCTCGGGATGGGCCCGAAGGTGACGAAGGCGATCGTCGACCTCGCGACCCTCCTCGACGAGTGCGCGCTGATGCTCGACCCCGCACGGGAGGGCGGCGAGGCGAAGGTGCACGAGGTCCTGACGGCGCTCCTCACCCGCAGCGGCTACCTCGACATGCTCCGCGCCAGCCGCGACCCGCAGGACGAGGCCCGCGCCGAGAACGTCGACGAGCTCATCGCCGTCACCAAGGAGTTCGCGCGCAACAACCCGGACGGCGGGCTCGTGGACTTCCTCACCGAGGTCTCGCTGGTCGCCGCGGCCGACGACCTCGACGACGACTCCGGCACCGTCTCGCTGATGACGCTGCACACGGCGAAGGGCCTCGAGTACGACGCCGTGTTCCTCACCGGCATCGAGGAGGACCTGCTCCCGCACCGCATCTCGGCGAACGAGCCCGGCGGCCCGGCCGAGGAGCGGCGGCTGTTCTACGTGGGGATCACCCGGGCCCGCAAGCGCCTCTACCTCTCGCTCGCGATGACCCGCGCGCAGTACGGCGAGACGTCGGTCGCGATGCCGAGCCGGTTCCTGCAGGAGATCCCGGGAGAGCTGATCCAGTGGCGCCAGTCGCCCGGCGCGGCGACCTCGCGCGGCGGCACGCAGCCCCGGGCCCTGAACGCTCAGCGGCCCGGCTTCGGCAAGTCGCGATCGAACACCGAGTTCCGGGAAGCGCTCGCCGCGGCGCCGAAGGCCAAGGGCGAGTTCCCGAACCGGATCACCGGCATGGTGCGCGACAACGGCGACCTCGAGCTGATCGCGGGCGACCGCATCCGGCACACCGACTTCGGTGAGGGGCGCGTGAACGCGGTGACGGGCGAGGGCTCGAAGCGCGTCGCACACGTGCTCTTCGACCAGGTGGGCGCGAAGAAGCTGCTGATCAAGGTCGCGCCGATCGAGAAGATCTAGTCCGGTGGCGGCCGGATCGGCGGCCGCGCGGCTCGCGACGGAGGCGTTCTCCCCGGCGGTCCTCGCGGTGCTCGTGCCGGTCGTGGTCGGCGCGCGCGTCGCGGATCCGCCCCTGCTCGGTGTCGCCTGGGGAGCGCTCGCAGCTCTCTTCGTCGGGGTGGTGCCCTACCTCGTCATCCGCCTGCTGATGCGCACCGGCCGGATCCACGGCGACCATCACGTGCCCGACCGGCGCGAGCGGGCGCTGCCGATCGCGCTGGCGCTGGTGTCGATCGCGGCCGGACTGGTGCTGCTCGCCGCGCTCGGCGCTCCTGCCGCGGTGACCACGTTCGGCGTGGTGACGGTGGCCGTGGTGCTCGCCGTCGGCGTGGTCAACCTGGTCTGGAAGCTGTCCGGGCACGCGGCGGTGGTCGCCACCTGCGCCGTCGTCGTGCTGATCGCCTACGGACCGCTCTCCCTGCTGATCAGCGTGCCCATCGTCCTCTGGGTGCTCTGGTCGCGGGTGCGCCTCGGCGCGCACACCCCCGCCCAGGTCCTCGCGGGCGCCGCCGTCGGCACCGTCCTCGCCGGGACCGTCTGGTCCCTGCTCGGCTGACGTCCGTCCCTTCCCGTGTGCCCTCTTGCGGAAGGGGTCAGCCGGCGTAGCGCGCGACGAGCTCCCGCTTGAGGATCTTGCCGCTGGGCCCGAGCGGGAGGGCGTCGACGAACTCGACGCGGCGGGGGAACTTGAAGGCGGCGAGATGCTCGTTCGCGTAGGCGATCAGCTCCTCCGCGGTGGCGGTCGCCGACGGGGCGAGGATCACCGCGGCCATCACCTCCTGGCCGTGGCGCTCGTCCGGGATCCCGAAGACCGCCGCGTTCTGCACGGCCGGGTGCCCGATCAGCACCTCCTCGACCTCGCGCGGGTACACGTTGTAGCCGTTGCGGATGATCATGTCCTTCGTGCGGTCGAGGATGCGGATGTAGTCCTCCTCGTCCTTCGTGCCCAGGTCGCCGGTGCGGAACCAGCCGTCGATCACCGCCTCCGCGGTCGCCGCCGGGTTGCCGAGGTACCCCTTCATCAGGTTGTGCCCGCGCACCACGATCTCGCCGAGCTCGCCCCGGGGGAGCAGCTCGACTCGGTCGGTCACGTCGGGGCGGGCGACCTCGACCTCGACGCCCCAGATCGGCGTGCCGACCGTGCCCGGCCGCGGCGGGACTCCGACGTGGTTGAAGGTGGCGACCGGGGAGGTCTCGGTGAGCCCGTAGCCCTCGTAGATCTCGACGCCGAACACCTCGCGGAAGCGCTCGATCACGGCGACGGGCAGGGCGGCGCCTCCCGAGACCGCGTAGCGCAGCGGCGGCCGGTCCTCGCGCCGGGTCGCGGCGTCGAGCAGGGCGACGTACATCGTGGGCACGCCCTCGAAGACCGTGCAGCCGTGGGCGATCATCGCCTCGAGCGCGGCGTCGCCGTCGAACTTCGGCACCAGGACGACCGTCGCGGCGGTGCGGAAGGCCGTGTTCATCGCGCAGACCTGCCCGAAGGTGTGGAAGAGCGGCAGCGCCCCGAGCACCACGTCGCCGCGGTGCAGGTCGAACGTGTTCATCAGCAGCACGTCCGACTGCGAGACGATCGCGAAGTGCGTCCCCTCCGCCCCCTTCGGGCGGCCGGTGGTGCCGCTGGTGTAGAGGATCGTCGCCGTGTCGGAGGGGGAGCGGGGCACGTAGCGGTCGATCGGGGTCGCCTCCGCGGCGAGGTCCTCCAGGCGCGGGAGGGGCGAGGCGGTGCCGTCGGGCACCATCACGCTCAGCACGGGGACGCCGGCGAGGTCCGCTCCGGCGGCCCCCTCGGCGAGCAGCGGAGCGGCGCACACGAGCGCGACGGCTCCGGAGTCGCGCAGGACGTAGGCGATCTCGTCGTGCTTGAGCAGGGCGTGCACCGGGACCACCACGGCGCCGAGCGCGAGGACGGCGAAGTAGCCGCGGGGGAAGTCGGGGACGTTCGGGACGAGCAGGGCCACGCGGTCGCCCGGTCCGATCCCCTGGGCGCGCAGGGCTCCGGCGTAGGCACGGGTCTGCCGCCAGAGGGTCGCGTAGTCGACGGCCTGCTCGCCGACGCGGATGGCGATCGTGTCAGGGGTGCGCCGCGCCGCCTCCGCCAGGATGGCCGCGACGGAGAGAGTGCCGAAGCCGGCGGCGGGCGGGGGAGCGGCGGGGGCCTCGGCCGTGCGGGGTTCGGTGATGCTCATCAAGGCTCCAGTCGTCGTTGACCGCCGCGGCGGATGCCGGGTGCTTCACCGTAGATCCGCCGGGCGGCCGCGTCGAGCGATCCGCACCGGATGTTCAGCACGGACGGGCGGGCAGTGCGCATCCCGGCGCCGAGCGGAAGGGGGTGCGGGAGGCGCGGGCGGCTGCCTACAGTCGGACTGCTGCGGCCCGGTCCCGCGGGTCGGACGACGGGAGGCGCGATGCGCGGCGAGGCGACGCTCTACACGGACGCGGTGGTGACGGCTCCGTTCGCCCTCGCGGTGATCGCGGAGGCGACCGGCTCGCGAGTGGTCAGCGCGCGGACCGCGGACGCGCACGTTCCGCTCTACAGCGGTCCGACGAGCGCGCGGGTCGAGATCGCGGGGTTCGGCGACAGCGTGCCGGTCACCGTCGACGTGCGCGACGAGCGCGGGATCGACGAGGCGCGCGCGGCCGCGCAGGCGCTCGGGCTGGAGCTAGCCGCCTACGCGGGCTGGGAGGTCGTGGCCGGCTTCTGAGCGTCGCGTCGGACCCGGGCGAGGTAGTAGCGGCTGGGCGCCGTCCTCACGATCGCGGGAAGCAGGCGGTAGACGGCGAAGGTGCGCGAGAGCGCCCGCTCGAACCGCGCCTCCTGCCGTGCGGTCCAGTGGAAGCCGAAGGGCTCGCGGAGCGCCGCCGGGAGCAGACCGGCGGTGATCAGGCGGAGGTAGGGGCCGAGCGGGCGCAGGTACCAGGCGGCGATGCTCGGGCCCAGCAGGTCGTGGGCGACCCGGCGGGCCGCGAGCGTGACCTCGAGGCGCTCCAGCTCCCGCTCCCAGTAGGCGTCGAACGCGGTGCGGGAGTCGGGCCAGAGGTCCGCGGGCATCTGCAGGGCCGCGCCGACGACGACGGAGCGGCGCACGATGTCGTCCGCCTCCTCCTTGCTCAGCGCACCGAAGGCGCCCTCGTAGAGCTGCAGCATCGACTGGGTGAGCGTCGCCGCGACCCAGCGCTGCAGCTCCGGGTCGAAGGCCGTGTAGCCGGGGCCGCGCACGGGCACGTGCGCCCTGTTCACGCGGCGGCGGACGGCGCGGACGTCCTCGGGAGTGCCGTAGTGCAGGACGTAGAGGTAGGAGAGCGTCCCGTGCAGGCGGTTCACGGCCCGGTGCACGAAGTCGGAGTGGTCGGCGACGCCCTGCCCGACCGCCGGGTGCGCGATCTGGAGGAGGATCGCGCGCGCCCCCGCCAGCAGGAACACGCCCTCGCGGAAGACGTCCGGGGTGCGGGTGGCCGACGACATGGCTCCACGCTACGCGGGAGCGGCGGGCGGAGGAGGGGCCGGTGACCCCCGGCGGGCGTCCGGCGGGCGCGGAGCGACCGCACGGGAAGCCCGCGGCGGGTGCGGAGTAGACTCGGCGCGGCCCAGGGACAGTGCCGAGACTCCGGCGTCGTCCGGGCCACCTCGAACTCGAAACGCAAGCGCGCTCGGCGCGGAATGGGAATGCAGCGTGGATCTCTTCGAATACCAGGCCCGTGATCTGTTCGAGAAGTACGGCGTCCCCGTGCTCCCGGGCATCGTCGCCGACACGCCGGAGGAGGTGCGCGCCGCGGCGGAGAAGCTGGGCGGCGTCACCGTCGTCAAGGCGCAGGTCAAGATCGGCGGCCGCGGCAAGGCGGGCGGCGTGAAGGTCGCGAAGACCCCCGAGGACGCGTTCGCCGCGGCGCAGTCGATCCTCGGCCTCGACATCAAGGGCCACGTCGTCAAGCGCGTCATGGTCGCCGGCGGTGCGCGCATCGACCGCGAGTTCTACTTCTCGGTGCTGCTGGACCGGGCCAACCGCTCCTACCTCTCGCTCACCTCCTACGAGGGCGGCATGGAGATCGAGCAGCTCGCCGTCGAGCGCCCCGACGCCCTCGCGCGCGTCGAGGTCATCCCCGGCCAGGGCATCGATCAGGCCAAGGCCGAGGAGATCGCCCGCGCGGCGAAATTCCCGGAGGAGCTGATCGCCAAGGTCGCGCCCGTCCTGGTGAAGCTGTACGACGTCTACACCGGCGAGGACGCCACGCTCGTCGAGGTGAACCCGCTCGTGCTCACCGAGGAGGGCGACATCGTCGCGCTCGACGGCAAGGTCTCGCTCGACGAGAACGCCGGCTTCCGCCACGCGGACCACGCCGCGCTCGAGGACAAGGACGCCGCCGACCCGCTCGAGGCGAAGGCCAAGGAGAACGACCTCAACTACGTGAAGCTCGACGGCGAGGTCGGCATCATCGGCAACGGCGCGGGCCTGGTCATGTCGACCCTCGACGTCGTCGCCTACGCCGGAGAGAGGCACAACGGCGTGAAGCCGGCCAACTTCCTCGACATCGGCGGCGGAGCCTCCGCCCAGGTGATGGCGAACGGCCTCGACGTGATCCTCGGCGACGAGCAGGTCAAGAGCGTCTTCGTCAACGTCTTCGGAGGCATCACCGCGTGCGACGCGGTCGCCAACGGCATCCTCCAGGCGCTCGAGATCCTCGGCGACTCGGCCACGAAGCCGCTCGTCGTCCGCCTCGACGGCAACAAGGTCGAGGAGGGCCGCGCGATCCTCCAGGCCGCCGCCAACCCGCTCATCACGCTCGCCGCGACCATGGACGAGGGCGCCGACAAGGCCGCCGAACTCGCCGCCGCGTAACGGACCCGACGACTCAAGGAATCAGAGAACAAGCATGTCGATCTTCCTCACCAAGGACTCCAAGGTCATCGTCCAGGGCATCACCGGCGGCGAGGGCACCAAGCACACCGCGCTGATGCTCAAGGCCGGCACGAACGTGGTCGGCGGCGTCAACGCCCGCAAGGCCGGCACGACCGTCACCCACGGCGACGTCGAGCTCCCCGTCTTCGGCACCGTGAAGGAGGCGATGGAGGCCACCGGCGCCGACGTCTCCATCGCGTTCGTGCCGCCCGCCTTCTCGAAGGACGCCGTCATCGAGGCGATCGACGCCGAGATCGGCCTCCTCGTCGTCATCACCGAGGGCATCCCGGTGCAGGACTCCGCGGAGTTCTGGGCGTACGCGCAGGAGAAGGGGAACAAGACGCGGATCATCGGCCCCAACTGCCCCGGCATCATCACGCCGGGCGAGTCGCTCGTGGGCATCACCCCCGCGACGATCACCGGCAAGGGCCCGATCGGCCTCGTCTCGAAGTCGGGCACCCTGACCTACCAGATGATGTACGAGCTGCGCGACCTGGGCTTCTCGACCGCGATCGGCATCGGCGGCGACCCGATCATCGGCACGACGCACATCGACGCGCTCGCCGCGTTCGAGGCCGACCCCGAGACGAAGGCGATCGTGATGATCGGCGAGATCGGCGGCGACGCCGAGGAGCGCGCCGCGGACTTCATCAAGGCGAACGTCACGAAGCCCGTCGTCGGCTACGTCGCGGGCTTCACCGCCCCCGAGGGCAAGACGATGGGCCACGCCGGCGCCATCGTCTCCGGCTCGGCCGGCACCGCGCAGGCCAAGAAGGAGGCCCTCGAGGCTGCGGGCGTGAAGGTCGGCAAGACGCCCTCCGAGACGGCCGCCCTGCTCCGCGAGGTCTACGCGGCGCTCTAGCGCCCGTCCTCCCCGCACCACCGTCGGAACGGACGGTGCCCCTGCTCCGGCGGGCGGCGCCGTCCGTTCCGTCGTCGGGGCGGGTCCGGCCGGAGTAGCGTCGCAGCGTGACCCGCCGCCTCGGACTCGACCTGCTGACCTTCGTGCCGTACCCGGAGGGCCCCGAGCAGCCCGGCGACGCCGCGCGGAGCCTCGAGGACGGGCTGGCCCTGCTCGAGCTCGCCGAGGATCTCGGCTACGGCACCGGCTGGGTCCGCGTGCGGCACTTCGAGCGCTACCTCGCGTCTCCGATGACCTTCTTCGCGGCCGCCTCCCAGCGGACCCGCCGCCTCCGCCTCGGGACCGCGGTCATCGGCGCCCGCTACGAGTCGCCCGTGCGCCTCGCCGAGGACGCCGCGACCGTGGACCTGCTCTCGGGCGGACGCCTCGACCTCGGCGTCAGCAGCGGCTTCGCGCATCTCTCCTCCGTCTTCGACGGGGTGTTCGGGCAGGCCGAGCGCGACTTCCGCGAGGAGGCGCAGGAGCGCATCGCGCGACTCCGCGAGGCGCTCTCGGGCGCCGTGCTCGGCGTCGCGGAGTCGGCCCTGATGTCGGTCCCGGTCGGCGCTCCGCTGGTTCAGCAGCCGCACGCGCCCGGCCTCGCCGACCGGCTCTGGTACGGGGCGGGAACGGTGTCCTCCGCGGTCCGGGCAGGCGAGCAGGGCATGCACCTGCAGGTGTCCACGCTCAACACGGAGGAGACGGGCCTGCCGTTCGCCGAGCAGCAGGCGGTGCAGATCCGCGCCTACCGCGAGGCCTTCGCCGCAGCGCACCCGGGGCGCACGTCGAGGGTGACGGCGGGCCGGATCGTGCTGCCGCTGCTCGACGCCGCCGACGAGGAGGCGCACCGCCCCTTCATCGAGGGCTACCTCGCGCGGATGGACGACGAGGGCCGCCCCCGCACGGCCGACCGGTCGATCATCGCCGCCCCGATGCGCTTCAGCCCCCTCCACGTCGGGAGCCCGGAGCGGATCGTCGCATCGCTCGCCGCGGATCCGGCGCTCGCGGAGGCGGACGCGCTCACGGTGACGCTCCCGGCGGTCGGCGGGGTGGAGCCGCACCGGCGCATCCTGCGCGCCGTCGCCGAGCGCATCGCCCCGCAGCTGGGCTGGACGCCCGGCGCCTGAGGATCAGCGCCGCGCGAGCAGTGCCCGGACGGGCCGCTGCAGCAGGAGCAGGAGCAGCCACCAGAGCCCGACCGACGGGACCAGCAGCGCCAGCGCCAGTGCGACGAGGAGCAGCGCGAAGGGCAGCAGGGCGGGCGCGAGCGGCAGGGGCCCTGCGCCGGGCCGCCTGAGCTCCGGGTGCAGGGAGAGGCGCAGCTCGATCAGGACCAGCGCCCCGCTCATCGCGGCCATCGTGCCGATGTAGAGCCCGATCGTCGCCCGGGAGTCCGGGAACAGCGCCAGCGCGCTCGTCGAGAACGGGAAGAACGCCAGCGCGGCCAGCCACAGCAGGTCCAGCCACACCAGGGCGCCGTCGTAGTCCCCGGCGATCTCGAAGACGCGGTGGTGGGGGATCCAGAAGACGGCGATGACCGCGAAGGAGAGCGCGAAGGCGAGGACCGAGTCCAGGTGCTCCGCGAGCAGCGCCGGGACTCCGCCGCCCTCCCGGGCGACCTCGGGAGCCAGCTGCACCAGCGGCAGGACGAGGACGGTGATGGCGATGGCGGCGGTCGCGTCCGAGAAGTTGACGAGCCGGTCGAGCCCGCGCTCCGTCCGGCGGTGGGCCGCTCGTCCCCCGGGGCGACCGCGGTGCACCAGGCGCTCGATTGGACCCGAGAGCAGGAGCAGCAGGAGCGCGAACATGTTGACGGCCGGCACCGCGACGGCGAGCACGAGGGCCGCGAGGAGGACGCCGATCACGATCAGCGACCTCGAGAGGGAGCGCCGCGGCTCCGCCCCCGGGGCCAGGAGATCCGGATCGCGGCGCACGATGAGCTGCATCGCGAGGGTCGCCGCGCTCGCCGCGATCATCGTGCCGATGTAGAGCGCGATGACGCTGCCGTCGGTGTCGAGCACGTTCGAGATCAGGTTCGCCGCGAAGGGGAGCAGGACGACCGCGGCCAGCCAGACGAAGTTCGCGACGACGAGCGCGGGCGAGTACCGGGCCACGCCCTCGAAGACGGAGTGGTGGACCGCCCAGAGCCGTCCGATCACGGCGAACGTGATGAAGAAGGCGGAGAGGGTGCCGTAGTGACCTGTGAGGAGGGACCCCAGATCGGCCGCGCGGCCCTCCTCGACCACGTCGACGAGGGGGAGGACGAGGAACGTGATGGCGATGGCGACGACGGCGTCGGAGAAGTTCACGAGGCGGTCCAGGCCGCGCTCCGTCCGTGCGTCCGAGGTCCCCGTCATGGCTCCGACACTAGAGGGCCGGGCGGCGCGCCCCTGACCCGCCTCCGAGCGCGCCGCCGCTAGGCTCGTCAGGCCCATGAACCGGATCACCGTCGCCCTCCTCGCCGCCTTCGACGCCGCGCTGTCGGCGCTGATCGGGATCGCGATCCCGCTCGTCCCGCTGACCGTCCTCTGGGCCGTGCAGTACGACACGACGGTCGACTTCGGCGTGTTCTGGCGGGTCGCCGCCGACGCCTGGCTGCTCGGCCACGGGGCCGACCTGCAGGCGGCGCTGGCCCCCGACTCCGCCCTCGCCGTCGCGCTGCCCGGAGGCGCGGACGCCTTCCCGGTGACGATCGCTCCGCTGGCCTTCGCACTCCTCACCGTGCTGCTCGGCGCGCGTACCGGCCGCCGCGCCCAGGAGTCGCCGTTCCGGGCCATCGGCGTCCTCGTCGCGATCGCGACCTACCTGGCGATCGCGCTCCTGGTCTCGCTCGGATCCGCGGACCCGGCCGCCACCGTCGATCCCCTGCAGGGGACGCTGCTGCCGCCGCTCGTCTTCGCGCTGGGGGTGCTCGTCGGAGCAGCGCTCCACTCCGCCCGCAGCGACGAGGCCGACCCCCTCGGCGAGCTGGCCGCCTCCGCGCTCGACCGCGTCCCCGCGCCGGGGCCTGGGCTCGTCCTCGCGTCGCTGCGCGGGGGAGCGCTCGCCGCGGCCGGCGTGGTCGGAGTCGCGGCGGTGCTCGTCGCCGTGCTGCTGGTCGTGCACTACACCTCGGTCGTCGCGCTCTACGAGAGCCTCGGCGCCGAGGCGCTCGGCGGCCTGGCCCTCACTCTCGGGCAGCTCGCGTTCCTCCCGAACCTGGTGATCTGGGCGGCGAGCTGGCTGATCGGCCCGGGCTTCGCCCTCGGCACCGGCTCCTCCGTGAGCGCGGCCGGAACGCTGCTCGGACCGATTCCGTCGATCCCGGTCCTCGCCGCACTGCCCGCAGGGGACTCGGCCTTCGGATTCCTCGGACTGCTCGTTCCGCTGCTCGCCGGGTTCGCCGCGGGATGGCGGCTGCGGCGCGGCGTGATCGAGGCGCTCGACGGACGCTCGCTGCTGCGCTGGGGTGCCGCCGCGGCCGGCGGGATCGGCGTGGTCGGCGGCCTGCTGCTCGGGCTCCTCGCCTGGTTCTCGGCGGGCGCCGCCGGGCCCGGGCGGCTCGCCCAGGTGGGCCCGGACCCGCTCGTCGTCGGGGCGGTCGCCGCCCTCGAGCTCGCGCTGGCCGCGGGCCTGGGCCTCGCCGCGGGCCGCAGCCGACGCGGCTGACGCCGGCGGAGGCGTCCCCCTAGACTTGCGCAGTGCTGAAGTTGGTCGTGCTCCTCTCCGGCGGCGGATCGAACCTCCGCGCCCTGCTGGACGCCACCGGCGACGAGGGCTTCCCCGCCCGCATCGTCGCGGTCGGCAGCGACACCGACGCCGAGGGCTTCCGCCACGCCGAGGAGCGCGGAGTCCCCGCCTTCACGGTCGCGCCGCGCGACTTCTCCTCCCGCGACGAGTGGGGCGCCGCCCTGCTCGGGCGCATCCGGGAGTGGGAGCCCGACCTCGTCGTCTGCGCGGGCTTCATGCGCATCCTGCCGCCCGTGGTGGTGGACGCGCTCAGCCCGCGGATGATCAACACGCATCCCGCCCTGCTGCCCCTCTTCCCCGGCGCCCACGCCGTCCGTGACGCCCTCGCCGCCGGCGCGACCGAGACCGGCGTCACCGTGCACGTGATCGACACCGGCGTCGACACGGGACCCGTCATCGCCCAGGAGAGCCTCGCCGTGCTCCCCGGCGAGAGCGAGGACGCGCTGCACGAGCGCATCAAGACCATCGAGCGTCGCCTGCTGGTGCAGACGGTGCTCGACATCGCCCACGGAACCGTCGACCTCGAGGAGCTCGCCCGCGCATGAGCATCACCGCCCACGACCCCAGCATCTACGACGACCGCGACCGGGTCCCCGTCCGCCGGGCGCTGATCTCGGTCAGCGACAAGACCGGCCTGCTCGAGCTCGGAGCGGCGCTCGCCGCGGCCGGCGTCGAGCTCGTCTCCACCGGCTCGACCGCAGCGACCCTCCGCGGCGCCGGCCACGAGGTCACCGACGTCTCGGCCGTCACCGGGTTCCCGGAGTCGCTCGACGGCCGCGTGAAGACGCTGCACCCGGCCGTGCACGCGGGCATCCTCGCCGACCTGAGGCTCGCCTCGCACCGCGAGCAGCTGGAGCAGCTCGACATCGCCGCGTTCGAGCTGGTCGTGGTGAACCTGTACCCGTTCCGCGAGACCGTCGCCGGCGGCGCCGACGCGGCGACCGTGGTCGAGAACATCGACATCGGGGGCCCGGCCCTCGTCCGCGCCTCCGCGAAGAACCACGCGAACGTCGCGATCGTCGTCGATCCGGCCGACTACTCCGGGATCGCGACCGCCCTCGCCGACGGCGGCACGACGCTCGCCGCGCGCCGCACCCTGGCGGCCCGCGCCTTCGCGCACACCGCCTCCTACGACTCCGCCGTCGCCGCCTGGTTCGCCGGGCAGGAGGCGGCCGAGGGCGTCGAGGGCTCGGTCGAGATCCGCGGGACCCTGCAGCAGGTCCTCCGCTACGGCGAGAACTCGCACCAGAAGGCGGCCCTCTACGTCTCTCCCGACGGCACCGGCATCGCGCAGGCGACGCAGCTGCACGGCAAGGAGATGTCCTACAACAACTACGTCGACGCCGACGCGGCCGTCCGCGCGGCCTACGACTTCGTGCTCCCCGCCGTCGCGATCATCAAGCACGCGAACCCCTGCGGCATCGCGATCGCGAGCTCGAAGGCGATCGACCTCATCGCCTCCGCCCACCGCCGCGCCCACGAGTGCGACCCGGTGTCGGCCTTCGGCGGCGTCATCGCCGCGAACCGGCCCGTCACCCTCGCCATGGCCGAGACGGTGAAGGAGATCTTCACCGAAGTGCTCGTCGCCCCCGGCTTCGAGCCCGAGGCGCTCGAGGTGCTGAAGACCAAGAAGAACCTGCGCCTGCTGCAGCTCCCCGACTTCTACGCCCCCGTCGAGCGCGAGTTCAAGCAGATCTCCGGCGGCCTGCTGCTGCAGGAGCCGGACCGCTTCATCGGCGGCCCCGGCGAGGTCAGCTCCGGCTGGCAGCTCGTCGCCGGCGAGCCCGCCGACGCCGACACGATGCTCGACCTCGAGTTCGCGTGGAAGGCCTGCCGCGCCGTCAAGTCGAACGCGATCCTCCTCGCCAAGGGCGGCGCCTCCGTCGGCGTCGGCATGGGTCAGGTCAACCGCGTCGACTCCTGCCACCTCGCCGTCACCCGCGCCGGCGACCGCGCCCCCGGCACCGTCGCCGCCTCCGACGCGTTCTTCCCCTTCGCCGACGGCCTCGAGGTGCTCCTCGCCGCCGGCGTGAAGGCCGTCGTCCAGCCCGGCGGCTCCGTCCGCGACGCCGAGGTCATCGACGCGGCCGCCCGCGCCGGCGTCACGATGTACACGACGGGGGAGCGGCACTTCTTCCACTGAGTGACGGGCGCTCCGCGCCCGTCACTCGGTGGAAGAAGTGGTGTTCGATCTCCCCGCCGCTCCCTGCGCGGCGGGGCGCGGTCGGCTTCGCGACGGGGTGCGTTCCGTAGAGCGGGGTGCGTCGCCGGTCGCGGGAATCGCTTGGCACGCGATTCCCGCTGAACCGGCTCTGCCTTGCGGTGCTCGTCTTCCCGGCCGCATCCTGCGGGGCGCGGTCGGCTTCGCGACACGGAGCGTTCCGTGGAGCGGGGTGCGTCGCCGGTCGCGGGAATCGCTTGGCACGCGATCCCCGCTGAGTCGGCTCTGCCTTGCGGCGGGCGTCTTCCCGGCCGCTGCTCGCGCGGCGGGGTGCGGTCGGCTTCGCGACGTGAGGCGTTCCAGGGAGTGGGGGCGTCGCGGGTCGCGGGCATCGCCGGGCACGCAAGGCCCGCTGAAACCGCTCTGCGGTGCGGTGGGCGGCTCTTAGGGGGCTGCTAGGGGATCGACAGGCGAGGCGCGGGCGGGGGCGCGTAGGGTCACCGGGTGCCTTCCGACTCGACGCCCGCGTCCACTCCCGACACCCCGACCGCCGCGACCACGATCGCCCCGAACCGGGACCGCGCGCCCGGGACGGGCCGCCGGATCCTCGTCGCGCTGCTCGCCGCCGCGGCGACCGCGCTCGTGGCGCACCTCGCCAACCTGCTGGCCTTCTTCATCGGCAACCAGCTGCAGCCCGGCTCCATCCCGCAGGTCAACGCCTACTTCCTGCTCTCGAGCGTGCTCGGCTTCGTGGTCGTCCTCGTCCTCGCCGTCGCGGGGATGCTCGGACGCACCTGGAGCGCCGCCCTCGCGGGACTCGTCGCGGGTGTGGTCGGAGCCGTGTTCGGCACGCTCGTCCAAGCCAGCGCCACCGGCGAGGCCGTCACGGGCGCCGTCTGGGCCTCCATCTTCCAGACCTTCGCCGGACTCAACCTCGTCTTCCTGCTCGCGTTCACCGTCTCGGCGGCGAGCGTCGGCCGCGCGCTCTGGAACCGCCTCCGCACCACGGGCGCGCCGGCCGCCGTCGTCACCGACCGCCGCATCGCGATCGTCCGGGCCCCGGCCGCCGACCTCTCGGCGGGCGAGCTCACCCACCTCGAGCGCGTCCCCGTCGACCAGCAGCGCGCCCAGCAGCAGTGGGAGGCGTACGTCGACCTGCTCGAGCGGGCCGGCTGGGAGACGGTCGAGGCCGCACCGGCGCCCGGACTCGCCGACTCCGTCTTCCTCGAGGACGCGGTCGTCGTCTTCGGCGACCACGCCGTGATCGCCCGGTCCGGAGCGGAGTCCCGCCGCGGAGAGACGGCAGGCGCCGAGGAGGCCGTCCGCGCCCTCGGCCTGACGGTCGACCGCATCGAGGAGCCGGGCACGCTCGACGGCGGCGACGTCCTCAAGGTGGGATCGACGGTCTACGTCGGCCGCGGAGGCCGGACCGACGCGGCGGGGGTAGCCCAGCTGCGCGCGATCCTCCGCCCCCGCGGGTACGACGTCGTCGCGGTCCCGCTGACCAAGGTGCTGCACCTCAAGAGCGCCGTGACCGCGCTGCCCGACGGCACGGTCATCGGCTGGGAGCCGGTCGTCGACGAGCCGCGCCTGTTCCCCTCCTTCCTGCCGATGCCCGAGGAGGCGGGCGCCCACGTGGTCGTCCTCGACGACGACACCCTCCTGATGGCCGCCTCCGCTCCCCGGAGCGCCGAGCTGCTGCGGAGCCTGGGCTACCGCGTCCTCACCGTGGACGTCTCGGAGTTCGAGAAGCTCGAGGGCTGCGTCACCTGCCTCTCGGTCCGCGTCCGCTGACGGCGGAGGCGGGGGGAACCGCCGGATCGCGGCGGCCGCTGGACGGAGCACATAGCCCGGGTATAGCCTTCAAGGCTGCCCGGAGCTCTCCGGCCCGGTGGCACCTCCCGCCTCCCCGCCCACCCGGCAGGGGAGGCGGGA
>NZ_PSVB01000028.1:0-38269 GCF_002932165.1 Rathayibacter sp. AY1F8
AGGGAGCGGGGGAGGGCGGCACGTAGACTGGGGCGGCCATGATCCAGACTCTCGACCTCCGCGGCCGTCGTCCCTCCTCCGCCGAGCTCCTCGCCCTCGTGCCCCGCAATCCGGGCACGTCCGCCTCCGTCGGGCCCGTCGTCGCCGAGCTGATCGCCGACGTCCGAGAACGCGGCGCGGAGGCGCTCCTCGACCAGGCGGAGCGGCTGGACGGCGTGCGCCCCCCGCACCTCCGCGTGCCCGCCGAGCAGATCGCCGAGGCGCTCGACCGCCTCGACCCGGCCATCCGCAGCGCACTCGAGGAGGCGATCGCGCGCGTCCGCCGCGCCAGCGCCGCACAGATCCCCCCGCCCCGCACCACCGAGCTCGACGACGGCGCCACGGTCACCCAGCGCTGGCAGCCCGTCGCCCGCGCCGGGCTGTACGTCCCCGGCGGCAAGGCGGTCTACCCGTCGAGCGTCGTCATGAACGCCGTGCCCGCGCAGGCCGCCGGAGTCGCCTCCATCGCCCTGGTCTCGCCGCCGCAGAAGGCGTTCGGCGGCTCCGTCCACCCCACGATCCTCGCGGCGGCCGCTCTGCTCGGCATCGACGAGGTCTACGCGGTCGGGGGCGCCGGAGCCGTCGCCGCACTGGCCTACGGCGTCGACTCGATCGGGCTGGATCCCGTCAGCATCATCACCGGGCCGGGCAACGTCTGGGTCACCACCGCGAAGCGCCAGGTGCTCGGCCAGGTCGGCATCGACTCCGAGGCGGGCCCGACCGAGATCCTCGTGATCGCCGACGACTCCGCCGACCCGCGCCTTGTCGCCGCCGACCTGGTCAGCCAGGCCGAGCACGACGAGGCCGCCTCCGCGGTCCTGGTCACCGACAGCGCCGAGCTCGCCGCCGCCGTCGAGCGCGAGGTCGCCGCCCAGGCCGCTGCCACCCACCACGCGGAGCGCGTGGCCATCGCACTCGACGGCCCGCAGTCCGCGCTCGTGATCGTCGACGACCTCGAGCTCGCCTGCGCGTTCAGCGACGCCTACGGCCCCGAGCACCTCGAGCTGCACACGGCCGACCCCGTCGCGACGGCCGAGCGGATCCACGACGCCGGCGCGATCTTCCTCGGTCCGACCACCCCGGTGAGCCTGGGCGACTACCTCGCCGGCTCCAACCACGTGCTCCCGACCCTCGGGCAGGCGCGCTTCTCCTCCGGGCTCGGCGCCTACACCTTCCTCCGGCCGCAGCAGCTGATCTCGTACGACCGCGGTGCGCTCGAGCGCGTCGCCCCGCACATCCGCGCTCTCAGCGACGCCGAGGCGCTGCCCGCCCACGGCGACGCCGTCGACGCCCGCTTCGCCTGAGACCGAGAGGCCCTCGATGTTCTGCCCCTTCTGCCGGCACCCCGACTCCCGAGTGATCGACTCGCGCACGAGCGACGACGGCCTCTCGATCCGCCGCCGCCGGCAGTGCCCGTCGTGCGGCCGGCGCTTCTCGACGACCGAGACCGCGAGCCTCGTCGTGATCAAGCGCAGCGGAGTCGTGGAGCCGTTCAGCCGCGAGAAGATCGTCAGCGGCGTCCGGAAGGCCTGCCAGGGCCGGCCCGTCACCGACACCGATCTCGCCGTCCTCGCGCAGCGGGTGGAGGAGAGCATCCGCTCCACGGGCGCGTCGCAGATCGACGCGAACGACATCGGCCTCGCCATCCTGCCGCCGCTGCGCGAGCTCGACGAGGTCGCCTACCTCCGCTTCGCGAGCGTCTACCAGGCGTTCGACTCGCTGGACGACTTCGAGTCTGCGATCACCCTGCTCCGCGCCGAGCGCACCTCCGTGCCCCACAGCGCCGACGAGATCTGAGGCCCGGGTGTACCCGCTCCTGTTCCGCACCGTCCTGCGCCGCCTCGACCCGGAGCGGGCGCACCACCTGAGCTTCCCGGTGATCCGGGCCCTCGGAGCCCTCGCTCCGGTCCTGCGCCGGACCACCGTCCCGCGCGGAACGCCCGCGGTCGAGACGCTCGGCCTCCGCTTCGAGACCCCGTTCGGCGTCGCGGCCGGCTTCGACAAGGACGCCACCGCGGTCCTGGGCTTCGGCGCGCTCGGCTTCGGACACGTCGAGGTCGGGACCCTGACCGCTCGGGCGCAGCCGGGCAACGACCGGCCGCGCCTCTTCCGGCTGATCGCGGACCGCGCCGTCGTCAACAGGATGGGCTTCAACAATCACGGCGCCGAGGCCGCGGCGCAACGGCTGATCCGGCTGCGCAGCGCGCGCCGCCGCCCCGTGATCGGCGTGAACATCGGCAAGAGCCGGGTGGTCGAGGTGGACGACGCGATCGAGGACTACCTGATCAGCACGCGCCTGCTCGCGCCGCTCGCCGACTACCTCGTCGTGAACGTCAGCTCGCCGAACACCCCCGGGCTCCGCGGCCTGCAGGAGATCGACCGCCTCGAGCCGCTCCTCGCGGCCGTCAAGGACGCCGCCGACACGACGCCCCTGCTGGTCAAGATCGCCCCGGACCTCTCCGACGACGAGGTCGGCCGGGTCGCCGAGCTCGCCGTCCGCCTGGGTCTGGACGGGATCATCGCGACCAACACCACACTCTCCCGGGAGGGCCTCTCGACCGACCGCGCCGTGGTCGAGGCGGCCGGCGCCGGCGGCCTCTCCGGTGCCCCGCTGGCCGCGCGCTCGCTCGAGGTGCTCCGCGTGATCCGCGGCGTCGTCCCCGCGGCCTTCTGCGTGATCTCCGTCGGAGGAGTCGAGACGGCCGAGGACGTGCGCGAGCGCCTCGACGCGGGCGCCACCCTCGTCCAGGGCTACACCGCCTTCATCTACCGCGGGCCCCTGTGGGCTCGGGACATCAACCGGGGACTGGCCCGCGCCTCCTGACCCGCCGTGCACCACGAAGGGCCCCCGGAGCCGCGCGAGGCGCGACCGCAGGGGCCCTTCGTGGTCCGCCGTCCGACTACTCGGGGAAGGCGCGGCGCTTGACCTGGGGCTTCGGCAGTCGCATGACGCGCAGCTGGAGGGCGCGCATCGCGGCGTACCAGCGGATGCCCTTCTCGACCTTGTCGGCGCCGTAGCGCTCGGCGAGCTTCCGGCGCATCCGCATGCCGAGGAGGATGCAGTCGATCACCGCGAGGAGGAAGAACACCCAGAGGATGACGAGCGTCGCGTACTGCAGCTCCGGCTGCGGGAAGAAGCTCAGCAGCAGGACGACGACCATCACCGGGATGAGGAACTCGCCGAGGCTGAAGCGTGCGTCGACCCAGTCGCGCACGAACTTGCGCTGAGGACCCTTGTCGCGCAGCGGCAGGTAGCGCTGGTCACCGGCGGCCAGGCCGATGCGGGCCTGCTCGCGTGACACGGCGGCCTTCTCGCGGGCGTCGCGGGCGGCCTGCTTGCGGTCGGTGACGACCAGCGGACGCTTGCGGGCCAGCTCCTGCTCGCGCCGGGTCGGCGTCGGCCGGCCCTTCCCGGAGCCGGGCGAGCCGGCGTCGTCGGGCGTGTCGGTTGCGATCGGGTGCTTGGCCACGGGGAACGTCCTTGGAATCGGGGGTCTCTTAAGATTACCTCCATGGCTCACGACGCTCCGACTCCGCCCGCACTCTCCTCCGACGAGGAGGCCGTCCTCGCCGCCGTCCGCGACGATCTGCCGCGCTCGCTCGCCCAGCTCGGGCAGCTCGTGCGGATCCCGTCCGTCTCGTGGGACGGCTTCGACGCCACCCGCGTGGCCGCCAGCGCCGAGGCCATCGCCGAGCTCGCGCGCGAGACGGGCGTCTTCGACGACGTCGCGATCCACAGCGCCACGATCGACGGCACCGACGTGCTCGGCCAGCCTGCCGTCCTGGCCACCCGCGCCGCCCGCAACGGAGCGCCGACCGTCCTCCTCTACGCCCACCACGACGTGCAGCCGCAGGGCGCCGAGTCGGCGTGGGAGACGCCTCCGTTCGAGCCGACCGTGCGCGGCGACCGCCTGTACGGGCGCGGTGCCGCCGACGACAAGGCGGGAGTCGTGTCCCACCTCGCCGCGGTGCGCGCACTCCGCGAGGTCGCGGGCGAGGACCACGACCTCGGGCTCGTCCTCTTCATCGAGGGGGAGGAGGAGTTCGGGTCGCGCTCGTTCCCCACCTTCCTCCGCGAGCACCACGACGCCCTCCGCGCGGATGCGATCATCGTCGCCGACAGCGACAACTGGGACGTCGACACCCCCGCGCTGACGGTGGGCCTGCGCGGCAACGTCACCTTCACCCTCACCGTCAGCACTCTCGCGCACGCCTCGCACTCGGGCATGCTCGGCGGAGCGGTCCCGGACGCGATGCTCGCGGCGGTCCGCCTGCTCGCGACGCTCTGGAACGAGGACGGCTCGGTCGCCGTCGCCGGCCTCACCGAGCACGACGGAGCGGTGCCCGAGACGACCGAGGAGGACCTCCGCCGCGACTCCGGGCTGCTCGACGGGGTCTCGCCGATCGGCACCGGCGCGATCCTCTCGCGCCTGTGGTCGAAGCCGGCCGTCACGGTCACCGGGATCGACGCGCCCAGCGTCGTCGACGCCTCCAACACCCTCGTCCCGTCCGTGCGCGTGAAGATCAGCGCCCGCATCGCCCCCGGCCAGGACGCGGAGGAGGCGTTCGCCGCCATCGAGAGCCACCTCCGGGCGAACTCCCCGTTCGGCGCCCACCTCGCGATCGAGGACGTCGACACCGGCAGTCCGTTCCTGGTCGACGCGACCGGCTGGGCCGTGGACCTGGTGAAGGGCGCGATGGCGGACGCCTGGGGACGCGAGCCTCTCGAGACCGGGATCGGCGGGAGCATCCCGTTCATCGCCGACCTCGTGCGCGAGTTCCCCGAGGCGCAGATCCTCGTCACCGGTGTCGAGGACCCCGACTCGCGCGCGCACAGCCCCAACGAGTCGCTGCACCTGGGCGTCTTCAAGCGCGCCGCGCAGACCGAGGCGCTGTTCCTGCTCCGCGCCGCCGCTCACCGCGACTGACCACCGGTCGTGGAATACCCGGGTGACCACCCGGGTTGCAGCCGTAGAATCCCGGAAGGCACGACGACCGTTCCGCCCGTCCCCTGAGGAGTGACATGTCAGACACACTGACCGACCAGACGGCGACCCCCCTCGCCACCCCGCCCAGCGCGGCCCACGGCGTCTCGATGACCCCGACCGCCGCCGCCAAGGTCAAGAGCCTGCTCGAGCAGGAGGGCCGCGACGACCTGCGCCTGCGCGTCGCGGTGCAGCCCGGCGGCTGCTCCGGCCTCATCTACCAGCTCTACTTCGACGAGCGCACCCTCGACGGCGACGCCGCGGTGGAGTTCGAGGGCGTCGGCCTCGTCGTCGACAAGATGAGCGTCCCCTACCTCGACGGCGCCTCGATCGACTTCGAGGACACCATCCAGAAGCAGGGCTTCACCATCGACAACCCCAACGCGGGCGGCAGCTGCGCCTGCGGCGACAGCTTCCACTGACGCCGCGCGGCCCCGGGCCGCAGCGCCTCCGAACGGCGTCCGACAGTCCACTCCGGTGGCCCGTCGGGCGCCGTTCGTCATGACTGCACCACTCGACCGGGACGTCAAGAGCGGGTCGTCGTGCACCGGGCCGCCGGAGCGGAAGGGTAGGCTGGAGCCGGTCTAATACAGTTTCGTGTGAACTGGTCCCCAGTCTTCCGAAAGGTCACCGGTGCGCTTCAATCGCCGAATCCGCAGATGGGTCGCTGCCCCCGTCGCAGGAGCCCTCGCCCTCGTCCTCGCGGGCTGCACGCAAGAGCAGCTCCAGGGCTGGCTCCCCACCGAACCCGGCACGACGAACCACGTCGACCGCGTCATCGGACTCTGGGTCACCTCCTGGATCGTCCTGCTCGCCGTCGGCGTCGTCACGTGGGGTCTCACCATCTGGGCGGTGGTCGTCTACCGCCGTCGCAAGGGGCAGACCGGCCTGCCGGTCCAGCTGCGCTACAACATGCCGATCGAGATCTTCTACACGATCGTGCCGCTGATCCTCGTGATCGGCTTCTTCGCCTTCACCGCGCGCGACCAGGCCGCCATCGAGCAGCCCTACGACGACCCGGACGAGACCATCCAGGTGTACGGCAAGCAGTGGGCGTGGGACTTCAACTACGTCGACGAGGACGTCTACTCCGCCGGCATCCAGGGCCAGTACCAGGAGGGCGGGGACGCCGCCGGCTCGCTCGTCGAGTCCGAGATCCCTACGCTCTACCTGCCCGTCGGACAGAAGATCAAGATCCAGCTCGACGCGCGCGACGTGATCCACTCCTTCTGGGTCGTCGACTTCCTCTACAAGAAGGACATGATCCCCGGCAAGACGAACTACATGTACGTCACGCCGCTCAAGGAGGGGACCTACGCCGGCAAGTGCGCCGAGCTCTGCGGCGAGTACCACTCCGCGATGCTCTTCAACGTCAAGGTCGTCTCGCAGGGCGAGTACGACGACTACATCCAGTCGCTGCGCGACGCGGGCCAGACCGGCCAGCTCGGAGCCGAGTACAACCGCAATTCGAACCTTCCCGGAACCGGCGCGCCGGCCCGCGAGAACGAGGAGTAAGGGAGCATGAGCACCGCCACGGCACCCCGCCCGACGCGCACCGCCGGCACTCCGCCGGTCCAGCGCAAGGCGAACGTCCTCGTCCGCTGGATGACGTCGACCGACCACAAGGTCATCGGGTACATGTACCTGATCACGTCGTTCATCTACTTCTGCATCGCCGGCGTGATGGCACTCGTCATCCGCGCCCAGCTGTTCGAGCCCGGCCTGAACGTGGTCGAGACGCGCGAGCAGTACAACCAGCTGTTCACGATGCACGGCACAATCATGCTGCTGATGTTCGCGACGCCGCTCTTCGCCGGCTTCGCCAACGTCCTGATGCCGCTGCAGATCGGCGCCCCCGACGTCGCGTTCCCCCGCCTCAACGCCTTCGCGTACTGGCTCTACAGCTTCGGCTCGCTCATCGCGGTCGCCGGATTCGTCACCCCGCAGGGTGCGGCGTCCTTCGGCTGGTTCGCGTACGCGCCACTGTCGAGCACGACGTTCTCACCAGGGCTCGGCGGCAATCTCTGGGTCTTCGGCCTCGCGCTCTCGGGCTTCGGCACGATCCTCGGCGCGGTGAACTTCATCACGACGATCATCACGATGCGCGCTCCCGGCATGACGATGTTCCGCATGCCGATCTTCACCTGGAACATCCTGGTGACGTCGATCCTCGTGCTGCTCGCGTTCCCGGTGCTCGCCGCCGCGATGTTCGCCCTCGGCGCCGACCGCGTGTTCGACGCACACATCTACGATGCGGCCAACGGCGGTGTCCTGCTCTGGCAGCACCTGTTCTGGTTCTTCGGCCACCCCGAGGTGTACATCATCGCGCTGCCGTTCTTCGGCATCGTGTCCGAGGTCTTCCCGGTCTTCAGCCGCAAGCCGATCTTCGGCTACAAGACGCTGATCTACGCGACCATCGCGATCGCCGCCCTCTCCGTGACGGTGTGGGCGCACCACATGTACGTCACCGGATCGGTCCTGCTGCCGTTCTTCTCGCTGATGACCATGCTCATCGCGGTTCCGACCGGCGTGAAGATCTTCAACTGGGTCGGCACCATGTGGCGCGGATCGGTGACCTTCGAGACCCCGATGATCTGGGCGATCGGCTTCCTGATCACCTTCACCTTCGGTGGACTCACCGGCGTGATCCTCGCGTCGCCCCCGCTCGACTTCCACGTCTCGGACTCGTACTTCGTGGTGGCGCACTTCCACTACGTCGTGTTCGGAACCGTCGTCTTCGCGATGTTCTCGGGCTTCTACTTCTGGTGGCCGAAGTGGACCGGCAAGATGCTGAACGAGACGCTGGGCAAATGGCACTTCTGGCTGCTGTTCATCGGCTTCCACACCACCTTCCTCATCCAGCACTGGCTGGGCGTCGTCGGCATGCCGCGCCGCTACGCCAGCTACCTCCCCGAGGACGGCTTCACCTGGATGAACCAGGTGTCGACGGTCGGAGCGATGATCCTCGCGGTGTCGCTGATCCCGTTCTTCCTGAACGTGTACATCACGGCCCGCAAGGCGCCCAAGGTGACGGTGAACGACCCGTGGGGCTTCTCCCGGTCGCTCGAGTGGGCCACCTCGTGCCCGCCGCCCCGCCACAACTTCACCTCGATCCCGCGGATCCGCAGCGAGGCCCCGGCGTTCGACCTCAACCATCCCGAGGCCGGCATCCCCGTCGGAATCGGTCCGGCGAAGGATGCTCCGGACGCCCCCACGTACGACAAGTCCGAAGGCACGGTGAAGTAGGGCCATGCGCGCCAACGTCAATCTCTTCTGGCTCCTCGCGGGCTTCTTCCTCCTCGCCGACATCACGTACATCGTGTGGTCGCTGCTCGACACGGGCCAGGTGGAGTGGGTCGGCACCGTCGGCATCGGCCTCTCGGCCGTGCTGGGCGCGTTCATCGCGTTCTACGTCGGCCGCGTCCACAAGGCGCAGGGTGCCGAGCTCCCCGAGGACCGCCTCGATGCGGACATCGATGACGGAGACCCCGAGCTGGGCTTCTTCAGCCCGTGGAGCTGGTGGCCCCTGATCCTGGGCGGTTCCGCGGCCCTCGGATTCCTCGGCCTTGCCGTGGGGTTCTGGATCACCTACATCGCCGTCGGGCTCTTCCTGGTCGCCATCGCCGGCTGGGTGTACGAGTACTACCGCGGGTACTTCGCCCGCTAGGGCGCATCGCACGGCCGAGGGCCGGGTGCACGAGGGCTTCGGCTCCGTGCACCCGGCCCTTTCGTGTAGTCAGGAGGAAGCGCGCGTGGTTGGGACCCGATCGGCTCGGCCGTTCGGCTGCGTGCAGGGGCGTCACTCGCCGATCGGTGGCGGATCGAGCCTCCCGGTGAGAGCCGGGACCTCCCGGTGAGGACCGGGACCGCTCAGTGAGGGATGACGAGCTGAGCGGGATCTGTCTCGGTGTCCTGCTGGCGGGACACAGAGGCGTCTCGCGCGGAGGAACTCGTCTGGGCACCTCCCGACGGCCCGCGACGCGGAAGCTCCCAGGCGAGTGCAGCGGGCGGCGCCGAGCAGGAGCGTCGGCCGGCGTCATCACCCCTACGGGTCCGCGCTGCGACGGCTCCTGCTCCGGTCGCGGGTGAGCGGGCTACGCCTGTGGGGGCTCTCCTGTGCGCCTATGGGAGTGCCGACGGCGGTGGCGCGCTACGGATCGCGGATACTGCTGCGCCTGCGGCTGTAGTGGGGCTGCTGCGCCTGTTCTGGCGCCTGCGCCGCCCTGCGGACGTCTGCACACCGTTCCGAACCCAGCGGAGCCCGCACCCCGGCGGAACCGCGCGCGCCCCTGCGGCTCTCGGAGCTCCTCGATACGGCTAGCGGGTTGTGTGCCGGTCGGCGCGACGCCAGGGAGCCTGAGACGCCGCTGCAGCGACGGTCGTCGATGTCCGGAGGTCGCATCCTCGGTCTCACCGGCGAGCGTCGCCGTCGCCGATCACAGAGGGTTCGACCGTGAGTGGGGGGGGAGGGCAGTCCTGATAGTCCTGCTGGGAATGGGTACCCTCGAACCGATCCGGAGCGTCTCGACGTGTACGGGGACCGGGGACCTCACCGGACGACCACACTGCGAGCACGCAGAGGGGCTGGCTCACTCCATGATCGGATGGCGGCGGACGTCTCCAGCTCGGCGGTGAGACGGCGTCTCGTGATTCAAGGAGCGGAGGTCTCGAGGTCGGAGGATCGCCCCACGTTCCTGCAGGCTTGTCGCCGTCGAGGCGCTGTGATCCGGTCTCACCGGCTCTCGGTGCACCGACGACCCCTGCCCCGGAGGACAGGCGCCGCCCCGCTGCAGGAACGACGAAGGGCCCGGACGAATGAACGTCCGGGCCCTTCGGGGGAGGATCAGTGCTCGCTGTGCGAGCTCTCGAGCTCCTTCTGGGTGACGGGGGTGATCCGGTCCTCGAAGAACCAGCGGGAGAGGCCGGCGCGGACGCGCTGCGGGGCGGTGATGCGGCCACGCGAGTCCGGACGGATCATCAGGGGCTCGTACTCGTCCTGACCGACGAGCTTCCAGCGCTCGTACTCGTCGAGCTGCTGGTGCACCTCGATGAACTCGCCGCCGGGGAGGCGGACGATGCGGCCCGACTCGAAGCCGTGCAGCGCGATCTCGCGGTCCTTCTTCTGCAGCGCCAGGCAGATGCGCTTGGTGATGAAGTACGCGATGAACGGACCCGCGATGAGCAGGAACTGCAGGCTGTGGATCACGCCCTCCATCGTGAGGTGGAAGTGCGTCGCGATGAGGTCGGACGAGGCGGCGGCCCAGAGGACGGCGTAGAAGCTGACTCCGGCGGCGCCGATCGCGGTGCGGGTCGCGGCGTTGCGCGGGCGGTCGAGCAGGTGGTGCTCGCGCTTGTCACCGGTGATCCACGCCTCGAGGAACGGGTAGAGCATGACCACGGCGATGAACAGTCCGAGACCGACGAGCGGGATCAGGATGTTGAACGACAGGGTTCCGATGCCCGGGATGGCCCACTCGAGTCCCGGCGGGACGAGGCGCAGGGCGCCGTCGGCGAAGCCGATGTACCAGTCGGGCTGGGTTCCCGCGGAGACGGGCGAGGGGTCGTACGGGCCGTAGTTCCAGATCGGGTTGATCGTGAACAGCGAGGCGATGAGGACGACGACGCCGAAGACGATGAAGAAGAATCCACCGGCCTTCGCGGCGTAGACCGGCAGCACCGGGTAGCCGACGACGTTCTGCTCGGTCTTGCCCGCACCGGGGAACTGGGTGTGCTTGTGGACGACCACGAACACGAGGTGCAGGGCGATGAACGCGAGCACCAGCGCCGGCAGCAGCAGGATGTGCAGCGTGTAGAGGCGGCCGACGATGTCGGTGCCCGGGAACTCGCCGCCGAAGAGCAGGAACGAGATCCAGGTGCCGACGATCGGGATGCCCTTGACCATGCCGTCGATGATGCGGAGGCCGTTGCCCGAGAGCAGGTCGTCGGGGAGCGAGTAGCCGGTGAAGCCCTCGGCCATCGCGAGGATGAAGAGGACGAAGCCGATGACCCAGTTGAGCTCGCGGGGCTTGCGGAACGCACCGGTGAAGAAGATGCGCAGCATGTGCAGGCCGATCGAGGCCACGAACAACAGCGCCGCCCAGTGGTGGATCTGCCGCATCAGCAGGCCGCCGCGGATGTCGAAGGAGATGTCGAGCGAGGACGACATCGCCGCCGACATCTCGATGCCCTTGAGGGGCAGATAGCTGCCCTCGTAGTGCGTCTCGACCATCGAGGCCTGAAAGAAGAAGGTGAGGAACGTGCCCGACAGCAGGATGATGACGAAGCTGTAGAGCGCGACCTCGCCGAGGAGGAAGGACCAGTGGTCGGGGAAGATCTTGCGACCGAACTCCTTGACGACCGCGGAGATGCTCGTGCGCTCGTCGATGTAGTTCGACGCCGCTCCGACGTACCCCTTCTGGAACTTGCCGGATCCGAGGATGACGCCGTCCTCGGGCTCCGCGGGGGAGCTGGAGGGGCGTGAGGGGGTGGTGGTGGACATGTGAGTCATCGCTCCCAGAAGGACGGTCCGACGGGCTCCGTGAAGTCGCTTCTGGCGACCAGGTAACCCTCGGCGTCGACGGTGATGGGGAGCTGCGGAAGCGGACGCTTCGCCGGGCCGAAGATGACGGCGGCCTCGCGCGTGATGTCGAATTGCGACTGGTGGCACGGGCACAGCAGGTGGTGGGTCTGCTGCTCGTACAGCGCCACGGGGCAGCCGACGTGCGTGCAGATCTTGGAGTAGGCGACGATTCCGTCGTAGTTCCAGGTCTCGCGACCCTCACTGACGATGAGGTCCTCCGGCTTCAGGCGCATCAGGAGGACGGCGGCCTTGGCCTTCTCCTCCAGCTTGCCCTCGGCGTCGTTGAGGCCCTCGGGGATGACGTGGAAGGCGGATCCGAGGGTGACGTCCGATGCGAGGATCGGCGCTCCCGACGGGTCCAGGGTGAGCCTCGTGCCCTCTTCCCACAGGGTGGTCTTGAGGAGGGCGACGGGGTTCTGGTCCTGCGGGCCGAGGCCCCGGAACAGGATCACGGCGGGCAGGGGGAACACGACGAGGGAGGCGATCAGGCTGTTCCGGACGAGGGAGCGGCGGCCGAAGCCGGACTCCTTGTCGGACTGGTCGAAGATCTCGAGCGCACGGGCGCGGGTGGGCTCCGCGCTACGGACGGGGTGGCGGATGTCGATGCCCTCGTGGTCCGACATCAGCTGCTTGCCCCAATGGACGGCGGCGATGCCGATGCCCAGGAGCGCGAGGGACATGCCCAGGCCGATGAACAGCGTGTTCAGCCGGACCGACGCGACGTCCTCGGTGATCGGGAACGCCATGTAGGCGGCTACCGCGAAGATCGAGCCCGCGAAGGAGAGGTAGAAGAGCGTGTACACCGTGCGCTCGGCACGCTTCTCGACCTTGGGGTCGAGGTCGGTCATCCGGGGGCGGTGCGGCGGGAGGCCCGGGTCCTGGACGCGGTCCCGCGTCACGACCGCGGTGCCGGCCGGAGCCGTTCCGTGCCCGGTGGCCGACGAGGTGGCGAGGTCCGTGCCACCCTCATCGTGCTCTGCCATGGTTCTCCTTTTCACGCCGTGTCGGCACCAGTCGGTGCCGTGGGTCAGTCGCGCCCGTCAGGGCGCTGCAGTCGTCTAGTTGGATCGGGCGGTGATCCACACCGTCAGGGCCACGATCGCGCCGAGGCCGAAGATCCAGAGGAACAGGCCCTCTGCGACCGGCCCGAGGGAGCCGAGCGCGAATCCGCCCGGGGACGGGTTGGCCTCGATGTACTTGAGGTACGAGATGATGTCGCGCTTGTCCTCGGGCGAGATGTTCAGGTCGTTGAAGACCGGCATGTTCTGCGGGCCGGTGACCATCGCCTCGTAGATGTGCGCCTCGGTCACGCCGCCCAGCGGGGGAGCGAACTTGCCCTCCGTGAGCGCGCCGCCGGCTCCGGCGACGTTGTGGCACATCGCGCAGTTGATGCGGAACAGCTCGGCGCCGTTCGCCGCGTCGCCCTGTCCGTCGAGGACCTCGCCCTCGGGGATCGCGGGGCCGGGGGCCAGCGACGCGACATAGGCGGCGAGCTCGCCTACCTGCTCGTCGGTGAACTGCACCGGCTTCTCGAGCGCCTGGGGGCCGTGCATCTGCATCGGCATGCGTCCGGTGCCGACCTGGAAGTCGACCGACGCCGCGCCCACTCCGATGAGGGAGGGAGCGTTGTCGGTGCCCGCGGCGTCGAGGCCGTGGCAGGTGGCGCAGTTCGCGGCGAAGAGCTTCGAGCCCTCGTCGATCGTCTGCTGGCTGGTGGACGACGTCTCGGCGGAGGCGGACGTCGCGACGCCGACCGCGGCGTAGGTCCCACCGGTGAGCCCGAGGCCGATGGCGATCAGGGCCAGGGTGGCGAGCGGGTGGCGGCGACCCTTCTTGGCTCGGCTCTTCGTCTTCGGGGAGGCCATCGAGGCGTCCTTCCTGCGGGGGTCGGGAGTGGAGTGGGGCATCGGCGGGCGCGTCACTTGAGGAAGTAGATGACGGCGAACAGGCCGACCCAGACGACGTCGACGAAGTGCCAGTAGTACGAGACGACGATGGCGCTCGTCGCCTCCTTGTGGCCGAAGTTCTTGACCGCGAAGCCACGGCCGATGACGAGGAGGAACGCGATGAGGCCGCCGGTGACGTGCAGGGCGTGGAAGCCGGTCGTCAGGTAGAAGGCGGAGCCGTAGGCGTTGCTGGAGAGCGTGACGCCCTCGGAGACGAGGGTCGCGTACTCGAGCACCTGGCCGGAGACGAAGACCGCGCCCAGGGCGTAGGTGAGGAAGAACCACTCGACCATGCCCCACTTGAACGGGCTGAGGCCCGTCGCACGCGGCTGCAGGCGCTCGGCGGCGAACACGCCGAACTGGCAGCTGAACGACGAGGCCACGAGGATCACCGTGTTCACGCCCGCGTAGGGGACGTTGAGGATCTGGGTCTCGGCGCCCCAGAGCTCGGGCGAGGTGCTGCGCAGGGTGAAGTAGATCGCGAAGAGGCCCGCGAAGAACATGACCTCGCTGCCCAGCCAGACGATCGTTCCGACCGCGACCGGGTTGGGTCGGTTCACTACGGGCGCGGTGGCCGTGGGGGAGAGAGAGGTGCTCGTCACACAGACCATTATGGCCGATGGCAGGGGAGGGAAGTCGCACTAGCCGGGAGGCGATCCTCGTCGCATAATCTGGGAGCCATGTCGGAAACCCTGTCCTGGCCGCACGTTCTCAGCGCACTCCTCGAGTCCTCCGATCTGAGCGTCTCCGAGGCGACGTGGGCCATGGAGCAGGTGATGGAGGGCGCGGCGACTCCGGCGCAGCTCGCCGGACTGCTGGTGGCCCTCCGGGCGAAGGGCGAGACCGTCGACGAGATCGTCGGCTTCCGCGACGCGATCCTCGACCACGCGGTGCCGCTGGACGTGGACCCGATGGCCCTGGACATCGTCGGGACGGGCGGGGACCGCTTCGGGACCGTCAACATCTCCTCCACCGCGTCGATCATCGCGGCCGCCGCCGGCACGCCCGTCGTGAAGCACGGGAACAAGGCCGCGTCCTCCTCCTCCGGCTCCTCCGACGTGCTCGCGGCACTCGGGGTCGACCTCTCCCTCTCCCCCGAGCGGGTGGCCGAGGTTTTCCGGCGGACGGGGATCGCCTTCGTCTTCGCGTCCCTCTTCCACCCCGGCTTCCGGCACGCCGGTCCGGTGCGCGCCGAGCTGGGCGTGCCGACGGTGTTCAACTTCCTCGGCCCGCTCTGCAATCCGGCGCGTCCCGAGGCCTCTGCGGTCGGGGTGGCGCACCTCGACCGGGTGCCGCTGGTCGTCGGCGTGTTCCGGACGCGCGGGGCGACGGCTCTGGTGTTCCGCGGGGACGACGGCCTCGACGAGCTCACGACCACGGGTCACAGCCACATCTGGGAGGTGTCGCGCGGCTCCGTGGTCGAGCACGACCTCGACCCGCGCGACCTGGGCCTGCCCCGCGCGCGGATCGACGACCTGCGCGGCCGCGACGCCGCCTACAACGCGAGCGTGGTGCGCTCGGTGCTCGCGGGAGACGGCGGCCCCGTCCGCGACATCGTCCTTCTGAACGCGGCCGCAGGCCTCGCGGCGTTCGACCTGGCGCGCGACCCGGACCTGGTGCGCACGCCCGTCCTGGAGCGCCTGCGGACGTCGATGGACCGCGCGGCGGAGGCCGTCGACTCCGGGGCCGCCACGGCCAAGCTCGAGGAGTGGGTCCGCGAGACGCAGCGCGCCGTCGTCCCGCTGCCGTAGGCGCGAGCGCAGGGCGTAACGTGGGGATGCTGTCCGCGACGGTGCGGGCGGCGATCCACCACGCGCCGGATCGCCCGCAGGTCACGGGACGCCCGAGTGGTGGCCCGATCCTGGAGGAGACCTCGATGAAGAAGCTCATCAACGACCCGAAGAACGTCGTCACGGAGTCGGTGGCCGGCTTCGGCCTGGCGTACGCCGACCTGGTCCGGGTGGTGTCGGATCCCCTGTTCGTGGTGCGGGCCGACGCGCCCCGCTCGGGCAAGGTGGGCATCGTCAGCGGTGGCGGCAGCGGGCACGAGCCGCTGCACGCGGGCTTCGTCGGATTCGGGATGCTGGACGCCGCCGTCCCCGGTCCCGTCTTCACCTCGCCCACGCCCGACCCGATCGTCGCGGCCACGCAGGCCGTCGACGGCGGTGCGGGTGTGCTGCACATCGTGAAGAACTACACGGGCGACGTCCTGAACTTCGAGACCGCGGCCGACCTCGCCGGCGCCGAGGGGATCGAGGTGCGCAGCGTGATCGTCGATGACGACGTCGCGGTGAAGGACTCGCTCTACACCGCGGGCCGCCGCGGCGTGGCCGGCACCGTGCTGGTCGAGCGGATCGCGGGCGCGGCGGCCGAGCGGGGCGACTCCCTCGACGAGGTCGCGACGATCGCCGAGACGGTGATCGCGAACGTGCGCTCGATGGGCGTCGCCCTCACGCCGTGCATCGTCCCGCACGCGGGCGAGCCGAGCTTCGAGCTGGGCGAGGACGAGATCGAGATCGGCATCGGCATCCACGGCGAGCCCGGCCGGGAGAAGATCGCGCTGGAGCCGGCCGACCGCATCGTCGACCGGATCCTCGGCCCGATCCTGGAGGACCTGCCGTTCTCCTCCGGGGACGAGGTGCTGCTCCTGGTGAACGGCATGGGCGGCACGCCGCAGATCGAGCTTTACCTCGCCTACCGCCGCGCAGCCGAGGCGCTGGCCGAGAAGGGGATCACCGTCGCACGCAGCCTCGTCGGCAACTACACGACGTCGCTCGAGATGCAGGGCTTCTCGCTCACCGTCCTCAAGCTCGACGACGCCCTGACCGAGCTGTGGGACTCCCCGGTGCAGACCGCGGCGCTGCGGTGGGGACGCTGAGCGCCCGCGCGCACACCATGACCGGAACGACAGCCGCAGGAGCGGTCCACGAGGAGGAGACGACCATGCAGGACGCACAGGGAGCCGGGCTCGACGCGGCGTGGGCGACGGCGTGGATCCGCCGCGCCGCCGAGTCGATCGCGGAGCACCGGGTCGAGCTGATCACGCTCGACCGGGCGATCGGCGACGGGGACCACGGCGAGAACATGGACCGCGGCTTCCAGGCCGTGGTCGCGAAGCTGGACGCGGCGCCGGAGCAGGGGCTCCCGGCGGACGTGCTCAAGCTGGTCGCGACGACGCTCATCTCCACCGTCGGCGGCGCCTCGGGCCCGCTGTTCGGCACGGCGTTCCTGAAGGCCTCCGCCGCGGTCGCGGGCGAGGACGCGCTCGAGGGTGCGGACGTCGCAGCGCTCCTGGCCGCGGCGAGGGACGGCATCGTGCTCCGCGGCAAGGCCGAGGTGGGCGACAAGACGATGGTGGACGCGTGGACGCCGGCGGTCGACGCGGCCGCGGCCGCCGCCGAGGAGGGAGCGGCTCCGGCCGACGTCCTCGCCGCGGCGGCGGAGGCGGCGCAGAGGGGAGCGGAGTCGACGGACCCGCTGGTCGCCCGCAAGGGACGCGCCAGCTACCTCGGCGAGCGCGCCATCGGGCACCGTGATCCCGGCAGCGTGTCGACCGTTCTCCTGCTCCGCGCAGCAGCCGAGGCGGCGGCGTGAGCGTCGGGCTGGTCCTGGTCTCGCACAGCGCGCATCTGGCGGAGGGGCTGGTCGAGCTCGCGGAGCAGATGGCGGCCTCGGTCGCGCTGGTCGCCGCGGGCGGGACGGACGACGGCGGCATCGGCACCAGCTTCGACCGCATCACGGCGGCCCTGGCGGAAGCGGACTCCGGCGAGGGGGTCGTCGTCCTCTGCGACCTCGGCTCGGCGATCATGACGGCGGAGACCGCGGTCGAGTTCCTCGACGACGACGCGCGCGCCCGGGTCCGGATCGCCGACGCCCCGCTGGTGGAGGGGGCGGTCGCGGCCGCCGTCGCCGCGGGCACGGGGGCGTCGCTGGACGAGGTGCTCGCCGCCGCGGAGTCGGCCCGGGGCGAGGCGCTCGCTGCTCCCGCCGAGGAGGCCTCGCCCGGTGACGAGCGCGTGCAGCGCCGCGTCCGCCTCATCAACCCGAACGGCCTGCACGCTCGTCCCGCGGCCGACTTCGTCACGCTCGCCGCCACCTTCGACGCCCGGATCGACGCGAACGGCAAGGACGCCACGAGCCTGCTCGGCGTGATGTCGCTGGGGCTCGACCGCGGGGACGAGGTCGTCCTCTCGGCGTCGGGGCCGCAGGCCCACGAGGCGGTCGGCCGGCTCGGCGATCTGGTCGAGTCGGGCTTCGGCGAGGTGTAGCGCGCCGTCGACCGGTCCAGGGACCGCGGAGGCGCCTCCTCCTACGCTGAGCGCATGGCCCTCCGCGGAACCCGACCCCCGTCCGTCCTGCTCCGCCGACTCGTCACCGTCCCGCGCGTCGTGCGCCGGGCGGACGCTCGTGCGGCCCGGCGGCTGAACGCCCGTCGCCCGTCGACCGTCGTCGACGGGGCGCTCGTGGGGCTCTCCCGGGCCGCGGACCACGGAGTCCTCTGGGCCGGCGTCGGCGTTCTGCTGCTCCTGGCGGGCCGTCCCCGCGAGGCTCTGCGGGGGACCGCCTCGCTCGCCGCGGCCAGCGCGCTCGCGAACCTGGTCGGCAAGCGCGTGTTCGGCGGCGACCGGCCGCTCCTCGTCGACGTCCCGGTCGGCCGGCGTCTGGCGACGGTGCCGACGTCGGCGTCCTTCCCCTCGGGGCACGCGGCGAGCGCCGCCGCCTTCGCCGCCGGGGTCGCGCTCGAGTCGCCCCGAGTGGGGGCGGCGGTCGCCCCGCTCGCCGCCGCCGTGGCCTTCTCCCGCCTGCACGTCGGCGTCCACTGGCTCTCGGACGTCCTCGGCGGCGCGGCGCTCGGCGCGGCGGTCGCGGTCGTCGGCCGAGCCGTCCTGCCGGCCGAGCCGCGCCACGTGCCCGTCTCGGAGCGCGCGACCCGGCCCCCCGTCGACCGCAGCCCGCTGGGGGACGGCGCCGCCCTCCTCGTGGTCCTCAACCCCGGCGCGGGCCGGGACTCGCACCGCCCCGATCCCGAGCCGCTGGTCCGAGCCCGGTTCCCGAAGGCGCGCGTGCACCGGCTGACCGAGGGGGAGGACCTCGCCGACGTGGTGCGCGAGGCGCGCTCGGGGGACTCTCCGCCCCGGGTGCTCGGGATCTACGGCGGGGACGGGACCATGTCGGTCGGTGCCGCTCTCGCCCGCGCCGAGGGGATGACGCTGCTCGTGCTGCCGGGCGGGACCATGAACCACTTCGCGAAGGCGCTGGGGCTGCTCACCGTCCAGGACGCGCTCGACGCGGCGACGATCGGCGAGCGCCGCGACGTCGACGTGGCCGAGGTCGTCGCGGACGGGGGAGACCCGGTCACGGTGCTCAACACGGTCTCGATCGGCGTCTACCCGGAGTTCGTCGCGGTCCGCGAGAAGCGCGAGAAGCGGATCGGGAAGCCGCTCGCCGCCGTGATCGCGGCCCTCTCGGTCGTGCGGCGCACCGATCCGTTCGAGCTCCGGCGCGACGGGCGCACGCAGCTCGTCTGGTCGTACTTCGTCGGGGTGAACCAGGAGCACCCGCGCACGGCCGCCCCGCTCGCCCGGCGTCGGCTCGACGACGGCCACCTCGACGTGCGCATCCTGCACTCAGGACGGACTCCTCGCACCCGGGGAGCGTTCTCGCTCCTGCTCGGCCGTACGGCGACCCCGGTGGTCGGCCGTGTGCCCGGCTGGCGGGCACCGGTGGTGGAGTCGTTCTCGACGCCGGAGATCACCGTCGGCGCGCGCCGACCCGCGGGGGACGACCCCGAGTGGGCGCACGACGGCGAGACCGAGCGCTTCGACGGCTCCCGCGACGGATTCGACGAGGCCGTGGTGCGGATCGTGCCGCTGGGCCTGCGGGTCTACGCGACCGCGGACTAGGGGGCGGTGCCGGCCCGGTCCCCGCCGTCCGGATCCGCCAGCAGTTCGGCCAGCGCGTCGAGGGCGGCGACCTGCCCGGCCACCACCAGCGAGCGGGCCTCGTCGAGCGGGTGCCACCGGGCGTCCTCCAGCTCGGGGAAGCTGCGCAGCACGCCGGAGCCCCGCGGCCACTCCAGCTCGAAGGTGTTGCTCGCGACGAAGGCGGTGTCCGCGTGTCCGCGCCCGGCGAAGACCGTGACGGTCTTGGCCGCGCTCTGCCGGAACGCGCCGAGGAGGGTCAGCTCACCGACGGGCGGAGGAGCGCCGGTCTCCTCCTCGAACTCGCGGCGCGCGGCGTCCAGCGGCGTCTCGTCGCCCGTGTGCACGCCCTTCGGGATCGTCCACGCGCGGGGGCGCCGGGTCCAGAAGGGGCCGCCCATCCGCCCGAGGAACACCTCGGTGCCGGAGGGGCCCTCGCGGTGCAGCAGGATCCCCGCGCTCGTCACCGCGGCCATCGCGTCTCTCCGGTCATCCCGCCATCCTGCCCCGCGCCCGTGGAAGGATCGGCAGGACCCGCCCGCGACCGCACGGAGTGAACCATGCACGACCAGGAGATCCTCCGACAGCTGCGCGACGCGCTCGGCGACGCGGTCCTGACCGAGGGCCCCGGGTTCGAGGCCGTGCACACCGACAAGTCGGGCTTCTCCGCACCGGGTCGCGCGCTCGCGCTCGTCGCTGCCCGCTCGGTCGAGGACGTGCAGGCGGCGCTGCGCATAGCGACGGAGCACCGGCTCCCGGTCGTGCCGCGCGGAGCGGGAACGGGCCTCGCTGCCGGGGGAGTGGCGAGCGAGGGGGCGCTCGTCCTCTCGACCGCCGCGATGGACCGCATCCTCGAGGTGTCGCTCGAGGACGAGCTGGCGGTCGTCGAGCCCGGGGTCATCAATCAGGCGCTGTCGGACGCCGTCGCTCCACACGGCCTCGTCTTCTCGCCCGACCCCGCGAGCCGCGCGATCTCGAGCATCGGCGGCAACATCGCGACGAACGCCGGGGGGCTGCTGTGCGCCAAGTACGGCGTGACCCGGGAAGCGGTGCTCGGGTTGACGGTCGTCCTCCCCGACGGACGACTGCTCCGCACCGGCCGCCGCAGCGTGAAGGGAGTCACCGGGTACGACCTCACCGCGCTCCTGACCGGCTCCGAGGGGACGCTGGGCGTCATCGTGGAGGCCACCGTGAAGCTCCGCCCGATCCCGACCGGGCGCGTGGTCACGGTCGGCGCGTACTTCCCGAGCGTCGTCGCCGCGGCCGCCGCCTCCGCCGCGATCACCGCCGCGCGGCTCCGTCCCGCGGTGATGGAGCTGATGGACGAGGCGGCGCTCGCCGCGATCTCGCGCTACACCGGAGCGAGCCTGGACCGCGGTGCCGCCTACCTCCTCGTCCAGACGGACGGCGGAGGAGCGGCGGAGGAGTCGCAGCGCGTCCTCGAGATCGTGACCGCCTCCGGGGGCGCCGCCGAGGCGACCGAGGACCCGGCCGAGGGTGAGGCTCTGCTGGCCGTCCGCCGGGCCTTCCACCCGGCGCTCGAGGCGGAGGGCCGCGTGCTGATCGAGGACGTCTGCGTGCCCCGCTCCGCGCTGCCGGCGATGTTCGCGGCGATCCGCGGCATCGAGGAGCGGACGGGGCTCAGCATCCCCACCGTCGCCCACGCGGGGGACGGGAACCTCCACCCGAACTTCGTGCTGCCCGCGGGGGACGGACCCGTGGGGGAGGACGTCTGGGACGCCGCCGCGGAGCTCTTCCGCACGGCCCTGGCCCTCGGCGGCACGCTCACGGGCGAGCACGGCGTGGGACTGCTCAAGCAGCGCTGGCTGGCGGAGGAGCTGGGCGAGGACTCGCTGGCGCTCCAGCGCGGGATCAAGGCCGTGTTCGACCCGCTGGGGATCATGAACCCGGGGAAGGTCTTCTGAGGAGGGCGCCCCGGGCTACCGCAGCTCGGCCGTGATCATCGAGGCGGTGAGCACGATCGTCGCCGCGGACATGAGCCAGTAGAGGACCGTCTCGCGCCAGGACCCGGAGGAGCCCAGGACGGGCAGCGCGGCGTAGCCTCCGGTGGTCCAGACGTGGCGCAGCGGTGTCCGGCGCAGGCGCCGCGGCAGGCGCACGCGCAGCGGCCACAGCCAGTTGATCCCGCCGGTCGTGAGGGCGTCGCCGGCCACGTGCACGAGGTAGCCCAGCGTCGCGGCGACCCGGAGCCACGCCCAGGTGCCGTCGGCGAGCGCGACGAGCAGGACCGTGACGACCGTCGCCCCGGCCCAGGCGATGCGCCAGGAGGGGGCGGCCCGGACGGCCTTCGCGGCGAAGGCGAGGGCGGGCAGCGTGAGCACGGCGGCCACGGCGACGGGACCGACGACCGGCACCGGGAAGCGCAGCGCCGTGAGCACCGGCACCAGGTACCAGACGACGGCGACCGCGAGCAGCGAGTGCATCCCGTGCCGGTGCCCTCCGCTGATCCGGCCCGCGGTCGCGGTGAGCAGGGAGACGGCCGGCGCCGAGCGGGAGACGGTCGCGCTCGCGTGGTCCGCGTCGGGCACCAGGGCCCAGCCGGCGGCGACTCCGAGGCCGACCAGTCGGAGGTCGAGCGGGAGACCCGCGAGGCCGAGGGGCCCGGCGACGGCGGGCACGGAGGCGGCGACGGCCCAGGCGAGCGCACCGGAGACGGCGTGCGAGCGGCCCATCATCGCGGGTCGGCTCCTTCGACTGGGCGCTGCGAGGCCGGAGGACTACCGCGGCGGGACGAGAGAACCCCCGGCCGAGTGCGTGAGCACGGACCGGGGGTGAGGGTGGGCGATACCGGACTCGAACCGATGACCTCTTCCGTGTGAAGGAAGCGCGCTACCAACTGCGCCAATCGCCCAGGGGGACGTGCTGGACGACCCGAGAGACGATCGTAGCGGATCCGCGGGGCCCGGATGCACCGCCGACGCCCGCCACGCCCGGGTGAACGGACGGCGACGAGCCGGTTTCGCGCGGAAAGACGCGGATCGGACTCCGAGCGGCGGGATCGGCGTCCGCTCGATTTGGATTCCGGCGCCGCTGTCGTATACATTCTTCTAGGTCGAGCCGGGCAGCGAAAGCGCCGGACAGACAGCAAGACAGCACGACACGCAAAACGGCAACACCAGTACGACCTACATGCGGATGTGGCGCAGCGGTAGCGCATCACCTTGCCAAGGTGAGGGTCGCGAGTTCGAATCTCGTCATCCGCTCGAACACCGGTCCTCGGACCGGCGTCATCGGGACGGCACCCTCGGGTGCCTCCCACCTGGTCGGCCCTCGGGCCGCCGACACCGAATCCCGTACACGGTGGATTGGCCGAGAGGCGAGGCAGCGGCCTGCAAAGCCGTATACACGGGTTCGAATCCCGTATCCACCTCGATCGTTCACCGAACGAGGCGCTCCGCACGGAGCAACGGGCGATTGGCGCAGCGGTAGCGCGCTTCCCTGACACGGAAGAGGTCACTGGTTCGATCCCAGTATCGCCCACCACGAGAACCCCCGGCCCCTGGCCGGGGGTTCTGTCGTTCCCGGCTCCGGCGCTACCCTCGCAGGATGCCCGCCCCGATCCCCGTCGACGACCAGGGCACCCTCCTGCGGCTCGTCTCGCGGGACGACGGACCTGCCCTCGCCGCCGCGTACCGGCGCAACCGCCGGCACCTCGCGCCCTGGGAGCCGACGCGCTCGACCCGCTTCTTCGAGGCGGGGGGCCAGACCGACGCCGTCGCTGACGCACTCGCCGCGCACCGGGCCGGCAGCGTCCTCCCGCTCGTCCTCGACGCGGGCGGCGTGATCGTCGGTCGGCTGACTCTCGCGAACATCGTCCGCGGCGCCTTCGACAGCGGCGATCTCGGCTACTGGCTCGACAGCGGTCTGCAGGGCCGCGGCGTGATGACCCGCGCGGTCGGAGCCGTCCTGCGCACCGCGCGGGAGGATCTGGGGCTGCACCGCGTGCAGGCCGGGACGCTCCTCCACAACGTCGGATCGCAGACCGTGCTGCAGCGCAACGGCTTCGAGCGGATCGGCGTCGCGCGGCGCTACCTGCGGATCGCCGGGGAGTGGCAGGACCACGTCCTCTTCCAGGCGCTGCTCGAGGGCGGCCCGCTCCAGCCTCCGCCGACTCCGCTCGTCTAGGGTGAGCGGCGCCGGCCTTCTCCCGGCGCTCCGAGCGGGAGGGACGCGCCCATGACCACGCGGCACATCGGCGGACGAGAGTTCGACTTCGAGCGGCAGGTGGCCGTGATGGCGGTCGTGAACCGCACACCCGACTCCTTCTACGACAAGGGCTCCACCTTCGCCCTGGACAGCGCCATCGCGGCCGCCGTGCGCGCCGCGGAGCTCGGCGCCGACTGGGTCGACATCGGCGGAGTGCCGTTCGGCCGCGGCCCCGCTGTCACGCTCCAGGAGGAGCTCGACCGGGTCGTCCCCGTCGTGGCGGGCATCGCGGAGCGGAGCGACGTGGTCGTCTCGGTGGACTCGACGAGCGCCGAGGTCGCGCGCGCGAGCATCGCCGCGGGCGCCTCCGTCATCAACGACACGAGCGGGCTGCACGACCCCCGGATGCTCGAGGTCGTCGCCTCCTCCTCCGCCCAGCTCGTCATCACCCACAGCGTGGGCGCTCCCCGCAGCGAGCCGGAGAGACCCGAGTACGACGACGTCGTGGCGACGGTGGTCGACCACCTGCGGAGCCGCGTCGATCGCGCGCTCTCGGGTGGAGTGCCTGCCGGGAGGATCATCGTCGATCCGGGTCACGACCTGAACAAGAACACCCTGCACACGCTCGAGCTCACCCGCCGGCTGGGCGAGGTGGCCGCGCTCGGCCTCCCGGTGCTCGCCGCGGTCTCCAATAAGGACTTCATCGGCGAGGCGCTGGACCGGCCGCAGGGGGAGCGCCTCGAGGGCTCCCTCGCCGCCGCGGTGATCTGCATCCTGAACGGTGCGCGGATCGTGCGCATGCACGACGTGCGCCAGGCGGTGGACGCCGTGCGGATGACGGAGGCGGTGCTGGGTTGGCGGGCGCCCGCCTTCCTCCGCCACAACGTGGAGCCGGCGGCGTGAGCGCCCGCATCGACGGCCTGTCGCCGGCCGGGCAGGACCTGTCCGACGAGGCTCTGCTGGCCCTCTACGCGGACGGGGCGGGCGAGGAGTGGCTCCGGGTCAACTTCGTCGCGAGCGTCGACGGAGCGGTCACCCGTGACGGCGTCTCGGGCGATCTCGGGGGCGCGGCGGACCTGCGCGTGTTCGACCTGCTCCGCCGGCTCGCCGACGTCGTGCTCGTCGCGGCCGGCACGGTGCGGACCGAGGGCTACGGCCCGATGGTGCTGAGCGACGAGTCCGTGCGGGCCCGGCTCGGCACCGGGCTCGCCCCGCAGCCCGTCTTCGCGATCGTCTCGGGGTCGCTCGACCTCGATCCCGCTTCGCGGATCTTCACCGAGGCGCCGGTGCGTCCGATCGTCGTGACCACCGGCTCCTCGTCGGCCCGCCGCCGCGCGGAGCTCGCCGAGGTCGCCGACGTGCTCGTCTGCGGCGACGCACGGCTCGACGCGACGCGGATGCGGGCGCAGCTCGCAGAGCGGGGGCTCGGCAGGATCCACTGCGAGGGTGGTCCGTCGCTGCTCGGGACCCTGCTCGCCGCGGACGCCGTCGACGAGCTCTGCCTGACCGTCGCTCCGACGCTCGAGGCGGGGGACTCCGGGAGGCTCGCCCGCGGCGACGTCCCCGGACCTCGCCCGCAGCACCTGGCGCACGTGCTCAGCGCCGGCGACACGCTGCTCCTGCGCTACCTCCGCCGGCGCTGACCCGCCCTACTCGCGGCGCCGCTCGTTCCCGTCGCGCTTGGCCTCGGAGGCCGGACGGGCGGCGATCACGGGGTGGGCGCCGGTGAAGCCGTCCCGGGCGGACGCGATCGCCAGGATGCGCGGCTTCGCGACGTGCCAGCCCACGATCAGGGCGGGCACGCCGACCACCGCGACGATCCCCACGGTCCAGGTGCCGGTCGGGAAGTCGACGGCGATGAGGACCACCACGATCACCAGGAACGCCAGGGTGAGCCACGAGGTCACCGGGGCGCCGGGCATCCGGAAGGACGGGCGCTCCAGGCGCCCCTGGGCCGCCCAGCGCTGCAGCTGCATCTGGCAGAGGACGATCATGCCCCAGCCCGTGACGATGCCCAGCGCCGAGACGTTGAGGACGATCTCGAAGGCCTCGGACGGCACGAAGAGGTTCAGCACGATCCCGATCAGGGTGATGCTCGCCGTGAGCAGGATGCCGCCGTAGGGGACGCCCTGCTTGTTCATCCGGCCGGTGAAGGCGGGGGCGGAGCCGTTGAGCGCCATGGAGCGGAGGATGCGGCCGGTCGAGTAGAGCCCGGCGTTGATGCTGGAGAGCGCGGCCGTCAGCACGACGAAGTTCATGATCGATCCGGCGATCTCGCCCGAGGAGCCGTCGCCCAGCGAGCTGAAGAACGTGACGAACGGGCTCTCGCCCTTCGAGTAGGCCGTGTAGGGCAGCAGCAGCGTCAGCAGCAGCACCGAGCCGACGTAGAAGACGGCGATGCGCAGGATGACCGAGTTGATCGCGCGCGGGATGACCTTCGCCGGCTCCGCGGTCTCGCCCGCCGCCGTGCCGACAAGCTCGACTCCGGAGTAGGCGAACACCACGCCCTGGACGACCAGGACGCTGGCGATCAGGCCACCGGGCAGGATGCCGCCGTTGTCGTTCCAGAGGCTGATCCCGGGGTCCACGGCGACGCCGCCGGACTGCAGCGGCCAGCCCGCGGCGAGCACGACGACGCCGATCACCAGGAAGACCACCAGCGCCGTGACCTTGATCAGCGCGAACCAGAACTCCAGCTCCCCGAAGACCTTGACCGAGACGAGGTTCAGCGAGAGCACGACGACCAGGGCGATGAGTGCGAGGAGCCACTGGGGCACGGAGGAGAAGAGCGACCAGTACTTCACGTACAGGGCCACTGCGGTGACGTCGGCGATCGCGGTCATCGCCCAGTTCAGGAAGTACATCCAGCCGGCGACGAAGGCGGCCTTCTCGCCCAGGAACTCGCGGGCGTAGGAGATGAAGGAGCCCGAGCTCGGCCGGTGCAGGACCAGCTCGCCGAGCGCGCGGAGGATCAGGTAGGCGAAGACGCCGCAGACCGCGTACGCGACGACGAGCGAGGGACCGGCGGTGGCGAGTCGGCCGCCCGCGCCGAGGAAGAGGCCGGTGCCGATCGCGCCGCCGATGGCGATCATCTGCAGCTGCCGGGGCTTGAGCCCGGGACGGTAGCCCTCCTGCTCCTTCGAGAAGTCGGGCTGCACGGGCCCGCGGTCGTCGTCGCTCTGCGTCACGGGGGCTCCCTCGTCACCGGATCGCGCCGGGCGGCTGCTCCGGCACGCCCGTCAGGGTAAGGGCGCGCTGCTCGGAGGAGGCGGGTGGCGCGGTCCGCGGCATGCGGATCCTCTCAGGATCGGGGCGCCTACCCTGGGGGCATGAGCGGTCCGGACCTCGCACGGCAGTTCTCGCTCGACGGCGTCCGGATCCCGTCGCCGGCGAGGCGCCTGAACGGCGGCACCGATCCGGCGCTCGTCTGGCGCAACGAGCTCGACGGGCTGACCTTCCGCGTGGACGCCGGGTACCTGAAGTGGAATCCCCGGTCCACGGGCGTCGACCTCCGTCGCGAGATCGCGCGTCTGCGCTGGCTGGAGGGGCGGATCGTCGCGCCCCGGATCCTGGAGGCGGGCGAGGACGAGGAGGGGCAGTGGCTCCTCACCGCACCGCTGCCCGGGCGGAGCGCCGTCGACCCGGAGTGGACAGCCCGGCCGGAGGAGGCCGTCCGCGCGATCGCGGCCGGCATGCGGGCGGTCCACGCGCTCCCCGTCGACGCGGTGCCCGAAGAGCTGCGCGGCGACTCCTGGTTCGCGCGCCGGCCGTCGGCGCTCGGCGCGGCTCCGGAGTTCGTGGACCCCGTCGTGGTGCACGGCGACGCGTGCGCTCCGAACACGCTCGTCGACGACGACGGACGCTGGAGCGGCACGGTCGACGTCGGCGACCTGGGCGTGGGCGACCGCTGGGCGGATCTGGCGGTCGCCGCGGTCAGCCTCGGCTGGAACTACGGCCCCGGCCACACCCCGCTGCTCCTCGCGGAGTACGGAGCGGATCCGGACGACGAGCGCGCGGCCTACTACCGCGCGCTCTGGTCGTCCGAGTCCTGAGTCACTTCTTCTTCGCGGCCTCGTCGTCCTGGGCCGTGCCCTGGTCGCTGCGGTTCTCGCTCGCCAGCCGCAGCCAGCGCCCGTCGCGGACGTCCTTCTCGTGCACGGCCGCCTTCTTGTCGCTCGCGGCGGTGTCGCGCGGGGGGAGCTGGATGGTCTCCTCCGCCTCGATGCCCGCCTGCAGCTCGCGTTCGCGCTCGAGCTCGGCGTCGAACTCCGCGCCGAAGAGCAGGGCGATGTTGGTGATCCAGATCCAGAGGAGGAAGACGATCACCGCGCCGAGCGAGCCGTAGGTCTTGTTGTAGTTGGAGAAGTTGGCCACGTAGAACGCGAAGCCGGTCGAGGCGATCAGCCAGATCGCCAGGGCGACGATCGATCCGATGCTGATCCAGCGGAACTTCGGCTGGCGGATGTTGGGCGCCCAGTAGTAGAGGATCGCGACGATCACGATCGCGATGACCACGAGCACCGGCCATTTCGCGATGTTCCACACGGTGAGGGCGGCGGGGCCGAGGCCCACGACGTCGCCGACGGCGGTCGCGACCGGTCCGCTGAGCACGAGGATGAGCGCCGCGATCACGATCAGGACGACCGTCACCACGGTCACGCCGAGCATCGTCGGGCGGAGCTTCCAGAAGGGGCGCCCCTCGTCGATCTGGTAGACGCGGTTCATCGCGCGGCCGAAGGCGCCGACGTAGCCGGAGGCGGACCAGATCGCTCCGACGACACCGGTCACGAAGGCGAGACCCGCGGCGGAGGAGCTGGTCAGCGCCTGGATCGGGTCGCGCAGCAGGTCGACGACCTCGCTCGACGCGAGGTTCCCGATCAGGTCGAGGACCAGATCGGTGGTGGCCTGCGCCTGGCCGAAGAGCCCCAGCACCGACACGATCGCGAGCAGGGCGGGGAAGAGCGCGAGCACGGCGTAGTAGGTGAGCGCGGCGGCGAGGTCGGTGCACTGGTCCGCGCCGAACTCGCGGGCCGTCTTCTTGAGGACGTAGAACCAGGAGCGCTTGGTGATGTCGGTGACGTCGTCGGGCTTCCGGGAATCGTCGGGATCGGGCGCTGTCTTCTCGCGGGTCGTGCTCTGCTCGGCCATGCGGACACGCTACGGGGCCGACAGTCGTCGGACGGCCCCCTTGACGGCGCGGCCGGTCGTGTCGCGGGTCAGGCCCGGCGCTGGCGCGCAGCGGCGAGGGTGCCGAAGAGGAGGAAGGAGCAGGTCGCGGCGAGGACGGTCAGCAGGGGAGCCTCCCAGCCGCCGCTCGCGTCGTGCGCGAAGCCGATGACGGTCGGGGCGGTGGCGGCCACGGCGTAGCCGATCCCCTGCACCGTGGCCGAGAGCCGCGACGCATGGGCGTCGGAGCGGGAGAGCCGCACGACGAGCACGAAGACCACCGTGAATCCTCCGCCCTGGGCCGCGCCGCCCAGCACGCACCAGAGCGCCCAGAGCTGCGGGGCGAGCAGCAGCCCCGCCGGCACTGTGCACCAGAGGAGGCCGACGAGCACGATGCTCCCCAGGGGTCCGAGCCTCCGGACCAGGAGCGGGACGCCGAGGGCGCCGGCGACCGCGGCGAGCTGGAACACCGAGGCGCTCGCGCCCGCGGTCGCGATCGAGAAGCCGTTGCGGTCGACGAGCAGCGAGGGGAGCCACGCCGTCACTCCGTAGTACGAGAACGCCTGGCTCGAGAAGCAGAGCGCGAGCGCCAGCACGGTCGCGCTGCGGAAGATCCGCGGAGCCGGTGCGGCCGGTGCGCGGTCGGCGCGGGACGGGCGGGGAGTCGGACCCAGGGCCGCCCGAGGCCCCACGGCCACGAGCCAGCCGGCCAGAGCGAGGGCGTTGAGGGCGAGCCAGACGAGCAGGGCGCCTCGCCAGCCGAGGGTTAGAGCGAGCGGAGCGGTGCCGAGCGAGGTGATCGTCGAGCCGATGTTGAGGGCCGCGGTGTAGACGCCCGTCGTGAGGTCGACGCGCTCGGGAGCGACGTCCCGCCGGATCACGACGGGGAGGACGACGTTGCCGATCGTGATGGAGACGCCGATCAGGATGGTGCCCGCCACGGCCGGTCCCACGTCGCCGATCGATCGGACGATCGTGCCGAGCGCGACGCCGATCAACGTGACGGTCACGGCGGCGTCGGGTCCCGCGCGGCGGATCACCAGGAGGGCGAGCGGAGTCGCCAGGGCGAAGCAGAGCACGGGGATGCTGGTGAGGACCCCCGCCTGGCCCGCGGACAGCGCGAGGTCCTCGCGCACCGCGTCGATGATGGGCGCGACGGCGACGATCGGACCGCGCAGGACCAGCGCGACCAGGGCGACCGCCACGACGAGGAGCCAGGGAGCGCTCCGGCGCGCGGTCATCGGGGCGTCGAGGGCCGCGGCACCCCGGTCAGCCGGCCAGGCCGGGGACCCCGGCCGAGAGGTTGCCGACGATGGTGAAGACGCCCGACACCAGACCGAGGATCCCGGTGACGAGTCCGGCCGTCGCGAGCCCGCGACCGCCTCCGACGAGCGGTGCGGCCGCCCGGCCCTTCGCCGAGAAGACGATGGCGAGGATCGAGGGGATCAGCAGCGGATTGATCAGCAGGCTCAGGACGCCGAGCACGAGGCTCGCGATCGCCATGGGGTTGCGGCCCGCCGCGGAGGACGGGGCGGACGGATAGGCGTACAGCTCCTGCTCCGGAGCGCCCGGGGGCGTGCCGTAGGCGGGAGCGGGCGCCGAGGAGGACGGGCGGGACCGGTCCGTCCACGCCGCGCCGTCCCAGTAGAGCTCCGAGCCGAGGTCGGCCGGATGCGGGTACCACCCGGGCGCGGGCAGCGGAGCGGAGTCGTCGGGCATGGGGCGAGTCTAGAGCGGCGCCAATCAGCTCTTGGGCTGCTCGATGCCGAGCGCGTTCCCGTCGGGATCGAGGATCCAGGACGCCCAGACGCTGCCGCGGTCGGCCACGCCGTTCTCGGTGCGCAGCTCGTCGCTGTCGTAGTCCTCCGGAGCCACGCCCCGAGCCGCCAGCGCGTCCAGCTCGGCGCGCAGGTCGGCCACCCGCCAGGCGGCCTTGGTCTGCTCGTCCTTCGAGCCCGTGGTGCTGGCGGTGACGGTGAGCCGCGTGCCGCCGCAGGAGTAGGCGATCGCCGACTCGCTCTCCTCGAGGACCTCCAGTCCCAGGGAGCCGGCGTAGAAGGCGCGGGAGGCGGCGAGGTCGCGGGAGAGCAGAACGGGGCCGATGGGGGAGTCGGAGAGCACGGTGAGTCCTTTCGTCGGTGGGCCTCCAGTCGACGCCCGCTGCGGCCCGGCGCGGAAGGGGTTGCCACCGGGCCGGCCGGAGGGAGCTGGCGCGGCAGAATGGCCTCGGCCGTGCCCGCCGCGCGGCCGGGAGGAGCCCTCATGAGCTGGACCATCGACGAGGTGGCGTGGACCCACCCGGACGCCGAGCGTCTGCGCGACGCGCAGCGGTGCGAGCTCGACGAGCGCTACGGCAACGACGACCACGAGCCCGGCACGCCGCCCTCGGCCGACGACGTGCCCGTCTTCCTCGTCGCCCGCGACGCGAGCGGCACGGCGGTGGCCTGCGGCGGACTGCGGCCTCTCGACGACGACGTCCTCGGACTGGGGGCGATCGAGGTGAAGCGGATGTTCGCCGACCGCGCCGCCCGCGGCACCGGAGCGGCCACGGCCGTCCTGCGCGCGCTCGAGGCGCGGGCGGCCGCTCTGGGCACGACGCGCCTGGTGCTGGAGACCGGGACGCTCCAGCCCGACGCGATGCGGTTCTACCTCCGGGAGGGCTACCACGCCATCCCGCCGTTCGGCGCCTACATCGGGTCCGAGCACTCGGTCTGCTACGCCCGCGATCTCGCTCCCGGCGACTGAGCGTCAGCGGCGCAGGGTCTCCACCGGGTACTCGCCGAAGCGGCGGTGGTACGCCCCCGAGAAGCGGCCCTGGTTGAGGAAGCCCCAGCGCGCGGAGACGGCGCGCACGGTCTCCTCGCCCGGAGCGCCCTCGCGCAGCTCGACGCGCGCCCGGTCGAGACGCACGCCGCGCAGGTAGCCGAGCGGAGTGTCGCCGAAGTACCTCCGGAACGCGGCCTGCAGCGCCCGCGGAGTGAGCCCCGCCGCTGCCGCGATGTCGGACACGGTGACGGGCGACGCGGCGAACGCGTGCAGGAACTCGGCGGCACGCAGCAGGTGCTCGAGCCCCGGCCGCAGCACCTGCGCCGGAACGACGACCGGCCGGTGCGCGAAGGTCGCGAGCAGGTGCAGAGCGACGCCGCGCTCCGCCGCCACGAGCTGCAGCGCGGTCGCCTCGCGGCCCGACCGCAGGACGCCCGCGAAGTCGTCGACCGCCCGCCACCAGCCCGGTAGTGCCGACGCGGAGGCGATCGAGCGGTGGTCGAAGACGAGCGGCAGCGGCACGCCGTCGCCGGCCTCGGACGCGACCTGCTCGAGGAGGCCGGCGGCCACGTGCACGAGCCGCTGCTGGAAGTCGCGGCTGACGAACTCGAACGGACGCGCGCTGGGGAACACGACCGGCCGCCCCGGCAGGTGGACGATCCGATCGCCCTCCGGGTCCACCACGCTCGTGCCAGAGAGGAACCACGAGACGACGTACTCGCCCTCCGGACGCAGCCCCCCGGACACGGAGCCCCGGAACACCGACGTCCGCAGGCTCACGCCCTCGCTCCCGGAGACGTCGTAGCGGAAGGAGAAGGGCCGCTCGACCGGTTCCGTCCGGAATCCCGACCCGCCGTAGCCGTCCGAGTAGAAGCGCCGCGCCTCCTCCAGGTCGGCCCCGGAGCGCGTGAAGCGCTGCAGCGCAGGACCGGCACCCATCGGACCAGGATGCCACCTGGACGGATTGCGCACCGGTCGCCCCCGCGCCCCTCTCCGGGGCACGTCCTGTCGGCAGGGTGACGGGGTCGGACGACACGGACGGAGACGCATGGAGATCAGCGCACGCAGACTCGCGGCACGCGACGCGGTGGCCGTCGTCGCCGTGCTCGCCGCACTCGAGGGGGCGCTCGCCGTGGACTCCCTGCCGCCCGGCCTGGAGGAGGTCCTCCTGCACCAGCTCGAGCGCAGCTCGCTCGTGCTCCCCGGCGCCGACCGGGACGAGCTCGCCTCCGCTCTGCGCGCGCTCGACGCCCGCGTGCGCGACGCGCTCGGGTAGAGGCCGCCGCCGACTACAGTCGAGGGGTCAACCGAGCCCGAGGAGTGCCCGCACGTGTCGAACGAACCGTCGAATCCCGCAGAGAACGAGTCCCACTCGGTCGTCACCGAGGCGGGCACGGGATTCACGCACTTCGCCGACCGGGCCGTGGTCGCGATCCGCGTCAACGGGGAGCTCAAGGACCTCGCCGCCGACGTCGTGCCGGGCGACCGCATCGAGCCGGTGCTCATCTCCTCGCCGGACGGGCTGAACATCCTCCGCCACTCCGCGGCCCACGTGCTCGCACAGGCGGTGCAGCAGATCAACCCGGAGGCGAAGCTGGGCATCGGCCCGCCCGTCACCGACGGCTTCTACTACGACTTCGACGTCGAGGAGCCCTTCACGCCCGAGGCGATGAAGGCGCTCGAGAAGGCGATGGACCGCATCGTCCGCCAGGGCCAGCGGTTCGTGCGCCGCGTCGTCTCCGAGGAGGAGGCGCGCGCCGAGCTCGCCGGCGAGCCCTACAAGCTCGAGCTGATCGGGATCAAGGGCGGGGGAGCCGAGGACGAGAGCGTCGAGGTCGGCGGCGCCGAGCTCACCATCTACGACAACGTCGACCCGCGTTCCGGCGAGACGGTCTGGAAGGACCTCTGCCGCGGCCCGCACCTGCCCAACACCCGCATGATCGGCAACGGCTACGCCCTGACCCGCAACGCTGCCGCCTACTGGCGCGGCTCGGAGAAGAACCCGCAGCTGCAGCGCGTCTACGGCACCGCGTGGCCCACGAAGGACGAGCTGCGCGAGCACCAGGCCCGCCTCGAGGAGGCGGCGCGCCGCGACCACCGCAAGCTCGGCCACGAGCTCGACCTGTTCTCCTTCCCGGACGAGATCGGCTCCGGCCTCGCGGTCTTCCACCCCAAGGGCGGGATGATCCGCTACGAGATCGAGCAGTACATGCGCGAGCAGCTGCTCGCCCACGACTACGAGCTCGTCTACACGCCGCACATCACCAAGGGCGACCTGTTCCTCACGAGCGGGCACCTGCAGTGGTACTCCGAGGGGATGTTCCCCCCGATGCACCTCGACGAGCTGCAGGACGAGGACGGCAACGTCACCCGCCAGGGCCAGGACTACTACCTCAAGCCCATGAACTGCCCGTTCCACAACCTGATCTTCCGCTCGCGCGGCCGCAGCTACCGCGAGCTCCCGCTGCGCCTGGCCGAGTTCGGCACCGTGTACCGCTACGAGAAGAGCGGCACCCTGCAGGGCCTCACCCGCGTGCGCGGCCTGACCCAGGACGACGCCCACATCTACGTCGCGCAGGAGGACGTGTCGGCCGAGCTGACCCGCAACCTCGAGTTCGTGCTGCAGGTGCTGCGCGACTACGGCCTCGACGACTTCTACCTCGAGCTGTCCACGAACGAGGAGGGCAACCCGAAGTTCGTCGGTGCGCCCGAGCAGTGGGAGGAGGCGATCGAGTCGCTGCGCGCGGTCGCCGTCGCCTCCGGTCTCGAGCTGGTTCCGGATCCGGGAGGAGCGGCTTTCTACGGTCCGAAGATCTCGGTGCAGGCGCGCGACGCCATCGGCCGCACCTGGCAGATGTCGACCATCCAGCTCGACTTCAACCAGCCCGAGCGCTTCGAGCTCGAGTACACGGCCTCGGACGGCTCGAAGAAGCGGCCCGTGATGATCCACCGCGCGCTCTTCGGCTCCATCGAGCGCTTCTTCGCGATCCTCACCGAGCACTACGCCGGTGCGTTCCCGGTCTGGCTGTCGCCGGTCCAGGTCGTGGGCATCCCGATCGCCGACGAGTACCTGCCCTACCTCGAAGAGGTCGTCGGCGAGCTCAAGCGGTCGGGCATCCGCGCCGAGATCGACTACTCCAGCGACCGGATGCAGAAGAAGATCCGCAACGCCACGCTGCAGAAGGTGCCCTTCCAGATGATCGTGGGGGAGAAGGACCGCGACGCCGGAGCCGTCAGCTTCCGCTTCCGCGACGGCACGCAGGAGAACGGGATCCCGGTCGCCGACGCCGTCGCGCGCATCCGCGAGGCCGTCGCCTCGAAGGCGCAGGTCTGAGCGTGAGCGACGGCTGCGCGCCCGAGGGGGCGGAGGGCTCGGCGCACCTCGCCGGGGTTCCCGACGAGTTCCAGCGCCTGTGGACGCCGCACCGGATGGTCTACATCCAGAAGGGGCAGCCCGGAGCCGACGACTGCCCCTTCTGCGTGGCGCCGACGCTGAGCGACGAGGAGGCCCTCATCGTCGCCCGCGGGGAGCACGCCTACGTCCTGCTGAACCTGTTCCCGTACAACTCCGGCCACCTCCTGGTCTGCCCGTACCGGCACATCCCGCTCTACGACGAGGCCACTCCCGAGGAAGTGGCCGAGATCGGAGCGCTCACGCAGACGGCGATGCGCGTCGTCCGCTCGGTCTCGAACAACGACGGCTTCAACCTCGGGATGAACCAGGGCGCGGTCGCGGGAGCGGGGATCGCCGCGCACCTGCACCAGCACGTGGTTCCGCGCTGGGCGACCGACGCGAACTTCTTCCCGATCATCGCCCGCACGAAGGCGCTCCCGCAGCTGCTCGGCGACGTGCGGGCGAGCCTCGCGGCGGCCTGGCCGAGCCTCTAGACCGCCGCCCGGCCCCCTGTCCAGCGCCGCGGACGGCGGGCGCCGTCTCGTAGACTCGGAGCTGCCGTCGGCGGAAGTCGCCGCACAGAACAGGACTCGCGAACATGACCGACACCACCACTCCGTCCTCGTCCGCTCCCGAGCAGTTCGGCTCGAGCCGCGTCAAGCGCGGTCTCGCCGAGATGCTCAAGGGCGGCGTCATCATGGACGTCGTCGACGCCGATCAGGCCCGCATCGCGGAGGACGCCGGCGCGGTCGCCGTCATGGCGCTCGAGCGCGTCCCCGCCGACATCCGCTCGCAGGGCGGCGTCGCACGCATGAGCGACCCCGACCTGATCGACGGCATCGTCTCCGCCGTGTCGATCCCCGTAATGGCGAAGGCGCGCATCGGCCACTTCGTCGAGGCGCAGATCCTGCAGGAGCTCGGCGTCGACTACATCGACGAGTCCGAGGTCCTCTCGCCCGCCGACTACGTGAACCACATCGACAAGTGGAACTTCACCGTCCCCTTCGTCTGCGGAGCGACCAACCTGGGCGAGGCGCTGCGCCGCATCACCGAGGGCGCAGCGATGATCCGCTCGAAGGGCGAGGCCGGCACCGGCGACGTCTCCGAGGCGACCAAGCACATCCGCACGATCTCCGGCGAGGTCAACCGCCTGAAGGCGATGACCAAGGATGAGCTCTACGTCGCCGCGAAGGAGCTGCAGGCCCCCTACGACCTGGTCGTAGAGATCGCCCGGACCGGCAAGCTCCCCGTCGTTCTCTTCACCGCCGGCGGGGTCGCGACCCCGGCCGACGCGGCGCTGATGATGCAGCTGGGCGCCGACGGCGTGTTCGTCGGCTCCGGCGTCTTCAAGTCGGGCGAGCCCGCCAAGCGCGCGGCCGCGATCGTGAAGGCGACCACCTTCTTCGACGACGCGAAGGTCGTCGCGGAGGCCTCGCGCGGCCTGGGCGAGGCGATGGTCGGCATCAACGTGGCCGACGTGCCCGCGCCGCACCGCCTCGCCGAGCGTGGCTGGTAGCGCCGACGCGCCGCTCGCCGGCGCAGGATCGACGCGGGAGTCCCTCGAGGGGCTCCGCGTCGGGGTCCTCGCGCTGCAGGGCGACTTCCGCGAGCACGCGCACGTCCTGCGCGAGCTGGGCGCCGAGGTGGTCCTGGTGCGACGCCCGGAGGAGCTCGCCACCGTCGCGGGGCTGGTCATCCCGGGCGGCGAGTCCACGGTGATGGACAAGCTGTCGCGCCTCTTCGGCCTCGCGGAGCCGGTCGTCGAGGCGATCAGTGCGGGGATGCCCGTCTACGGGACCTGCGCCGGGCTGATCATGCTCGCCGACCGGGTCCTCGACCGCATCGACGGCCAGAGCAGCTTCGGCGGCCTGGACGTGTCGGTCCGGAGGAACGCGTTCGGCAACCAGCTCGACTCCTTCGAGACCGATCTCGACGTGCCGGCCATCGGCGATCCGCCGGTGCACGCGGTCTTCATCCGCGCACCGGTCGTGGAGGAGCTGGGCGAGCGGGCGACCGCGCTCGCCAGTGTCGCCGACGGGCGGGTGGTCGCGGTCGAGCAGGGCAACCTCCTCGGGACGGCGTTCCATCCCGAGATCACCGGCGACTACCGGTTCCACGAGCTGTTCCTGCGGAAGGTCGCGGCGACGCGCTTCGGCGACTGACCCGCTGCCGTCCCCTCCGCCAGGGGTGGACGGTGCGGGACCCGCGGGCCAGGGTGGTCGCATGCCCGAACTCCCCGAGGTCCAGGCCCTCGCCCTCGATCTCGACGCGCGCCTGGGCGGACGCGTCCTCGAGCGGCTCGACGTGTTCGCGATCTCCGCGCTCAAGACCGTCGCCATCCCGCCGTCGGCTCTGTCCGGCGAGACCGTCCACGGAGTATCGCGGCACGGCAAGTTCCTCGACATCGCAGTCGGCGAAGCCCACGTCCTCCTGCACCTCGCCCGCGCCGGCTGGGTCCGCTGGCGGCCCGAGCGGCCGACGGCGCCGGCGAAGCCCGGCCGGGGACCGCTCGCCGCGCGGCTCGTCCTCGACGACGGGTCGGGGTTCGACGTGACGGAGGCCGGCACCAAGAAGAGCCTCGCGCTCTCGATCGTCGCCGATCCGCTCGACGTCCCGGGCGTCGCCCGGCTGGGTCCCGATCCGCTGGACCCGGAGTTCACCGAGGAGATCCTCGGCGCGATCCTCGCCACGGCGGGCAGGGCGCAGGTGAAGGGCGTCCTCCGCGACCAGTCCCGCATCGCCGGCATCGGCAACGCCTACTCCGACGAGATCCTCCACGTGGCGCGCATGTCGCCCTTCAAGCCCGCCGCGCTCACCGCCGACGAGCTGGACCGCCTCTATGCGGCCCTCCGCTACACACTCGAGGAGGCGCTCGCCCGCGCCGAGGGCCTGCACGCGGCCGACCTCAAGCGCGAGAAGAAGCTCGGCATGCGCGTCCACGGCCGCACAGGAGAGGCGTGCCCCGTCTGCGGCGACACGATCCGCCAGGTGGTCTTCCACGACTCCACGCTCCAGTACTGCCCCACCTGCCAGACCGACGGGAGGATCCTCGCCGACCGGCTGCTGTCGCGGCTGATCAGATAGCGAGCCGGTCCCTGCCCGGCTCGCCGCGGTCGGCTCTCGGGGGTGGCTGGGTGGGTGGAGCGGGTCGCGTCCGCCTACAGCGATCCGCTGGCACGCGGATCACTGGTTCGGCTGTGCTTGTGGCGAGCCGGTCCCTGCCCGGCTCGCCGCGGTCGGCTCTCGGGGGTGGCTGGGTGGGTGGAGCGGGTCGCGTCCGCCTACAGCGATCCGCTGGCACGCGG
>NZ_PSVB01000029.1:0-30580 GCF_002932165.1 Rathayibacter sp. AY1F8
CTCCCCTTCATCCCCCTCCCCGAGAGGATCCGCCATGAGCACCGACACCCTGCACGGCACCGCCGACGCCGAGGACGCGCTGAGTCCCCTGCCCGACTCCCGGCGCACCGCCCGGCTCGACGGGCAGTTCTGGATCTGGGCCGGCGCCAACATCGCCCCCATCAACTGGGTGCTCGGCGCCCTCGGCGTGAACATGGGCCTCGGCCTGGCGGACACCGTCACCGTCCTCGTGCTCGGCAACGTCGTCGGGATGGCGGTGTTCGGCTTCTTCGTCCTCCTCGGCCAGCGGACGGGGGCGACCGGGATGCTCGTGGGACGGGCGATCTTCGGCCGGCGCGGCAACTACGTCCCGGCCGCGATCCAGGCCGTGGTCGTGATCGGCTGGTGCGCCATCAACACCTGGATCGTCCTCGACCTGGTCATCGCGCTCCTCGGCTCCGTCGGCGTCGTCGACCCGGAGCAGGCGAACGTCGGCTGGAAGATCGCGGTGGCCGCGGTGATCATGGCGGTGCAGGTCGCGATCTCCTTCCTCGGCTACCGCGCGATCGCCGCCTTCGAGCGCTGGACCGTGCCGCCGACCCTCCTGGTGCTGGCGATCATGTCGGTCGTCGCCTGGTTCTTCCTCGACATCGACTGGTCCTACGCCGGCCCCGCGGAGGGCGCGCTCACCGGAGGCGACCGCATCGCGGCCATGTCCATCGTGATGACCGCCATCGGCATCGGCTGGGGCCTCACCTGGCTCGCCTACGCCGGCGACTACTCCCGCTTCGTCGGACCCCGCTCCTCGAAGCGGGGGCTCTACCTCGCCAGCGTCCTCGGCCAGTTCATCCCGGTGGTCTGGCTCGGCGTCCTCGGCGCGACCCTCGCGACGAAGAACGGCTCCGTGGATCCCGGGGAGCTGATCGTCGAGAACTTCGGCGCCCTCGCGATCCCCGTGCTGCTCCTGGTGGTGCACGGTCCGATCGCGACCAACGTCCTCAACATCTACTCGTTCGGCATGGCGACCCAGGCCCTCGACATCCGGCTCGGGCGCCGCGCGCTCAGCCTCATCGTCGGCGTCCTGGCCTTCGCGGCCGCGGTGTTCTTCGTCTTCCAGGACGACCTCGCCACCACGCTCGACGCGTGGCTGGTCGGCCTCGTCGGCTGGGTCGCCCCGTGGGGTGCGATCGTGCTGGTGCACTACACCGTGTTCGAGCCGCGCGTCCGCTCCTTCGGGCACCTGTTCGCCCCCGTCGGCTCGCCGCTGCTGCCGGACGTCCGCTGGCGGGCGCTGCTCTCCTTCGCGATCGGCGCGACCCTGACCTGGCTGTTCATGAACGGCTCGGTGCCCGCCCTGCAGGGTCCGGCCGCGACCGCCCTCGGCGGCGTCGACGTCTCGTGGCTCGCGGGCGGAGTCTCGGCCGGCATCGCCTACCTCCTGCTCGGCCGGGACGCTCCCGCCTGGGTCGAGCGCCGGGAGTCGGCCGCGCCGGTCGCCGCGGAGCCCGAGCCCGTCCGCGGCTGAGCCCGAGCCCCTCCGCGGGCCGGCCCCCTCGCGAGTCGGCCCGCCCCGTCCCACCCCGCACCACGAACGGAACCGCCATGCCCCTCTTCCTCTCCGACGCCGCCGTGATCACCATGGACCCGGTCTCGGGCGCCGTCCCGATCACGGCGAGCATCCGCATCGTCGACGAGCTGATCGTCGCGATCGGCCCGGGCCTCGTCCCCGAGCCGGGCGACGAGGTGATCGACGGGCGCGACCGCCTGGTCGTCCCCGGCTTCATCAACGCCCACACCCACTCGTGGGAGTACCTCTACAAGGGCCGCTACGACAACCTGCCGCTCGAGCTGTGGATGCTGCTGTCGTACCCGATCCTCGGGAACAGCCGCGTCGCTCCGGATCTGGTGCGGCTGCGCTCGTCGCTCTTCGCCCTCGAAGCGCTGAAGGCCGGGGTCACGACCCTGGTCGACGACGTGCTCGAGAACCCGGACCAGGACGCGGAGCAGCTCGCCGCGGTCTTCGACGCGTACGACGAGATCGGAGTCCGCGCCAACATCTCGGGCCACGTGATCAGCAGGCCCTTCCACGAGACGATGCCGTTCCTCGAGGAGTACGTGCCCGCGGAGATCCTCGACCAGGCGCGGTCGGCGTCGCGCCCGACGACGGAGGGCTACCTCGCCTTCAGCCGCGAGGCGTTCGCGACCCAGCACGGGAGGGGAGGCGGTCGGCTGCGCTACATGGTCGCGCCGTCCGCTCCTCAGCGCTGCGGGCCCGAGCTGCTCGTGGGGGCGACCGAGCTGGCGCTCGAGCACGGGGCGGAGTGCCATATCCACGTCCTCGAGACGAAGACGCAGCTGGTGACCGGGGAGCTGTCCTACGGCTCGACCCTGGTCGAGTACATGGAGCGGATCGGCGCGCTCTCGCCGAACACGACCTTCGCCCACGGGATCTGGCTCACCGACTCCGACATGGAGCGGATCGCCGCCGCCGGCACGTCCGTCTCGCACAACCCGATCTCGAACCTCAAGCTCGGCTCGGGCATCGCCCCGTGGCGCGCGCTGCACGACGCGGGCGTGAACCTCGGCCTCGGCACCGACGGCTGCTCGAGCAGCGACTCGCCGCGCATGCTCGACGTCGTGAAGGCCGCGGCGCTCCTGCACAAGGTCACGGATCCGGACATCGCCACCTGGCCGACCGTGTCCGAGGTGCTCACGGCCGGAACGATCGGAGGCGCGCGCAGCGCCGTGCTCGACGGCGTCACCGGCAGCATCGAGGTCGGCAAGCAGGCCGACCTCGTCGTCTACGACCTCGAGACGCTGAACTTCACCCCGCGCCAGCGGCTCGAGAACCAGCTCGTCTACTCCGAGAACGGCTCGTCGATCGACACCGTGATCGTCGCGGGCCGGATCGTCGTCTCGAAGGGCGTCTCGACCACCGTCGACGAGGCGGCCCTCCGCGCGGATCTCGCCGCGCAGCTGGGGGAGATCGTGGCCTGGCAGGACTCGCTGGACCGCACGAACGGCCTGCTCACCGAGCCGTTCCGGCGGATGTACGAGCGGGCGATGCGCCACGACGCCCCCGTCGACCGCTTCAGCGGCCGCCGGCTGGTCTGAGGGCGGGCCGCCTCCCGGCGGACTCCCGGCCCGGCACACGGACGGGCGGGGGCGCGGCTCCAGTAGGTTGCGCACATGAGGTGGCGAGCGGGAGCGGTGGCGGTGCTCGTCCTCGCGCTCGCCGGGTGCACCGCGCCGGCCGACCCCGAGCCGACGACCGGGCCCACGACAGCCCCCGTCTCCGGGCCGGTGGTCGGCGGTTACGGCGACCTGCACGTCGCGCCCGACGGGTCGATGATGTTCTGCTACTCCGACCCCGATCCGGGATTCACGGGCGTCTGGCGCGAGTGCCAGGACGGGATCCGCACCGTGGGCGTCGACCCGGCCGCGATCGACGCGACCCTCGGGGAGACGGCGACGGCCGATCCGGGCGGGCACCGCTGGGTCGGCGCGGCGGCCGGGAAGCGCACCGCCGAGGACGGCACCGACGTCTACACCGTCTTCCTCGCGGGGACGCGCACGGACGTCGCCTTCACCGTGACCGCGGTCGGCGAGGGCGCCTACCGCGTGCCGTCCGAGTACCAGGAGCTGCAGCCGGGAGTGCCGGGCGGGTTCCTGGTGCGGCTCGAGCCGATCGGCTGAGCGGGGGCGCCGGCGCGGGCGGAGGAGCGGAGCGGGGCGCAGCGGCGGGAGGGGCGGAGTCGGCGGACTCGCGCACCCCCCGCCCGACCCTCACAGCGGGCGCGGCCGGTACCGCTCGATCAGCGCGTCGAACAGGCCGTTCATCCGCTCGTCGACCACGCGGCGCGACTCGTCGGCGTCGTACCACTCCACGATCTCGCGGGCGCCGTCGCTGAAGCGCACCGAGGGGGAGTAGGCCGGGACGAGGCGGCGGATCTTCGCGTTGTCGAACACCATCGAGTGCGCCTTGTCGCCGATGATCCCGGCACCGAGCTCGGGGTCGGCCGCGGCGATCGCGTCGGAGGCGACGTGAACGAGGCGCGGCTCGACTCCGGCCGCAGCGGCGAGGTCGTGGTGGATCTCGTCCCAGGTCGGGGTCTCGTCGCCGGTGATGTGGAAGGCCTCGCCGATCGCGGCGGAGGCGCCGAGAAGCCCGACCAGGCCGACGGCGACGTCGTCGGCGTGCGTGAGCGTCCAGAGCGAGGTGCCGTCGCCGAGGACGACCACCTCTTGGCCGCGCCGCATCCGGTCGACGACGGTCCAGCCTCCGTCGACGGGCAGCGCAATCCGGTCGTAGGTGTGCGAGGGGCGGACGATCGTGACCGGGAAGCCGCTCGTGCGGTACTCGGCCACGAGCAGGTCCTCGCACGCGATCTTGTCGCGGGAGTACTGCCAGTAGGGGTTCCGGAGCGGAGTCGACTCGGTGACCGGGAGGCTGCGCGGCGGCTTCTGGTAGGCCGAGGCCGAGCTGATGAAGACGTACTGGCCCGTGCGGCCGGCGAACAGGTCGATGTCCTGCTGCACGTGCTCGGGCGTGAAGGCGACGAAGTCGATCACGGCGTCGAAGCTCCGGTCGCCGAGGGCGGCGGTGACGGAGTCGCGGTCGCGGCCGTCGGCCTGCACCTCGCGGACGCCCTCGGGCAGCGGGCGGAGCGACGTCCGCCCCCGGTTCAGCACGGTCACGTCGTGGCCGAGCCGCAGCGCCTCGCGGACGCAGGCGGCGCTGATGATGCCCGTCCCGCCGATGAACAGCACGCTGAGCGACATGGATCCTCCTCCGGCGGCGCCCGCGGCGGACGCCTCCCGACCCGATTCCCCCACATCGGGACGCCGCACGCGAGTCCCTTGACCCGGCTACCGCTCGACGGGACGCCGTTGCTCGTCCTCCGGCTCGGGGGCGAGCAGCGCCTCCGGAGCGGCCGCCGCGGTCGGCACGTCGGGCGCCGTCCGCTGCTCGAGGGAGCGGCCCCAGGCCGTGCCCACGAGGATCAGCGCGATGCCGAGGAAGCCGACCGGCGCGATCGGATCGCGGGCGAGCGCGACTCCGACGACCGCGGCCCACACCGGCTCGGTGCCCAGCAGCAGGCTGACGCGGGAGGGCGAGGTGCGGCGGACCGCCCACGTCTGCACGAGGAAGCCGAAGACGGTGCAGACCAGGACGAGGTAGAGGAACAGGCCGGCGCCCACGGGGTCGAGCCCCGCGACGTACTCGGGGATCGGCACGCCGACGACGAGCGACGCGGCGCTGAAGACGACGGCGCAGGTGCCGAGCTGCACCGTGGTCAGGCGGAGGGAGTCCATCGGCGCCCGCGCCGAGAGGCGGTGCATCGACGTGACGTGCACGGCCCGCACGACGGCGGCGCCGAGGATCAGCAGGTCGCCGGGGGAGAGCGGGCGGAGGGCGCCGTTGCCCGCGAGCAGCGCGACTCCGACGACCGCCACGAGGCATGCGAGCAGGAAGCGGCCCGGGAGCCGGCGCTTCGAGACGGCGGAGTCGAGGATCGGCGTGATCACGATCGTCAGGCTGATGATGAGGCCCGCGTTGGTGGCGGAGGTGCCGGCGATGCCGTAGGTCTCGAGCGCGAAGATCGTCGCGAGCAGCGCCCCGATGGTCACGCCGACCCGCCACTCCGCCGCGGTGATCCGGTGCCGCCGCGCCGCGACGATCACGGCCAGGCACAGCGCGGCGAGGGTCATCCGCGAGCCGAGCAGCGCCATCACGCTGGAGTCGGTGACGAGCTCCTTCGCCGCGAAGTAGGTCGAGCCCCAGGAGGCGGCGACCACGAGCAGGAGGAGGTCGACCCGGAAGCGGGAGAAGAGAGCGCGCACGGCTCATCGTGGCGGCACGGAGACCCGCAGGACAAGACTGCATCTTCTTCGCCGACGCGTAAGTTGGAACTCATGGAACTCGGACAGCTCAGGGCTCTGCGGGAGCTCGGCGAGCGCGGGAGCATCGCCGCCGTCGCCGCCGCGATGCGGGTGTCCCCCTCCTCCGTCTCGCAGCAGATCAGCGCGCTGCAGCGCCGCACCCCGACGGCGCTGACCTTCCGCGACGGGCGCCGGACCGCGCTGACCCCCGCCGGCCGCGCTCTCGCGGCGGCCGTGGTCGAGGTGGAGGTGGCGCTCGAACGCGCGGCCCGGGCGGTCGCGGACTTCGAGGGGGAGCCGAGCGGCACGGTCTCGGTCGCCGCGTTCCACAGCGCGGGGCTGGCGATGTTCGGTCCGCTGCTGGAGGCGCTGCGCGCACCGGGTCTGCCGGGTGTCGCGCTCGCCGACTTCGACGTGGCGCAGAGCGCCTTCGCCGGGCTGACCGCGGACCACGACCTGGTCGTCGCGCACCGGCTCGCCGGCAGCGCCGAGTGGCCCGGGACCGTGCGCTCCACGCCCCTCCTCTTCGAGCCGCTCGACCTCGCGCTGCGGCGCGACCATCCGCTCGCCGCGAAGGACGTCGTCCGTCCCGCCGACCTCCGCGACGAGGAGTGGGTCGCGGTGCACGAGGGCTTCCCCCTGGAGCGGGCGATCGACGCCATCGCGGTCCTCGCGGGCGGCGACGCGCGCATCCCGCACCGGATCAACGACTTCCTGGTCGCGGCGGCGGTCGTGTCGGCGGGCGACGGCGTCGCGCTGCTGCCGCGGTACACGACCGACCTGCGGCGCACGCCGGAGGTGGTGCTGCGGCCGCTCGGGATCCCGGGGCTCGGCCGCCACATCGACTGCCTCGCCCGACCCGAGACGCTGGAGCGCTCGGCCGTGCGGGTCGTGCTCGAGCAGCTGACCGGGATCGCCGCGGGGCTCGCCGCCGCGCCGTAGCATCGTGCCGTGCACCGCCTGATCGAGACCACGGCCGGAGACCCGGCCGCCACGGACCTCTTCGCCCTGCAGGAGGCCGACCTCCTCGCCCGCTACGGCGGCGACGACACCGGTCCGCGTCCGCCCGCCGACGCTCCGACCCTGCTGCTCGAGGTCGACGGCGGGCTCGTCGGCTCCGTGGCGCTCGCGGTCGAGGACGGCATCGGCGAGATCAAGCGGATGTTCGTGGTGAGCGCCGCGCGGGGCCGCGGGCTCAGCCGTGTGCTGCTCGCCGGCGTCGAGCGGCTGGCGGCCCGCGAGGGCGTGGAGCTGCTCCGACTGGTCACCGGCACGGAGCAGCCGGAGGCGATGGCGCTCTACGCGAGCGCCGGCTACGACCCGATCGCGGGCTACGGCTACTGGGGCGACGAGCCGAGCGCGCGCTGCTACGCGAAGCGGCTCGACCGCGAGGCGCTGCTCGCCGACGCGGGCTGACGCCGGGCTGGCGCTGGGCTGATGCCGGGCTGCCCGTTCGGCCGTCGCGGGCCGGCGACGGACTGACGTCGGGTTCTGCGCTCGGCCGTCGCGGGCTCTCCGGGCCGCTCGGTCCAGGGTGCTCGCGAGTCGGGCCGCCCGCTCGGAGGGTCCGTATCGGCGAGTCCGACGGGGCATCTGCGACGTCGTGCACGACTGGTCGGCGGTGCGGAGAAGCTGCTGAGGATGAGGCGCGGGAGGCGCGGCGCGCCGCCTCAGGGCAGGTTCGCGCCAGAGCGGCCTCGAGCGGCGTGCCCCGTCGCGGAGCAGGCGACTCTGTCGGAGCGGCACGGGCATCCTCCCGCGCCTCTCACCCGACTCTGCCCCCGATACCCAGGGGTGCACGATGACAGAAGGACTCCGATGCAGAACGAAGACACCAGCACGCCGACCGGCGCCCCCGATCGTCTGACCCAGCGCCGAACCGTGGTGAAGGGCGCCGCATGGGCGATTCCTGTTGTGGCCGCCTCGATCGCCGCTCCGATGGCGTCGGCCTCAACCGCCCCCCAGTGCGCCCTGCAGGACGCGCAGCGCATCGACGCCACCTCGACCACCGCGCTCGCGGCCCGGACGATCCCCGTGCCCGCGGGAACCCAGTGGGTCCGCTTCACGGCGGTCGGCGGAGACGGCGGCGGCGTCCGCACCGGGTCGGACGTCACCAGCGCCGGTGCGCGGGTGACGGGCACCATCCCCGTCGACGCGCTCGGCGGAGCGTCCGAGATCGTCATCACCGCGGGCTCGGGCGGCAGCAACCAGGCCGGCGGCCGGGGGCTCGGCAACGGCGGGGCTCCGGGCACTCCGGGCTACATCGGCTCCGGAGGAGGGGGCGGGGCCAGCGGGATCACCGCCGCGGGCTCCCTGCTCGTCATCGCGGGCGGCGGCGGCGGTAGCGCAGCCGGCTTCACCTCGAACGACTTCACCCGGTCCGCCCGCGTCGGGCCGAACGCGGGGTCCGGTGGTCCCGTCGGCGGCTCCGGCTACGAGAGCGCCGTCTCGCGCGCGGACAGCAGCACCGGCTCCACCGAGCAGGCCCGGAGCACTGGCGGAAGCCAGACCGGGCCGGGGCAGCCCGGTGTGACGACGGTGAACGTGACCGAGACGGTTCTCGGCAGCCCGGGCTCCGGGCGCGACGGCGGTGCCGGCGCAGCCAGGACGAACGCGAGCCGCCAGGTGACCTACGCGTCCGGTGGTGGCGGCGGCGGCTACTTCGGCGGTGCCGGCGGCGGCACCTCCCTGTGGGTGCGCGGTGGCGGCTCCTACGCGGCCAACGCGTCGACGGGTGCAGGAGGCAGCAGCTTCGCCGCGTCCGGCGTGACCGTCGAGAACTCCGACGTCGACACCCGTTCGCAGACGATGGGCTACGTGGAGGTCGCCTTCTTCGTCTGCGAGTAGCGCCTGCCCGACGGCCAGACGAGCCTCCGTGGTCACCCGCTCCGGCGTGCGACCACGGAGGCTCGTCGTCGTCACCGTCCGCTCCACGTCGTCCCCGTCCTCCTGATGTCCCATCACCATATCAGTATGGGGCAGGAGGCGCCAGCCCTCACTCCTCCTGCGGCTCCGCGCCGTCGTGCTGCAGGCGCACCAGGACGCGGCGGAGGTGCATCGCCGCGAGGACGCCGGGCCCGAGGGTCCGGGAGGTCGCGGCGGTCCGCTCGTCGACGACCTGCACGAGGTGCCGGATCGCGCGGGCCGCGCCCCCGATCGCCCGGTGCGCGGCGGGGGAGCCGGCGTCATCGCGGTCGATCGCGTCGGCGACCGCCCGGCAGGCCTCGCTCAGCGGCGGGCCGAGGGCCGGATCGAACGGGAGCGCGCCCGGCCGCTCCCAGATGGTGTCCGCGAGGGCGCCGCTCAGATCGCGGACGTGGAAGAGGATCGCGTCGAGCGTCTCGAGGCGGAGGTGGTCGGGTCGGGAGTCGCGCCGGTGCAGCAGCGCGCGCGGGTTGCCCTTGCGGCTCTCGTCCGCGTCCGCGAGGGCCGCGCGGACCTCCTCCGCCGTCCGGGCCAGCTCCTCGCCGTTGCGCGCCCACGCCTCGTGCTCGGGCGGCCACGTCTCCTCGAGCGCGGCGGCCAGCTGGCGCAGGTGCTCCGCGAGCTCGCGCTGGAACGCGTCGACCCGGGCGGACGCCGCCTCGACGGTGAGCCCGGGGGCGACGACCACGTTCACCAGCAGCCCCACCACCACGCCCACCGCCATCTGCACGAGGTAGCCGAGGGAGTAGTCCTCGGCGTCGGCCCCGCCGATGATCAGCACGAAGAGGGCCGCCATCGGCACGTACTCGCGGCCCGCGCCGAACCACCCCGTCCCCGAGAGGACCACGCCGATCCCGACGACGAGCGGGATCGTCCACCAGGTCGGGCCGACGGTGGCCACCACGAGGGCGGCGAGCCCGATCCCCGCCGCCAGGCCGAGCAGGGTCTGCAGTCCGGTGCGGACCGAGCCCATCAGGGTCGGGTACATGCTGACCAGGGCGCCGAGCGGCGCGTAGTACGGGTACTGCTCCGCGACTCCGGGAGCGAGCGGCGCGACGGCCCAGGCGATGCCGACCGCCAGCGCCGTCTTGAGAGCGAGCATGAGGCGCGAGCCGGTGACCGCCTCCCGCCAGGCGAGGGCGGCGCGGGACGTCCGGGTGCGGGGCATCCCGGCACCCTAGGCGAGGGGCGCGGCCCGTCTCTCCCCTCTTGACAGCGGCGGCGGAGGCCCGAGCGACGGTGGAGGGCCGAGGGCGGCGGCTCGGGACGGCGGTGCTGATCACGACTCACGACGAACGTCCGATCCGGCCCACGTCGCCTGCGCCGTTCCACGGGGCGCCGCGGATCCTTCCTCCGTGACGAAAGCGACCGCGCGGACCGCAGGCGCCGTGAAGTGATGCCACCCCCGCTCACGGGGGCCGTTGAGTTTGCGCAGACGCCCTGTTACCGTGAACAAACCGTGCAGCTGGCGGCGTCGGAGGCCTCGAGGTGGAGGTCGCGCCGGATCCTGCGAGTCACGGCGAGTTCTTCTCCGAGGTCCACCGGGCCTCTCCCCTTGGCGCCCTCCGGCGCCTCTCCGCAGCCCCCCAGCCCCCGGGGGCGCGCCGCTCACGGTGCGCCTCCGGGCCCCACGCCGCCCCTTGACGATGGAGTCACGATGACGACCGCATCGACGCCCGTCGACGCCGAGCTCCCCCGATCCGCGGGGCTCCGGCGCCACCACACGGCCGGGCTGCTGATCCTCCTCGCCGCGGTGGCTCCGCTGCCCTACACCGCCGCCTCCCCGGCCGTCGCCCTCGGCGAGCCGACCTCCACCGACCCGATCGCGCCGGACACCGCCGACCCCGCGATCGAGTTCCACGACGGCGACTGCTCCATGGTCGCGACAGCCCGGGCAACCCCGTCGTGATGCGGAGGGCGCCCACCCTCGCGGCACTCGGCACCACCGCCCCGACCACCGGGTACACCGACATGAACCCCGGCGGCTGATCCCTCGTGCCGGTCGAGCGGCTGCCCCTCCCTGCCTGTCGAGCAGCCGCCCAGCGGCGTATCGAGCCCCTCGTGCTCCGCACACAGGTTCCGACACGCCCCTGACGGCGCTGCTCGACCGAGCAGGGCTCGGCACCCCGAGATCCTCTCCCCCTCCCCGAACCGCACCACTCCACCGAAGGAGCACCATGCCCCCCACCACCACACCCGCGCGGCGAGCGCCGCTGCGCGCAGCGCTCGCCGCGCTCGGCCTCGGAGCAGTGCTGCTCTCGGGCCTCGTCGCCCCGGCTCCGGCCGCGCAGGCGGCCGATGCCGTGATCCCGCAGCAGGGCCTCCTCGCCGACTACCGGTTCACGCAGACCACCGGCAGCACGGTCCCGAACACCGTGAGCGGAGGCGTGGGAGCCGCCACCGTCCGCAACGCGACCGACGCGCTCTGGACCGGCACGTCGCTCCGCCTCACCGGCGGCCCCAAGAGCAGCACCACCGCCCCCTGGGTGCAGCTGCCCGCGAACCTGCTGACCGGTCGCTCGTCGGCCACCGTCACGATCGAGACCCGCGCCGACGCGTCGATGCTCTCGAACTTCCACTTCCTGTGGAACATCGGCAGCGACAGCACGAACCAGTACTGGTTCGCGTCCGTCCGCGACCGGGTGCGCACCGCGATCACGACCAGCGGAGGGAACGGCGAGAACAACGCCCGCAGCGCCTCCGCCCTGACCGCCGACCGCTGGTACAGCCTCACCTCGGTGATCGACGGCAGCGCCGGCACGATCTCGTTCTTCGTCGACGGCGTCCAGGTCGCCTCGGCGCCCACCGCTCTGCGCCCCTCGTCGGTGGCGGACCAGTCGCTGAACACGATCGGCCGAGCACCGTACCCCGACCCGTTCTACACGGGCGAGGTCTCGGCGTTCCGCGTCTACGACCGCGCGCTCACCGGGGCGGAGGTGGTGGCCGTGTCGAGCGTCGACGCGAAGCCTCACGCCTCCACGTTCTCCCCGATCGCCGCCGCCGTGCTGGCCGGGGTCGCCCCGCTCACCGTCGACGACTCGACCACGAACCTGCCCGACTACGGGGGAGCGGTGACCTGGTCCTCCAGCGACCCGACCCTGCGCGTCTCGGCCGACGGCCGCACCCTCAGCGCCGACCGCCCCGCCGTGGGCCAGGCCGCGCGCGCCTCGACGCTCACCGCGACGGCGTCGATCCGCGGAATCGTGCAGACCCGCTCGATCGCCGTGACGGTCGAGCCGCAGGTCGGCGTCGACACCCCCTACGGCTACATGATGGTCCACTTCGTCGAGGACTCCCAGGGCTACGCCGAGAAGATCTACCTCGACGTCTCCCGCGGCGACGACCCGGAGAAGTGGGACCCGCTCAACGGCGCGAAGCCGATCCTGGCCTCCGACCTCGGCACCACCGGTGTCCGCGACCCGTACCTGACCTACAACCCCGACACGAAGAAGTACTACATCATCGCCACGGACCTCCGCGTCTTCGGCGGCGACCGGGGCCCCAGCACCTGCGACACCTGGTGCTACTGGACCACCAAGGGCAGCACGAAGATGAACGTCTGGGAGTCGAGCGACCTCGTGTCGTGGAGCGACGTCCGCCAGTTCGACGTGGCGCTCGACGCCGCGGGGACGAAGAAGCTCGAGGCCGGCATGATGTGGGCTCCCGAGGCCACGTGGGTGCCGGACTACGCGGGACCCGGCAAGGGCGCGTTCGTCGTCTACTGGTCCTCGACGGTCTACCCGACCGCGGCGCACACGCCGGGCACCGGATCCTCCCGCGTGCTCTGGGGAGCGACCACGGACTTCACGCAGGCCACCTACTCGTACGGCGGCACCTTCATCGACACCGGGGCCGACACGATCGACACCACGCTGATCCAGGACTCCGGCACGACCTACCGGATCTCGAAGGACAACGGCACCGGCAAGGGCATCTACATGGAGTCGACCACCTCGGCGACCTGGTGGCTGCCGACGACCTCGTGGACGCAGATCCAGTCGCGCATCGGCGCGGTGTGGTCCGGCGGCAACCCCGGTGGGGTCGAGGGCCCCGCGGTGTTCAAGGACCACGGCGAGGACACCTGGTACCTGTACGTCGACGTGATCCCCGCGACCGGCTACAAGCCGATGGTGACGAACGACCTCGACACGGGCTGGACCCAGCTCACCGACCCGGGCTTCTCGCTCGCCTCGTCGACCAAGCACGGCGGCATCGTCTCGCTGACCGCGGGGCAGTACGCCGAGGTCCGCTCGGCCGACGCCGCCTCCGCGGTCCGCTCGGACCTCGGCGAGGTGACGGTCGCCTCCGGCACCGACGCCGCGGCGGCTCTGCCCGCCCGCGCCGACGTCGTGCTCGCCTACAACCGGGGCACCGCCTCGCAGCCGGTCACCTGGAACACCTCCGCGGTGGCGACGGCGCCCGGCCGCTACTCCGTCACCGGAGTCGTCCGCACGATCGGTGCGAACGACAACCAGTGGGTGGGCGCGAACGGATCGACGGCCTACAACGCCGCCGACCGTCGGCTCTCGAGCTCCACGGCCGTCACGGTCACCGCGACCGTGGTGGTGACGGCACCGACCTCGACGCTCACCGCGTCCACCCGCTGCGTCGCGGGCAAGGTCGTCGTCACCGGAGTGGTGAAGAACACGGGCACGACGCCCCTCTCGGTCGTCATCCGCTCGCCGTTCGGCGCCTCGCAGACGCTGACCGCCGCCCCCGGCGCCAGCGCCTCGGCCGCCTTCACCACCCGTCAGGCCTCGGTCCCGGCCGCCTCGCTCACCGCGGGCGCCCTGACCGCGGCCTACCCGGCGCGCACCTGCTGACGCACGCGCGCCGCTGACGCCGAGACGGCCCGCCCCCGCCGAGACACCGCCCCACTGCGGTGCCTCGGCCGGGAGCGGGCCGTCTCGGCGTCGAGCGCCTCGGAGCTCCGCGGCGGCCGCCCCACATCCCGGCACGGCAGGCTGTACGGATGAGCGCGCCTGGAACCACCGACCCCCTCGACCACGTCCGCGTGCGCGGCGCCCGCGAGAACAACCTCCGGAGCATCGACGTCGACGTGCCGCGCGACGCCCTCGTCGCCTTCACGGGGGTCTCCGGATCGGGCAAGAGCTCGCTCGCCTTCGGCACGCTCTACGCGGAGGCGCAGCGCCGCTACTTCGAGTCGGTCGCCCCCTACGCGCGGCGGCTGATCGACCAGGTCGGCGTGCCGGACGTCGACTCGATCGAGGGCCTGCCGCCGGCCGTCGCCCTCCCGCAGCGGCGCTCCGGAGGCTCGGCCCGCTCCACGGTCGGCAGTGCGACGACGCTCTCGAGCGTGGTGCGGATGGTGTTCTCGCGCATCGGCGCCTACCCCGAGGGCGCGCCGATGCTGCTCGCAGAGGACTTCTCGGCCAACACCGTGCAGGGCGCGTGCCCCAGCTGCCACGGCATCGGCCGGGTCTACGACGTCCCCGACGAGCTGATGGTGCCGGACGACTCCCTCTCGATCCGCGACGGGGCGCTCGCCGCCTGGCCGACCGCCTGGCACGGCAAGCAACTGCGCGACAGCCTGATCTCGCTCGGACACGACATCGACGCTCCGTGGCGCGACCTGCCCGCGGAGGACCGCGACTGGATCCTGCACACTCCTGACTCCCCGCAGGTTCCCGTGTGGACCGACCGCTCTCCCGCGGAGGTGCGCGCGGCCGTGGCCGCCGGTGACGAGCCGCGCTACATGAGCACGTTCCTCGGGGTGCGCCGCTACGTGCTCGACACCTTCGCCGGCTCGAAGAGCGCCCGGATGCGCGAGCGCGCGGCCTCGTTCGTCGTCAGCGTCGCCTGCCCGGTGTGCGGCGGCCGGAGGCTGAAGCCCGACGCGCTCGCCGTCACCTTCGAGGGGCTCGACATCACCGAGCTGTCAGCGCTCCCGCTCGAGGAGCTGGTCGTCGTCGCGCGGCGCGTGCTGGAGCCCGGCTGGACCCCGGCCGACGGCGCTCCGCAGACCCGCCTGGCCGCGCAGCGGCTGGTCGAGGACCTCGTCGCCCGCCTCGCGCCGATCGTCGACCTGGGCCTCGGCCACCTCTCGCTCGACCGCTCCACGCCGACGCTCTCCTCGGGGGAGCTCCAGCGGATGCGCCTCGCGACGCAGGTGCTCTCGCGCCTCTTCGGCGTCGTCTTCGTGCTCGACGAGCCGTCCACGGGCCTGCACCCCGCCGACACGGAGGCGCTGCTCGGCATCCTGCGGACCCTGCGCGCGACCGGCAACACCGTCTTCTTCGTCGAGCACTCCCTCGACGTCATCCGCGAGGCCGACTGGATCGTCGACATCGGCCCGGGCGCGGGGTCGGGGGGCGGCACCGTCGTCTACTCCGGCCCGCTCGACGGCCTGCCGGGCGCCCGCGGCTCCGTCACCCGCCGCTACCTCTTCCCCGAGGGCGACCCGGCGCCGCTGCGCTCCCGCCGCACCGCGGAGCAGTGGATCGAGCTCGCCGGAGTCTCGCGGCACACCCTCGACGACCTCTCCGTCGCGTTCCCGGTCGGGGTGCTCACCGCGGTCACCGGTGTCTCCGGATCGGGCAAGTCGACGCTCGTGAACCAGGCGCTGCCCGATCTGCTGCGCGCCTCGCTCCGCGCCGACGTCGCCGAGGACGCGCCGGCCGAGGAGGGCGGGGAGGCGGACCCGCTGCTCGACGCGGCCGCGGCGGCGACCCGCGGCACCGCCTCCGGGCCCGCGGACCGCCTGCGCCGGGTGGTGCAGGTGACCCAGACCCCGATCGGCCGGACCTCGCGCTCGAACGTCGCGACCTACACGGGCCTGTTCGACCGGGTGCGGACGCTCTTCGCGGCCACACCGGAGGCGAAGCGCCGCCGCTTCTCGGCGAGCCGCTTCTCCTTCAACCTGCCCAGCGGGCGCTGCCCCGTCTGCAAGGGCGAGGGCTCCGTGGAGGTGGAGCTGCTGTTCCTCCCGACCGTCGAGGCGCCCTGCACGGCGTGCGGCGGCACCCGGTACAACGACGAGACCCTCGAGGTCACCCTGGGCGGCCGGACGATCGCCGACGTCCTCGCGCTGAGCGTCGCCGATGCGCGCGAGGCCTTCGCCGAGGACCGCGAGGTCGCCCGCCACCTCGACGCGCTGGTGGACGTGGGGCTCGGCTACGTCTCGCTCGGCCAGCCGGCGCCCGAGCTGTCCGGGGGAGAGGCGCAGCGGGTGAAGCTCGCCTCGGAGCTGCGTCGCGCCCAGCGCGGGGACACGCTCTACCTGCTCGACGAGCCGACGTCGGGCCTGCACCCCGCCGACGCCGACCGCCTGCTCGAGCACCTGCAGCACCTGGTCGACGCGGGCAACACGGTGATCGTCGTCGAGCACGACATGCGCGTCGTCGCCGACGCGGACTGGGTCGTGGACCTCGGCCCGGGAGCGGGCCGGGCCGGCGGCTCGGTGGTCGCGACGGGCACTCCGGAGGAGGTCGCCGAGGCCGCGGGCAGCCGCACCGCTCCGTACCTCCGGGCGGCTCTGGACCGGCGCCGCTGAGCACCCGAGGACCCTGTCAGTCCTCTCACCGAAACCTCACCGAAAACAGTTGTTAACGGTAACATTCGAGGCGGCCCGCCCCCCTGGGCCGGATTTCTCAACGACGAGAGGCCTCACGAATGCGACGACGACTCCCCCTGGCCACCGTGGCGGTGATGGCGCTGACGGCGGGTCTCCTGTCGGTCGGCCCCACGGCCCAGGCCGCCCCTACCACCTCGCTCGACGCCGCGAAGGTGCTCGAGCTCCCGTTCGACGGGTCGCTCGCCGACACCAGCGGTCGTGGTACCGCCCTCGGGATGCAGAAGGGCACCGCCTCCTACGGCACCGGCCTGAACGGCCGGGCGTTCGAGTTCACCGGATCGAACGCGATCTCGCTCGGCACTGCGGCGGCGCTGCAGCCCGCCGACCTCACCGTCTCGTTCTGGTACAAGCCGACCAGCGCGATGACCGGTGAGCAGGTCTTCACCTGGAACAAGACCGCCTACAACTCCGACGGCTGGTACCTCACCTCCGAGGGCGACGGCACTCCGCTCGCCCTCTCGATCGGCCCGTCCGGCGGTCAGCCGTACAAGGTCGCCGTCGAGACCGCCCGCTCCGGCTTCTTCCCCGCGGGGGAGTGGACGCACGTGGTCGCCACGTACGACAAGAGCACCAAGGCCGTCGCCTTCTACCGCAACGGGGTGAAGCAGACCGCCGTCGTCAAGACCGCGCCGTCCTCCTCCGCATCCGGCGTCCTCGGCTCCGAGAGCACCTCGACGAAGACCCTCGGCTTCAACGGCCCCCAGTACAACGGCGCGCACCTGCGCGGCCTGCTCGACGACTACGCGCTCTACAACGGCGTCGCGACCACCACCGACGTCGTCGCCCTGACGAAGGCCGGCAACCCCTCCTTCGACCCCGCGAGCATCGCCCGGGCCGACCTCGAGCTGGTCGCCCCGCCCGCGAGCACCAGCACCGGCTTCACCCTGCCCACCGTCGGCGCGAAGGGGTCCGCCCTCAGCTGGACCTCCTCCGACCCGGCGACCGTCGCGATCAGCGGAGGCACGGCCGCGGTCACGCCGCCCACCGGCTCCGCGACGCAGGTCGTCCTCACCGGCTCCGCCACCTACGGGGGCAGCACCGCGGTCACGAAGACCTACACTCTCCAGGTGCAGCCCCGGGGAGTGAAGACGTCGAACTACCTTCTGGAGGCCGGCCTTTCCGACGTCTCCGTGCAGGACCCCTACCTCGAGAACGGGGAGCAGCAGACCGTCGAGTACCTGCTGAGCCTCGACCCCGAGATGTTCCTCTACTCCTTCTACCGCGAGGCCGGGCTCACGCCGACCACCAGCGGCGGATACGGGGGTTGGGAGCGCGAGAACGGCACCCGGTTCCAGGGCCACTTCTTCGGCCACTACCTCTCGGCGCTCTCGCAGGCCTACGCGACCGAGGAGGACGCGGCCACCAAGGCGGCTCTGCTCGCGAAGCTCACCGCTTCCGTCGACGGTCTGAAGAAGGTCCAGGACGCCTACGCGCTGAAGGACCCCGCGAACGCCGGCTACGTCTCGCCGTTCCCGACCCGCTACCTCCCCTCGGGCGGCGACGGCCTGCTCGTCCCCTTCTACAACCTGCACAAGGTGCTCGCAGGCCTCCTCGACGCCCACGACCAGGCGCCCGACGCCGTCTCGCAGAAGGCGCTCACCGTCGCCGGCGGCTTCGGCAGCTGGATCACCGCCTGGGCGGGCCGCCAGGCCAACCCCGGGCAGCTCCTGAACACGGAGTACGGCGGAATGAACGAGGCGCTCTACCGCCTGTACGAGACCACGCACGACCCGGCCCACAAGCGCGCGGCCGAGTACTTCGACGAGACCGCGCTGTTCCAGAAGCTCGCGAACAACGAGGACGTCCTCAACGGGCTGCACGCGAACACGACCGTCCCGAAGCTGATCGGCGCGCTGAAGCGCTACCGCGTCTTCACCGACGACCCGGCGCTCTACGCCACGCTCACCGCCGCGGAGAAGTCGGATCTCGACATGTACCGCCGTGCCGCCGAGAACTTCTGGCGCATGGTCGACGAGACCCACACCTACGCCAACGGCGGCAACAGCCAGTCCGAGCACTTCCACGCCCCAGGCACCCTGTACGAGTACGCCACGAACGGCCAGACCACCGGCTACGGCGAGAACTCGACCTCCGAGGGCTGCAACATCTACAACATGCTCAAGCTCACCCGGGCGCTGTTCCAGGTGACCGAGGACGTGAAGTACGCCGACTTCTACGAGGAGACGTTCATCAACGGCGTCCTCTCGGTGCAGAACCCGGACACCGGCATGGTGACCTACTTCCAGCCGCAGACCGCGGGCTACGCCAAGGTCTTCGGGCACGAGCTCGACGAGTTCTGGTGCGACCACGGCTCGGGTATCGAGAGCTTCACCAAGCTCGGCGACTCGATCTACTTCGAGAAGCCGAAGACCGTCTTCGTGAACCAGTTCCGCTCCTCGGTCCTCCGCTCCTCCGCGAACAACCTCCGGCTGACCCAGACGGCGGACATCCCGAGCACGGACACGGCGACCCTGAGGGTCGAAGCGCTGGCCGGAGGAGCCGTGGCCGCGGACACGACCCTCAAGCTGCGCGTGCCGTCCTGGATCGACGGAGCGCCGACGCTCACCGTGAACGGTGCCGTCCGTGCCGTCACGGCCCAGGCCGGATACGTCTCGGTCGCCGTCGCCGCCGGTGACGTGCTGACCTGGAAGCTGCCCGCCGCGGTCAGCGCGGTCGCGGACACGGAGAACCCCGACTGGACCGCGTTCCGCTACGGACCGGTGCTGCTGGCGACCGAGCTCAACCGCTCGAACGTCGAGGCGTCCTACGTCGCCGGCGTCCTGGTGCGCATGGGCACGGCCGACAAGTCCGTGAACTCGAACGTCGTCGTCGCGGACTCCGCGGCCTGGAAGTCCGCGGTCCGCGGCAACCTGGTCCGCCTGCCCGACGGCGCGGACGGCAACGGCCGCACGACGATGCGCTTCGGCATGAAGAACGTCGACGCCGCGTCCGCCGCCCGGGTGTTCACTCCGTACTACAGCCTCTACAACGCCCGCTACGCGACCTACATGACCCTGATCGAGCCCGACTCGGCCGCGGCCCAGGAGCTGATCCGGACGCAGAAGGAGCAGCTGCGCGTCGACGAGACGACGATCGACTCCCTCACCTCCTTCGACAACAACAACAGCGAGGCCGACAAGAACTACAAGACCGCGCGGTCCTCGGTGGGGACCTGGCGCGGCGAGGGGTACCGCGACGGCGAGCGCTCGGCGGAGGCGTACTTCCAGTACGACATGATCGTCGACCCGGCTCTGCCGGCGAACTACCTCGGGGTCCGCTACTACGGCGGCGACGCGGGACGCACCTTCGACGTCTACCTCAACGACGTGAAGCTCAAGACCGAGGTGGTCTCGGGAGCGGCCGGAGCGACGAGCTGGTACGTCCAGTACGACCGGATCCCGGCGTCGATCCTCAGCGGTCTCGCCGCGAAGGACAGCTACAAGCGCGACCAGAGCGGGAAGTACGTGCTCGACGCGAAGGGGCAGAAGATCCCCGTCGTCACGGTGCGCTTCCAGGGCACCGGATCCAGCTACGTCGGCGGTGTCTTCGGGGTCTACACGACCGAGTCGACCACCTACGCTGCGGACCCGGAGCTGACGAAGCTCTCCTCCGACGTCGGGACGCTCTCGCCGGCTCTCGCCGCCGGGGTCAGGGACCACACGCTCACGGTGCCGGCCGGTACGACGAGCGTCTCGCTCGACCTGGACCCGGCCGTGCCCAGCGGCCTGGTGAAGGTCGACGGCGTGCTGATCGACGACACCGTCCGCCGCACCGTGCCGCTCGCGGCCTCGGGGACGACGAGCGTGGTCGTCGAGTCGTCGGCGCAGGACCACACGACGACAGCGACCTACCGCCTCTCCATCGTCCGCGCCTCCGCGGCGACGGTGCCGACCACCGTGACGGCCACCAGCCGCTGCGTGGCGGGCAAGGTCGTGGTGACGGTCTCCGCTCGGAACGACGCGAAGGTCCCGGCGGCGATCACCCTCGGCTCCGCCTGGGGCTCGAAGGCGTTCACCGGGATCGCTCCCGGGTCGAGCGCCTCGCACGCCTTCACCACCCGCGCCGCCTCGGTGGCCGCGGGCTCGGCGACGGTGACCGCGACGGCGACCGTGGACGGAGCATCGGTGACCACCACGAAGCAGGCCGCGTACTCCGCTCTCACCTGCAAGTGACGTGACGACGACGGCCGCCGGGGATCGCCCCCGGCGGCCGTCGTCGTCAGTCGGAGGTGCGGTAGAGGCCCTGGAGCAGCCCGATGACGTCGCCCAGGACGGGCGGCGGGTCGCTCCGGATCCACGCGGCGTGCACGGGGACCGGCGGGGCGTCGCGGACGACCCGGTAGGCGAGGCCCTGCCGTCGGTACTGGCTCACCGTCGATTCCGCGGTCACTCCGCGGGCGGAGCCGCTGCTGATCACCGTGAGCCAGTCGTCGACGTCGGTCGTCGGGACGGTGATCCGCGGCCGGTCGTGCTCGGGCCAGAGGTCGAGCCGGGTGCTCCCGGTCCGGTCGTCGAGCGCCAGCGGAGCGGTCGCCACCTGGGCGAGGGTGACCGTGCGCTTCGCGGCGAGCGGGTCGTCGACGGACAGCGCGCAGTAGCGCTTCTCGGTGCCGATCAGAGCCGACTCGACGTCCGCAGCCGGGGATCCGCGCCGGAGGATCGCCAGATCGCTGAGGCCCTCGGCGAGCCCCGCGGTGGGGGTGTTGGAGCGGATCAGCTGCAGCTCGTGGCGGGGGAGCGCCGCGGCCCAGCGGCGCTGGAACTCCTGGGTGTGCTCGCCGAGAGCCGACCAGGCGTACCCGATCCGGATCGTGTCCGTCCCGGCCGCCGCCTCCTCGCGAAGGTCGTCGACGACGGCCAGGACGCGGCGGGCGTGCCGCAGCACCCGCTCGCCCGCCGGCGCGAGCTCGACGCTGCGGGTCGTCCGGTGGAGGAGCCTTCGTCCGAGGACGGACTCGAGCGCCGCGACGTTGCGGGAGACCGCCGTCTGGGAGATGCCGAGGTCGATCCCCGCGTCGGTGAAGGTCCCGGCGTCCACGACGCCGACGAACGACCGGAGGTGGCGCAGTTCCAGTTCCATGACCGCATCCTATTCATGCGGTTCCCGCATCGATCGGACCGGTGATGCATTGTGAGCCGGGGCCGGACGGCTCGCAGACTTCCGGAATGACGAAGCAGCTCCCCGGCGACGGCCGGTCCGTCGGCGTCGCGACCGCCCTCGCGAGCGCCCTCTCGAATCAGCTCGGGGCGGCCTCCGGGACTCTGGCCTTCCCGGTCCTGGGATCCGTCGGAGTGGTCGCCGTCCGGCAGATCGTCGCCGCGCTGATCCTCCTCCCGGTCGTCCGGCCGCGGATCCGCGACCTGACCCGCGCGCAGTGGTGGCCCGTCCTGCTCCTCGCCGTGGTGTTCGGAGCGATGAACCTCACGCTCTACGCGGCCATCGACCGCATCGGGCTGGGGCTGGCGGTGACCCTGGAGTTCTGCGGGCCGCTGGCGGTCGCGCTCCTCGGCTCCCGGAGCAGGACCAGCGCGCTCTGCGCCCTCGTCGCCGGAGCAGGCGTCGTCGCGATCGCCGGGCCGAGGCCATCGTCCGACCAGGTGGGGATCGCGCTCGGTCTCGCGGCCGCGTGCTGCTGGGCCGCGTACATCCTGCTCAACCGGATCATCGGACTCCGTCTGCCCGGAGCGCAGGGGACCGCCACGGCGACCGGGATCTCCGCCGCCGTCTTCCTGCCCGTCGCCGTCTGGACGCTCGTCTCGACCCGCCCCGACGCGGGCACCGTGCTCCTGGCGGTCGGCGCCGGCGTCCTGGCGACGGCCGTCCCGTTCGTGGCCGACGTGATCGCGCTCCGGAGGCTCCCGGCGGGCGTGTTCGGGACGCTCATGAGCGCCAACCCCGTCCTGGCCGCCCTCATCGGCGCGGTCGTGCTCGGGCAGGACGTCGGCGCGGCCGGATGGATCGGCATCGCCCTCATCGTCACCGCGAACGCGGCGGTCCTCCGGCGGGGGCGTCGCGCGCGGTGAGGCCCGGCGGCGGGCCGAGCGAGAGGTGATCCCGTCGAGATGCCGCCGCTGTGCGTTACCTGTTCGTTATGAAAAAGGCGCCTACACGACCAAACCAGGGACACCCTGGGAAACGGCAGGTCGCGGGAGAAAACTCTCCTCCATGAACCAGACAGCGGCACCCGTGCGCGAGCATCGAGCTCTCTACTTCCTGCTCGCCGCCCTCGCGGGCATCGTCACGGGCGGAGTCCTCCTCGCCGTCGCCGAGCTCATCGCCCTCGCGGTCGCCCGCACCGCGAGCCCCGTGCTCGCGCTCGGCGCCTTCATCGTCGACATCGTCCCGCGCCCGCTCAAGGAGTTCGCGATCGAGACGTTCGGCGAGAACGACAAGGCCTTCCTGCTCGGCAGCGTGGGCGCCGCGGTCGTCGTCGCCGCCGCGATCGCCGGAGTGCTCCAGCTGGTCCGCCCGCCGCTCGGCCAGGTGCTGCTCGTGATCGCCGGCGGCCTCTCGATCGCCGCCATCGTGACCCGCACCGGAGCGTCGCCGCTCGCTGCGGTGCCCACGCTGGTCGGACTCGTCGTCGCCGTCGTCGTCATGCACCTCCTCTTCACGCGCCTGCGCGGCTGGCGTGCGGCCCGGGCCTCGGAGGCCAGGGGAACATCCTCCGAGGCCCGTCCGGGCGCCCTCGAGCGCCGCGGCTTCTTCCGCATCGCGCTGATCTCCGCCGTCGGCGCGGCAGTCGTCGGCACCGGTGCCCGCCTGGTCAACGCGGCGACCTCCTCCCTCGCCGGTGTCCGCGACGCCCTGCGCCTGCCGTCCCCGCGCAGCACCGTCTCGGTCCCCGCGGGCGCCGAGCTCGACATCGAGGGCATCACCCCGCTCTACACGCCGAACGCCGACTTCTACCGCGTCGACACCGCCCTCACCGTGCCCAACCTGGACCCGTCGGCCTGGTCGCTGAAGATCACCGGCATGGTCGACCGCGAGGTGACGCTGAACCTCCAGCAGATCTTCGACATGGGCCTCGACGAGTACGGCATCACCCTCACCTGCGTCTCGAACCAGGTCGGCGGCAACCTCGTCGGCAACGCCAAGTGGCTCGGCGTCCCCCTGCGCGACGTGCTGAAGATGGCCGGCGTGCAGAGCGGAGCCGACATGCTCCTCTCGACCAGCAGCGACGGCTACACGGCGTCCACCCCGATCACCGCGGTCACGGACGAGAACCTCGACGCGATCCTCGCCGTCGGCATGAACGGCGAGCCCCTCCCGTTCGAGCACGGCTTCCCGGTGCGGATGATCGTGCCCGGCCTCTACGGCTACGTCTCGGCCACCAAGTGGCTCACCGAGCTCAAGGTCACCACCTTCGAGGCCGACCAGGCCTACTGGACCCCGCGCGGCTACTCCGCCGAGGCCCCCATCAAGATGTCCTCGCGGATCGACACCCCGCGGATCGGCGTCCCCGTCACCTCGGGCGCTCTCAAGATCGCGGGCGTCGCCTGGGCGCAGAGCATCGGCATCGAGAAGGTCGAGGTGAGCATCGACAACGGCGACTGGCAGGAGGCGACGCTCTCGACCCCGGTCAACCTCGACACCTGGGTGCAGTGGTTCGTCGACTGGGACGCCCAGCCCGGCTCGCACTACGTCGCGGTCCGCGCGGTCGACAAGAACGGCATGGTTCAGATCGAGGACCGCGCGCCGGTCGCGCCCGACGGATCCTCCGGCTGGCAGCGCACGCTCATCAACGTCACCTGACGCCCTGCGGAGGCGCCGATCCCCGGGGGTCGGCGCCTCCGGTGCGTCCGGCGTCCGTCGCGACGACGCCCCCGCAGTGCGGACGGCCCTGACGCGACGTCGCCTTGGCGGCAGGCACCGCGGCACGTCCCGGCCCGGCGCGCAAGCCTCCGCGGCGGCGCGGCCCGCGAGGAGGCGCCGCTCTAGCCGTCGAGGATGCGCTCCCGGCTCCTCCATCTCCGCGAATCCTTCTGGTTCCTCCCGGCGCTGTTCGGCGTCCTCGCCGTCGGGCTGGCGCTGGGGCTGGTCGAGGTCGACCATCTGCTGGTCCGCGCCGGCGTCAGCGACATCCCCTTGATCGAGGACCTGTCGCCGACCGGCGGCCGGGCGATCCTCTCGGCGATCGGCGGGACGATGCTGGGCGTCGCCGCGACCTCGTTCTCGATCACGATCTCGGTGCTGGCGACCACGTCCTCCGCCTACGGGCCCCGGCTGGTCCGCAACTTCATGGCCGACCGCGGCAACCAGGTCGTCCTGGCGGTGCTCACGTCCACGTTCCTGTACTCGCTGATCGTGCTGCGCGCGGTGCACACCGAGGAGGACGCGTCGCTGACGTTCGTGCCGGTGGTGGCCGTCTCGTTCTCGGTGCTGCTCGCGGTGGGCGACGTCGCGGTGCTCGTCTACTTCATCCACCACATCGCGCTGTCGGTGCAGGTGACGACGCTGCAGCAGCGGGTGCTCGGCGAGCTCGTCGACGTGATCGAGCGACTGCATCCGGAGAGCGGGGAGGAGCCGACGGACGCGGAGGAGGCCCTGCCGCCGGCGGGGCGCGAGCCGGTCGTCCTGCGGGCGGTGCGGGGCGGCTACGTCGAGCAGCTCGAGGTCGAGCGGCTGGTCGCCCTGGCCCGCCGCGGCGACGCGCGGCTCCGGGTGCTCGCGCTGCCCGGCGACCACGTCCTCGTCGGCGACCCGGTGCTCGAGGTCCTGGAGGGGTCCGTCGCCCAGGAGGAGGCGGTCGCCGCGGTCGTCGTCGCCGACGCGCGCACCCCGCACCAGGACCTCCGCTACGCCGTCCAGCAGGTGGTCGAGATCGGAGTCCGCGGGCTCGCGACCGGCACCAACGACCCGTACACCGCGGTCGGCGCCGTCGAGGCCCTGACCAGCGCGCTCGTCGACCTCTGCGGCCGGCCGGAGGCGCGCGGCCGCTACTCCGACGCCGACGGAGTCGTTCGCCTGGTCGTCCCGTGGCCTCGAGCGGGCGAGCTTCTGGCCGACGTGTTCCTCGCCCTGCGCTCGTGCGCGATGGAGCAGCCGCTCGTCGTCCGCGCCGGCGTGCGCCTCGCCGAGCGGCTCGCGGTCGTCGCCCGCGGCGGGACCCGCGTCGAGCTGCACCGCCAGGTCCAGGCGTTCGCCGCCGCGCACGCCGCCGCCGACGGCGACGCCCTCGAGGCGCCGGCCCTGCGCGCGTCGCTCGCCGCGCTCGAGGCGCGTCTCGCGGCCTGACGCTCGGCCTGCCCGGCGCTCCAGGAAGCCACGCCGCCCGAGGAGTGCTCGAATCGATTCGAGTAGGCTCGGCGCATGACAGAGAACACCACTGAGCTGCGCGTGGGGGTCGTCGGCCTCGGCTTCGCCGGCACCACCCACCTCGATGCCTTCCAGTCCCTGCCCGGCGCCCGCGTCGTCGCGCTCGCCGGCCAGGAGGAGGCGCGCCTGCACGAACTCGGCGCGACCCGCGGCGTCCCCGACCTCTACGCCGACTGGGAGGACCTCGTCGCTCGCGACGACCTCGACGTCGTCTCCATCGGCGTCCCGAACCACCTGCACCACCCGATCGCCGTGGCCGCGCTCGCGAGCGGCAAGCACGTCTTCTGCGAGAAGCCGCTCGCCACCACCGCCGAGCTGGCGGCCGAGATGGTCGAGGCCGCCCGCACGAACGACCGGGTGCTCGAGATCGCCTACAACCACCGCCGCCGCGCCGACGTCGCCTTCCTCCGCGACTACCTCGACGACGCGCCGCTGGGCGACGTCTACCACGCCCGCGCGAGCTGGCAGCGGCGCACCGGCATCCCCGGCATCGGCTCCTGGTTCACCAGCAAGGAGCTCGCCGGCGGCGGCCCGCTGATCGACCTCGGCTCCCACGTGCTCGACATCGCGCTGCACCTGCTCGACGAGCCGCGCGTGACCAGCGTCTCGGCGGTCGCGTACGGCGAGATCGGCCGCTCCGGCCGCGGAGGGCGCCCGCACGGCGTCGCCGCCACCGGCACGCACGCGTTCGAGGTGGAGGACTTCTCGAGCGCCCTGCTGCGCCTCGACAACGGCCGCTCGCTCCAGCTCGACGCCTCCTGGGCCAGCTACTCGAAGGTCGACGAGGACATCGAGGTCGAGCTGCTCGGCTCGGCCGGGGGCGCGCGCCTCCACATCGCCGACTACGCCACGGAGGGGACTCTGACGCTCTACTCCGAGGTCGCCGGAGCGCCGACCTTCTCGCACCCCGACGTGAAGGTCCCCGCCGGGCACCACCGCTCGGTCATCGCCGAGTTCCTGGAGGCGATCGCCTCGGGAGCCGACGCGCCCGCGGGCGGCCCCCGCTACTCCGGCCACCACGGCGAGTACGCGCTGCACCGCAGCCGGGTGGTCGACGCGATCTACCGCTCCGCCGCCGAGAAGCAGGAGGTGGCGGTCGCATGAGCGCCCCGATCGAGGTCCTCGTCTGGAACGAGTTCCGCCACGAGACCCGCGGCGACGAGACCGTGCTGCGCCACTACCCGGACGGCATCCACCGCGTCATCGCGGACGGGCTCGCGGAGTCGCTCGGCGACGCCGTCTCGGTGCGCACCGCGACGCTCCCCGAGCCCGAGCACGGGCTCACCGAGGAGGCGCTCGCGACGACGGACGTGCTGCTGTGGTGGGGGCACATCGCGCACGAGGAGGTGTCGGACGAGGTCGTCCAGCGGGTTCTGCGACACGTGCAGGAGGGGATGGGGATCCTGGTCCTGCACTCGGGCCACTACTCGTCGATCTTCAAGGCGCTCATGGGCACGACTTGCTCGCTGAAGTGGCGCAACGACCGCGACCGCGAGCTGGTCTGGACGATCGCGCCCACGCATCCGATCGCCGAGGGCGTGCCCAGCCCGCTGATCATCCCCGAGCAGGAGATGTACGGCGAGTACTTCGACATCCCGGTGCCGGAGGAGACGGTGTTCCTGTCGACGTTCACCGGCGGCGAGGTGTTCCGCTCCGGCGTGACCTACACCCGCGGCCTCGGGAGGGTCTTCTACTTCTCGCCCGGCGACCAGGACTACCCCGTCTACCACCACCCGGACATCCGGCGCGTGCTGGCGAACGCCGTCCGCTGGGCCCGCCCGACCCGCCCGCGCACGCCCCTCACGGCCGACCAGCACCCCCGGGGCTGGTTCGAGGCCTGACGCGGGCGCTCCCGTGCCTCCGTCTCAGCGGGATGCGGCTCCGGTACGCGACACGCCGTGCCGGGCGCACCGACGTGGCGTCTCGCGGGGAGGTACTGGGGGGATGCAGCAGTCGGAGGGGCGCGAGCCGGACGAGGTGCGCCGGTACGGGGAGGCTCCGGAGCAGATCGCGGACGTCTTCCGCGGGGCGCCCGGCGAGGCGCGCCGGCCGGTCGTGCTCGTGCACGGCGGGTTCTGGCGGGCGCGGTGGGACCGGCGGCACGCCCGGCCGCTCGCGGCGGCACTGGCCGACCGCGGGCACGACGTGCTCCTCCCCGAGTACCGGCGCACGGGCGACCCGGGAGGCGGCTGGCCGGGCACCGGCGACGACGTCCTGGCCGTGCTCGCGGCGCTCCCGGCACTGCTGCCCGGCGCCGGACCGGTCGCCCTCGTCGGCCACTCCGCCGGCGGCCACCTCGCCGTCTGGTCGCAGGCCGCCCGTCCGTCGCCGCACGTCGCCGCTGTGGTGGCACTGGCGGGCGTGCTCGACCTGGCCGCCGCCTCCGCCGACCGCCTCAGCGACGACGCCGTGGGGGAGCTCCTCGGCGGCGACCTCGCGCTGCTTCCGGGCGCCGACCCCGCGCAGCTGCCCGCGCCGCCGCAGCCGATCACGCTGATCCACGGCGTACTCGACGAGGACGTCCCTGTCGCCTACAGCCGCCGATACGCCGACCGGCACCCCGCCGTGCAGCTGCACGAGCTCGCCGCCGCCGACCACATGGCGCTCGTCGATCCGACGACGGCCGCCTTCGCGATCCTCCTCGCCGCGCTCGCCTGACGCGCGATCGCACCCCCTCGCCCGTCGGCGTGCGCTGGGGACGGATCGCGACACACCGCCCGCCGACGCGCGACGGGGACAGGCCCCCTACAGGACCGGCGGGTACAGGAAGAGCGGGACCTGCGCGGTGGGGAAGGTGCGGGTCACGTAGCTGTGCTTGCCGCCGTAGTTGTACTCCTCGAGGAGCACGGTGCCGTCGTCGTTGACCTTCTGCACGTAGGAGACGTGGTTGTAGGTCCACCACGCGACGCAGCCGACGATCGGGACGCTGCTGGTCGCCCAGCCCTTCGCGGCCCAGTTGTCCGGCCACTCGTAGGCGCTGCCGCCGAGCGGGGTGATGTTGCCCCACGTGTACTTCCACGGCGCGGAGGTGCGGCCGGCGTCACGGTTGAGGCGCCAGGCCACGAAGTCGACGCACTCGCGGTAGTAGTAGCCGAGGGGCGAGAGTCCGCCGCCGTCGTCGTCGATGGTCTCGTAGGGCCACGGGTAGTCGTCGCCGACCGCGCGGGTCTGCACGGTCGAGAACTCGCCGCCGTTGGATCCGGAGAGCACGGCCGCCTGGCGGCTGGCCTCGTCGAGCTGCGCCTGGGTCGGTGCGGCGAAGGCGTCGCGGACGGCGGTCTGGCCGGCGGCGTCGGAGGAGACGGTGAGGTTCTGGAGGCCGACCCGGTTCGCGGCGGCGCGGCCGGTCGCGGTGGCGGAGGAGCTGCGGGCGCCGTACGCGGGGATCGCGGCCGTGGCGAAGAGGCCGCCGACCACCGAGAACGTCCCGAAGGCCAGGGCGCGGCGGCTGAGGCCACGGGCCCGGGCGGATTCGGCGACGCGGGGAGCGACGGGGCGGGAGGCGGACGCGCGACGCGGAGAGGCCGGGATCGACCGGGAGGCGGGGGAGGCGACGGCGGGGACCTCGACCGACACGGTCGGAGCGGGCGCCACGGCCGATGCGGCGTCGACGATGAAGTCCGCGGAGTCGCCAGCGCCTGCGGAAGCGGGCGAGTTGTCCGATCCGCTGCCCTCGACCGCGGCACCGGCGGTCGCCGCGCCCGTCTCCGCCTCGGCCCGGGCCGCACGGCGCTCGGCCTCGCGGGCCTCGCGCCGGGTCGGGGGTGCAGTGGTCGGGGTGCCGGCACTCTCCTCAGGGGTGGGAATGCCTGGCTTCGACACGCGTGCGTTCTCCTCGGATGACGGTGGTGACGGGGGGTCGGGGGCCGGTGGGGATCCGGCGACGAGCCACTCTAGCCCGAGGCCCGCGCATAACGGAACGATCACGACGGATCCGGCACGGATGCTCCGACCGCTCGCGCCCGTGCGGTGCCAGGATGGGGCGCAACCGGGAAGGAGCTCCTCATGACCGCACCCACCCCCACCGGGCCCGTCCTCGTCGGCATCGTCGACGGCCAGCGACCCGAGGTCCTGCGCACCGCCGCCCGCGTCGCCGCCGACGCCGGAGCCGCCCTGCTGCTCGTGTCGGTCTCGGCCGATCCGTACCTCGTCGGCGAGTACGTCGATCCGATGACCGGCGGCATCCCGCTCGGCTTCGTCGGCGCCGCGGCCGACCGCGGCGAGGGCCCGTCCCTCCCGCCCGGGCTCCGCGAGACGGTCGAGCACGAGCTGGACGGCAGCACCGTGCAGTGGTCGCTGCGCGCGGCGCAGGGCGAGCCCGCCCTGGCGCTCGCCGAGGTCGCCGAGGAGGTCGACGCGCGGATGATCGTGGTCGGCACCCGCGACGCGGGCGTGCTCGCGAGCATCGCCGAGTTCCTCAGCGGGAGCGTCGCCGCCCACCTCGCGCACCGTCAGCACCGCCCCGTGCTCGTCGTCCCGCGCGCCGACCGCGACCCGTCGCGCCCGGCGCCCTGGGACCTCGCGGAGTGACGCGACCCCTCCACCTGCGCCCCTCCGCGATCCTCCTCGTCGCGGCGGGCGGAGCCGTCGGCACGGCTGCCCGCGCCGCGATCGGCGCCGCACTTCCCCCGTTGGGCGTCGTGCCGGTCGCGACGCTCGCCGGGCCGGCCTGGGGTACGGCGTCGGCACGGCTGCGCTCGCCGTCGCGGCGGCCGCCGCGGGCCTCGCCCTGACGGGCGTCCGGCTGTCTTGAGCGGCGCGGTGGGCACTCCGACGCGGCGCTCAAGACAGCCGGACGCCCGTCAGGGCGAGCCCCCAGGCGCCCCCAGCGACGCCAAGGCCGGCCGTGCCGAACCGGGACCCAAGGCGGCGCGGCGGCGC